>RFXC01000109.1 GCA_009921765.1 Betaproteobacteria bacterium | reverse complement strand
CAGTGCAACGCCTGCGGCGGGGGCATCGCCTGCCCCGGGCTCCGCACCCGCTTCAGGTGCAGCAGCCGCCCCGGGCACAGCCCCCGCGGCCGGGACACCGCCGGCCGACCGCCCACCCTGGCTCGACCGCCTGCCGCCCGAGCAGCAGGAGCGCTTCATGAAAATGAGCCCTGACGAGCGGCAAACCTTCATCGAACAGATGCGCGAGCGACGTCGCCAGCAGCAGGGCGGCTGAGCGCCTGCCAACGCCCGCCATGAATCTGTCGCGCCTGTTCATTCTGCGGCCGGTGGCGACCACGCTGCTGATGGTGGCCGTCCTGATTGCAGGCGCGCTGGCCTGGCGGATGCTGCCCGTCTCGGCGCTCCCGGAGGTCGACTTCCCCACCATCCAGGTCACCACGCTTCACCCTGGCGCCGGCCCCGATGTGATGACCTCGTCGGTCACCGCGCCGCTCGAGCGCCAGTTCGGCCAGATGCCAGGACTCGCACAGATGTCGTCGATCAGCTCGGGCGGGGCCTCGGTGATCACGCTCAGGTTCCTGCTGAACCTGCCGCTCGAAGTGGCCGAACAGCAGGTGCAGGCAGCGATCAACGCCGCGAGCAATCTGCTCCCGACCGACCTGCCCATGCCGCCGATCTACCGCAAGTTCAATCCGGCCGACGCACCCATTCTGACGCTTGCGCTCAGTTCGCCGTCCCTTGCGCCCATCCGTCTCAACGATCTGGTGGAAAACCGGCTTGCGCCCAAGCTTTCGCAGGTAGCCGGGGTGGGCGTGGTATCGATTTCCGGGGGCTTGCGACCGGCCATTCGTATCCAGATCAATCCGAATGCGCTCGCCGCGGCCAAGCTGTCCTCGGATGACATTCGCACTGCCATTGCGGCAGCCAATGTCAACCAGCCCAAGGGCAGCTTTGACGGCCCCGCGCAGGCATCCACCATCGACGCGAACGATCAGATCCGCTCCGCGCCCGACTACGCGCGGCTGATCCTCGCCTGGCGAAACGGCAACGCACTGCGACTGGGCGACGTCGCCGATGTGGTGGAAGACGCCGAGAACATCCGGCTGGCGGCATGGGCCGACCGCACGCCGGCAGTGATTCTCAATATTCATCGCCAGCCCGGCGCAAATGTGATCGAGACCGCCGACCGGGTGCGTGCGCTCCTGCCCAGACTGCAATCCACGCTCCCCGCTTCCACCGATCTGCAGATTCTTACCGACCGAACCGTCACGATTCGAGCCTCGGTGAGCGACACGCAGAGCGAGCTGCTCCTCGCAGTCGGCCTGGTGGTTGCCGTGATCTTCGTTTTCCTCCGCAGCGCGACCGCCACCATGATCCCGAGTGTGGCGGTGCCGCTGTCGCTGGTCGGCACCTTCGCGGTCATGCATCTCGCCGGCTTTTCGGTCAACACGCTCACGCTGATGGCGCTCACCATCGCCACCGGGTTCGTGGTCGACGATGCCATCGTCATGATCGAGAACATCGCGCGTCATGTGGAGCGCGGCATGGCACCGCTTGCGGCCGCGCTTCAGGGCGCGCGCGAGATCGGCTTTACCATCATCTCGCTCACCGTATCCCTCATCGCCGTGCTGATCCCGCTGCTCTTCATGGGCGACGTGGTGGGCCGGCTCTTCCATGAATTCGCGATCACGCTCGCCGTTGCCATTCTCATTTCGGCGGTGGTGTCGCTCACCCTGACGCCCATGCTCTGCGCGCGGCTCCTGCGCGCAAGCCGTGAAAGCGACCACGGCGCGCTCTACCAGGCGACCGGACGATTTTTCGACGCACTGATTGCCGGATACGGTCGTCTGCTTGACCGCGTGCTCGCGCACCGCACCCTCACGCTCTGCGCTTTTGTGGCAACCATAGCCGCCACAGGCGCACTGTATTTTGCGGTACCCAAGGGCTTTTTCCCTGTGCAGGACACGGGTCTTCTCCAGGCCACCACCGAGGCCACGCAGGCCACATCGTTTGCAGCCATGGCCGAACGGCAACAGCAACTCGCAGAGATCGTGCTTGCCGACCCGGCCGTTCTAAGCCTGTCCTCGTTCATTGGCATAGACGGCGCCAACACCACGCTCAACACCGGCCGGATGCTGATCAACCTCAAGCCCCGGCAAGAACGGAATGGCGCAAACGTGAGCGACATCATCCGGCGCATCACCGATGCGAGCCGCGCGGTCACAGGCGTGACGCTTTATCTTCAGCCGGTTCAGGACCTGACAACCGAAGAGCGGGTATCCCGTACCCAGTACCAGCTGCTGATGTCCTCGCCCGATGACACAACGTTGCGCGCAGGCGCACAAAAACTCCTCGAGCGTCTCCAGGCGCGAAGCGAACTCGCCGATGTGGCTACCGACCTGCTCGACCGGGGCCTGCGCGCGTTTGTGGAGATCGATCGGGCCGCTGCCGCCCGTCTGGGGGTGAGCGTGGCAGGTATCGACAGCGCGCTCTATAACGCCTTTGGCCAGCGCCTGATCTCCACCATGTTCACGCAGTCGAATCAGTATCGCGTCGTAATCGAGGTGGCGCCCCGTCACCGTGTGGGGCTCGAGGCGCTTGCCCAGCTCCAGGTTGCCTCCACCGCCGGTGCGCCCGTGCCGCTGTCGGCCGTTGCCCGAATTGTCGAGCGGCCAGGGCTTCTCGCGATCAACCATGTCGGCCAGTTTCCCGCCGTGACCGTGTCATTCAACACTGCGCCAGGGGTATCGCTTGGTGCAGCAGTGGGCGCGATTCGCGAGGAAATCGATCGTGCAGCGCTGCCAGCCAGCATCGAAACCGGTTTCCAGGGCGCAGCACTCGCCTTCCAGGCATCGCTCTCCGACACGCTGTGGCTGATTCTTGCCGCGGTCATCACCATGTACATCGTGCTCGGCGTGCTCTACGAGAGTTTCATTCATCCGGTGACGATTCTGTCGACGCTGCCTTCGGCCGCCCTCGGCGCACTCGCAGCCCTGCTCATGGCCAGACTCGACCTGGACATCATCGCGGTGATCGGCATCATTCTGCTGATCGGGATCGTCAAGAAAAACGCGATCATGATGATCGACTTCGCCCTCGAGGCTGAACGCGAAGAGGGACTGTCGCCGCACGATGCAATCCGCCAGGCGTGTCTGCTGCGGTTCCGGCCCATTCTCATGACCACGCTTGCTGCACTCCTTGGCGCACTCCCACTCATGCTGGGCGACGGCTGGGGAAGCGAGCTGCGTCATCCGCTTGGCGTCACCATGGTGGGCGGTCTGATTGTGAGTCAGCTTCTGACGCTCTTCACCACGCCAGTGATCTACCTGGCGTTTGCCTCGCTCGCAGCGCCCGGCGCAGCCTCTGACAAGGCGCAGGGTTGACCATGTTTTCCCCTGCCAACCCGTTCGCGCTGTTCGTCCAACGGCCGGTGGCCACCACGCTGCTCACCATCGGCATTGCGCTCGCGGGTTGGCTGGCCTGGTTGTCACTACCCATCGCACCGCTTCCGCGGGTGGACTTTCCCACCATCTCGGTCTCGGCATCCCTGCCCGGCGCAAGCCCGGAGACCATGGCGAAGAGCGTTGCCGCGCCGCTTGAGCGCACGCTCGGGGCGATTGCCGGGGTCACCGAAATCACCTCGAGTTCCTCGCTGGGCAGCACCCGTGTAACCGTGCAGTTCGAACTCAAACGCGATATCAACGCCGCCGCACGCGAGGTCCAGGCGGCGATCAACGCTGCCCGCACCTTGCTCCCCACCGACATGCCGTCGAATCCGTCGTACCGGAAGGTGAACCCTGCGGATGCGCCGATCATGATCGTTGCACTCACCTCGGCCACCCTGTCACGCGGGCAGATGTATGACGCAGCCTCCACGGTGCTCGCACAACGGCTCGCCCAGGTCGACGGCATCGGCAATGTGGTGATCGGTGGCGGTGCGCTCCCGGCGGTACGGATCCAGGCCGACCCCAACCGCCTGGCCGCCACCGGCATTTCGCTCGAGGACATCCGGATGGCGGTGGTGGCCGCCAACGGCAACCGTCCGAAAGGCATGATCGAGGATGCCACCCGGCAGTGGCAGATCGACGCCAACGACCAGGCCAAGACCGCGGCCGACTATGCGCCGCTCATCGTGCGCTGGCGCAGCGGCAACGCCGTGCGTTTGCAGGATGTGGCGAGCGTGACCGATTCGGTTCAGGACCTGCGCAACTACGGGGTCGCTGACGGCCGCCCCGCGGTGGTGCTCATGCTCTACAAGCAGCCCGATGCGAACATCATCGAGGCGGTGGATCGCGTGCGCGCGCTGATTCCGTGGCTGCAGGCCTCGATCCCTGCCGCCATCGACCTCAAGGTGGTCTCCGACCGTTCGCCCACCATCCGCGCCTCGCTTCGCGAGATGCAGCGCACCCTGATGATCTCGATCGCACTCGTGTTCGTGGTGGTGTTTCTGTCCCTGAGAAGCCTTCGCGCAACGATCATTCCCAGCATCGCGGTGCCGGTATCGCTGGCTGGCACCTTCGTGATCATGCAGTGGGCAGGGCTCAGCCTGAACAATATCTCGCTGATGGCGCTGATCGTGGCCACCGGTTTTGTGGTGGACGATGCCATCGTGGTGCTCGAGAACATCGCCCGGCATATCGAACGCGGCCGCAGCGTGCTCGAGGCAAGCCTCGCCGGCGTGCGCGAAGTGGCGTTCACCGTGGTGTCGATCAGCATTTCGCTGGTTGCGGTGTTCATCCCCATTCTGCTGATGGGCGGCATCATCGGCCGGCTGTTTCGCGAATTCGCAATCGTGATGACTGCCGCCATCCTGGTCTCGATGCTGATCTCGCTCAGCACCACGCCCATGATGTGCGCCATGCTGCTCAAGCCCCGCGCGCCCCGGCGCCCGCAGGGTCGGCTCGCCCGGTGGCTGCGCCTGCCGGCAACGCTTGCTGTGCGGGGCTATCGCCGGTCGCTCGCCTGGGCGCTTCGCTACCAACCGCTGGTGCTCATGGCGCTGGTGGGCGTCATCGCTTTCAACTTTCACCTCTACTCCACCATCCCCAAGGGCTTCTTCCCTCAGCAGGACACTGGCCGGATCATCGGCTTTATCCGCGCCGATCAGGCCACCTCGTTTCAGGCCATGCAGGGCCGGCTTGATCGCTTCATCGAGATTGTCCGCGCCGACCCGGCAGTGGAGTCGGTCACCGGATTCACGGGTGGCGGCACACGCAACTCCGCACAGATGTTCATCGCACTGAAACCGCTCGCCGAGCGTCAGGTGGCAGCCGACCGCGTGGTGGGCCGGCTGCGTGGGCGACTGGCTCGCGAGCCCGGTGCGTCGCTGTTCATGGTGCCGGTTCAGGACATCAGAGTGGGGGGCCGTCAGGCAAGTTCGCAGTACCAGTTCACGCTGCAGGCCGACGAGATCGAGGAGCTTCGGCAATGGGAGCCCCGGGTGCGGCGCGCCTTCAGCCGACTGCCCGAACTGGTGGACATCGACAGCGACGTGCAGGAAAGGGGCCGACAGACCGCGCTCGTTCTGGATCGCGATGCGATCGCGCGTCTGGGACTGTCGGTTCGCGCAATCGATGCCACGCTCAACAATGCCTTCGGTCAGCGCCAGGTCGGCGTGATCTACAACCCGCTCAACCAGTATCGCGTGGTGCTCGAACTCGCGCCCGAATTCACGCAGAGCCCAGAGACCCTCAAGTCGCTGATCTTCATCTCAAGCACGGGCGAGCGGATCCCGCTCACCGATTTCGCCCGAATCGAGGAATCGGCAGCGCCGTTATCGGTATCGCACCAGTCGGGTACGCCCGCCTCGACCATCAGTTTCAATCTCGCGCCGGGGGTCTCGCTGTCAGAGGCCAATTCCGCGATTCGCGACGCCATGCTCACCCTCGGCGCACCCGCCTCGATACGCGGCACCTTGCAGGGGACCGCGCGCGCATTTGCGCAGTCACTGGACAATCAGCCGGTCCTCATTCTGGCAGCGATCATCGCCATCTATCTGGTGCTGGGCATTCTCTATGAGAGCTTCATCCATCCGATCACGATCCTCTCGACGCTACCCTCGGCGGGTGTGGGCGCGCTGCTTGCCCTGAAATGGTTCAATACCGAGTTCTCGGTGATTGCGCTGATCGGCGTCATTTTGCTGATCGGCATCGTGAAGAAAAACGCCATCATCATGATCGATTTCGCCATCTCGCGGCAGCGCCGCTCGAGTCTGGGGCCTGGCGCCGCGATGTACGCAGCCGCACGAACGCGACTGCGGCCCATCATGATGACTACGGCTGCAGCGCTCTGCGGCGCCATCCCGCTTGCGATCGGCACGGGCGACGGTGCAGAACTCAGGCAGCCGCTGGGCATTTCAGTGCTGGGCGGGTTGGTGCTCAGCCAGGCGCTCACGCTCTACACCACACCCGTGGTGTATGTGGGCATCGATCGGCTGCGCAGCGCCGCCGGCCGACTGGCAGCGCGAATTGCAAGCGTCCGACAGCGCGCGCCCCATCGTGCACCAGAGGCTGTCGCAGCGGAGAAGCCAAATGCGATCTGATTCCACGATCCGCTGCCGCGTGTTCAAGCTGCGTTCTGATCGCCGGCTGCGCGTTGCCCGTGGCGCAATGGCCCTGCTCGCGTTGAGCGTCCTGGCGGGCTGCGGACTCACTACGCCCCCGCCTTCCGGCGCCCCGCAACCTGTTCGTGAACTGCCCACCGACTTCAGGCATGCCGCATTGCTGAAGCCCGCGGCGGAGCGCGTTGCGGTTGCGCGAAACTGGTGGTCACTTTATGGCGACGACGCGCTGAACGCGCTCCAGCAGAGGCTCCCCGACGGCAACCAGAATCTCGCTGCCAGCATGGCCCAGGTCCGGATCGCACAAGCTGCCATCGACACCAGCCGGGCGGCACTCCTGCCCAGTGCGGGTGCCGGGTTGGTCGCAACCCGCAACGACAGCGGCACCACCACAATGGGCCCCTCGCTGTCGGTCAACTGGGAGCTGGATCTTTTTGGCCGACTGAGCCAGCAGGTGGATGCGGCACGGGCTCGGCTGGAGGCAAGCGAGTTCGATCTCGAGGCGCTTCGGCTATCGCTTCAGGCCACGCTCACGCAGACCTGGCTCTCGCTTCGCGCCGTGCAGACGCAGTCGGCGCTCCTCGACGACACGGTCCAGGCCTACCAGCGATCGCTTCAGATGACCCAGGATCGCTACCGTGTGGGGATCGTTCCGGCCACCGATGTCGCGCAGGCCCAGACCCAGCTGAAGAGCGCCCAGGCACAGGCCGCCGAGCTCGCTGGCAGCCGTGCCTTGCTGGAGAACGCGCTCGCGGTGCTTGTAGGTGAGATGCCGGCTGCGGTGAACGTCAGCGCCGCCCGGGGCCTGCCCGAGCCGCCCGAGGTGCCGCTGCAGTTGCCGGCCGAGTTGCTGCGCCGTCGCCCCGACATCGCCGCAGCCGAAAAACGTGCGGTCGCAGCGGCCGCGCAGGTGGGTGTATCAACCGCCGCCTTTTTCCCGATCATCACCCTGGGGGCAAACACCAGTCTGCGCGCGAGCACGCTCGCCGACCTGCTCGCCGTACCGCCCCTCGCGTGGTCGATCGGTCCCAGCCTTGCGCTCGCCGCTTTCGATGGGGGTGCTCGCAGAGCGGCGGTCGCAAGCGCACAGGCCACGCTCGAGCAGGCCTCGGCGCAATATCGACAGACGG
Source organism: Betaproteobacteria bacterium (assembly GCA_009921765.1). Next base: position 5,981 of record RFXC01000109.1, on the reverse strand, counting down.
TGCTCTCGGCCATGCAGGAGGTCGAGGACAACCTCGCGCTCAACGCTGCGCTCAGGCGGCAGACCGAGCTCCTCGCCGAGTCGCTGATCGAGGCGCGCCGTGCGCTCGAGCTCACGCTCAACCAGTATCGCGCAGGCACTGTCAGCTATCTGAACGTGGTGGCTGCGCAGACCACCGCCTTATCGGTCGAACGAAGCCTGCTGGATGCGCGCAGTCGCAGGCTGACCGCCACCAACCAGCTGCTGAAAAATCTCGCCGGCGGCTGGGGACGACCAGGAACCGCTTTGCCATGACCACTGATGCCCGTTCTCCGTCCACGCTCGCCTGGCTGGGCGTCGCCGAGGGTGCCGCGCTCATCCGCGCGCGCGAACTTTCACCGGTTGACTGGACGCAAGCCCTTCTCGCGCGTATCGAGGGAACCGGCCAGCCAATCGACGCGTTCATCCATGTTGCAGCCGATTCGGCGCTCGCTCGCGCGCGTGCGGCCGAGGAGCAGCTTGCGGTCGGTCACGACCTGGGGCCACTTCATGGCGTGCCCTGCGCAATCAAGGACATCATTGCCACCGCCGACATGCCCACCACGGCGCACTCCCGGGTCCTGATCGGGCATCAGCCTGCAGCCGATGCCACCATCGTGCGACGGCTGCGACAGGCGGGCGCCGTGCTGCTGGGGAAGACCGCCACGCACGAATTCGCGCACGGCGGCCCCTCCACGGATCTGCCCTGGCCGCCCGCGCGCAACCCCTGGAATCTGGCGCACTTCAGTGGCGGTTCAAGCAGCGGTTCAGGCGCAGCGCTCGCGGGGGGCCTCGCCCCGGCCGCGCTGGGGACCGACACCGGTGGCTCGATCCGGATTCCAGCGGGACTCTGCGGCGTCACGGGTCTGAAACCCACCTACGGTCGCGTCAGCCGATCCGGCATCTATGCGCTCTCGCCTGCCCTTGATACCGCGGGCCCAATGGCGCGCAGCGCACGCGACTGCGCTCTCCTGTTGCAGGCCATCGCGGGGCATGATCCGGCCGATCCCGCGAGCGCACGCGTACCGGTCGCCAATTTCGCAGCCGCGCTGGTGGGGCATCTGAAAGACATTCGCATTGGCGTTCCGCGACACTTTTTCGAGTCCGACCTGCGGGCCCATCCGGAAGCGGCCGCGGCACTTGCCCACGCGCTCGAGGTCCTCAGCAGTCTGGGGGCCCGCATTGAAGCGGTGACGCTTGCCCCCATGATGGACTTTGGTGATGTCCGGGTACTGATTCAGGAGGCCGAGGCGTTCGCCATTTATCACGCGCTGCTGCGCGAAGATGCGGGCCGGTTTGGGCAGGACTTCCTGGGCCGCGTCCTGCCCGGCTGCCTGGTGCCCGCATTCGCACAGGCACAGGCTCACCGCAAACGGCGAATGCTGGTTGGGCAGATGGCAGGCGTGCTGCAAACAGTCGATGCGCTGGTCACGGTTGGATCGGGTCCCGCCCCGCGCTTTGATGCGCGCGAAACGCACGGCTTTCTCTATGGGCTCTGGAGCGACAAGCCCAATCTGCTCGCGCCCTTTTCGGTCACCGGTTTTCCCACCTTGTCGGTGTGTAACGGCTTTGCCGCGAGCGGCTTACCCACTTCCATGCAGATTGCGGGCCGCGCCTGGGACGATGCCACGGTGCTTCGGATCGGAGACGCCTTTCAGCAGGTCACCGACTGGCACCAACGCCATCCTGCAGATCCGGTGAGCCCGGGGCCGGTCAGCCTCGCGCCCCCCGAGCCTGCAGAAGCCCTGGACGCGAAGACCATTGCCTGGGCCGATGCCTGCATTGCTCACGCTGATCTCAGGCTCACCGAGGCTCAGCGCTCGCTCGTGTTGCAGGCGGCGCCTCGCGTGAAGCGCATGATCGCGCGGCTAGGCTCGGTGGATGACCGCAGCATCGAACCCGCGGCGGTGTTCCGTCTGGATCAGCCGGGCGATTGATGACCATCGCGCTCACACGCTGCCTTCCACCATCACCTCGATCAGCTTGGTCCCGGGTCGCGCAAACGCCGACTGCAGCGTGGCTGCGAGCGTCGCCGGGTCGCTTACCTGGATCGCCTCGAGCCCCAGCGATCGGGCCAATCCGGCAAAATCGACCGACGGATCAGTGAAGTCCATGCCCACGAACTCGCGACTGCCATGAAACGACAACAGCCGCTGCTTGATGATCCGATAGCCACCATTGTTGATGAGCACCACATTCACCGGCAGACGATGATGCGCCGCAGTCCACAGCGCCTGAATCGTGTACATGGCGCTGCCATCCCCGGTGAAACACACCACCGGCCGTCCGGGATTGGCGAGACTGGCGCCCACCGCGCCAGGCAACCCCCAGCCGATTCCGCCTGAAGCGAGTCCGTGAAACCCGAAGCGATCACGATAGGGAAGGAGCGCAGGCACCAGCGGCGCCGCGGTGAGCGCCTCCTCCACAAAGATCGCATTCTGGGGCAGGGCCTCCACGGTCTTCAGCAGCAGCCAGTCGGGATCGATCGGTAGCTGCGCGGACTTCGTCTCGATCGTCTGGACCAGCGCCCGACGGCGGGCACTCCAGTTGTCGGTCGCTATCGCTTCAATGCGGCGCGCAGCCGTTTCGGCGAGCGTCGCCCCACCCGCCTCTTGCAAGAGCGACGTGAGCGCCGAAAAGGTTTCGCGCACATCGGCGCGGATTGCGATCTCGACCGGGTAATTTTTGCCGATATCCCAATCAATGAGCCCAACCTGCACGATGGGCATCCCGTCGGGTAGCGGATCCACCGGACTGTCCACCGACATGCGCAGCGGGTCGGTACCAAATGCGATCAGCAGATCATAGGCGGACAACACCTGTCTGACTTTCGGCTGACTGCGCGACAGGGCACCGATGAAGCACGGATGCTCGGACGGGAAATGCGCCCCGAACGGAATGGTTTGCTGGAGCACCGGGCAGCCGATGGTCTGGGCGAATTCAGCCGCCTCGGCAAGCGCGTTGCTCGAGACCAGTTCGTCACCAACAATCATCACCGGTCGCTTGGCCGCGAGGATTCGCTGCGCAAGCCGCATCAGTGCGTTGTCGTTCGGCCGTACCGCCGAGTCAATGTCGGTACGCGCGCCCAGATCGAGTTCGGCTTCCGCATTGAGAATGTCACCCGGCAGCGAAATGAAGACCGGGCCCATCGGCGGCGTTCGCGCAATCTTGGCTGCCCGCCGGACGATGCGTGGCAGATCTTCCAGGCGGGTCACTTCGATGGCCCACTTGACGAGCGGCTCGGCCATGCGAACCAGCGAGTCGTAGAGGAGGGGCTCACGCAGGCCATGGCCCTGCTCCTGCTGACCCGCCGTGAGGATCATGGGCGTGCGGGTGAACTTGGCCCCGAAGAGCGCCCCCATGGCGTTACCCAGGCCAGGGGCCACATGCACATTGGCGGCCACCAGCTGGCCCGAGGCCCGGCTGAATCCATCGGCCATGGAAACCACGACGCTTTCCTGCATGGCCATGACATAGGTAAGCGAAGGATGCTCGGCGAGCGCATGCATGATCGGCAATTCGGTGGTGCCCGGATTGCCAAACAGATGTGTAATGCCTTCGTCCTGAAGAAGCGCCAGAAACGCCGAGCGCCCTGAGAGTCGTGTCGTCACGGATACCTCCTTCAAGCAGATTGCGCCACCCGCCGCGACAACACGCGTACCGGGATTCCACTTCCAAGCACGCTGGCAGCACCAGCGGCCACACGCTGCGCCGGGTGGTCGTTCAGCCAGCCCGCGAGCTGCCCGTTGGCGCCACCCTGCGCGATGATGGGCTGCAGCACCGGCGCCATCGGCGGCAGTTGCACCGAAATGTCGCGAGTGAGGTTACGCGCCTCGCCGGTTGCAAAATTCACTTCGATCTCGTCACCGTTCGACACCCAGTCGGCGGGGTCACCACCGCCAGTGAGTACCGGCAAGCCCTTGGAGATGGCACCCCGCATTGCCTTGTAGGGCATGGATCCGCACACCACACCCATGCCAAGCGCGGCCATCGCGATGAAACCCTGGATATGGGGTTTGCCGCAGCCGAAGTCGGCACCGGCCACCACCAGGTCACCACGCGCCACACGGCCGGCGAACCCGGGATCGATCGGCTCAAACAGATGCGGAATCAGTTCGGCCGGATCGGTGATGCGACCGATCGCGTATTTGAAGGCCATCACGCCCTCGTCAAGGGGAATGCTGTTGCCGAACACATGCGCGCGGCCGCGCCGGATGAGGGAGGGCGTCATTGCGAGGCTCCTGATGCAACCAGTGGTTCGAGTTCGCGAGGATCGGCAAGACAACCTGCCACCGCCGACGCCGCTACGGTGACCGGCGAGGCAAGATAGATCTCGCCGTCGTGCGCGCCAAAGCGGCCGGCATGATTGGTGGCTGCGGTCGCGACCGACACCTCGCCCGGCCCAAGCGGAGCCATCATGCCGCCCGCGCAGGGCCCGCAACCCGGGGGCAGCAACATGGCGCCTGCGTCGACAAAGATCTGGGCCAGACCGTCATCGGCCAATCGGCTCGCGGTCGTGGCGGTGCCCGGGACCACGAACATCCGAACATGATCGGCAATTCTTCGGCCCTTCAGCACCCGAGCAGCGGCGGCAAAGTCTTCATACATGCCCGACCCGCAAGCACCAATGGTGGCGTGGTCAATCGGCTGACCCGCCACGCGCGACAGCAGTTCGGCACGATCGGGGCCACCCGGCAGCGCCACCTGAGGCCTGACCGCCGACAAATCGAAACTGATGCGAGCCTCGTAGGGCGCGTTGGCGTCGCTCTTGAAATCGGGCGCGCCGCGCACATCGATTCCAGGCGGATCGCCGTCAAAAAGCACGTTGGCCACGCCCATCTCGGTGATGGAATTGCAGAGTGCCACGCGCGCTGCGAGATCGAGCGATAGGAGCCCCGGCCCGCCGAACTCCACCACCCGGTAGTCGTACTGAACACCCCAGCGCCCATCAGCAAAGCCCTGTGCGAGCAGGAACCCGACATCGCGCGGATGAGCCCCACCCGCAAGCGCGCCCTGCAGATCGATGCGCAGTGTGTGCGGGACGGTGGTCCAGAGGCTTCCGGTGGCAAGCACCGACGTGACCTCGGTTCCCGCCGCCATGGCGAGCGCGCCGGCCGCGCCAAAATTCGTGCAGTGCATGTCGTAACAGAACAGGAACATGCCCGGGCGGATCAGTCCGGCCTCGATCGGAAAGATATGGCCGTGGCCACCACGGCCTGCGTCGTACAGGGCACCCACGTTCCAGGCCTTGGCGATCGCTCGAATATTGCGGCCACGCTCCACCGCACGCTGCGAGCCATAGGCCACTTCATGATCGGTCACGAACACGACCTTTTGCGGATCGATCACGCTGCCGTAGCCGAGCGCGTGGAGTTCGCGGTAGGCGGTCTCGACAAACCCGTCGTGGATGATGACGAGTTCGGGAACCGGATAGACCACCTCGCCGGGTTCAACATGTGCCAGGCCACTTGCCCGCGCCAGCATTTTTTGCACTGCAGTCATGGGCGCAGGCGATCGCCCACTGGAAGATAGATCGGTCACACGGGGTCTCCTGCTGGTTGGGCCGGGCTTGGCCAACTGGGCGATGAGGCCGTATAGGGATTCCGCGAACCTGAGCCCCATCGCGCCGTTTGAGCCTGATTATGACAAACTCGCCCAAGGAGGAACCTTGTCATGATCACTCTGCAAAATACCGTTCGCCGCGTCGCACTCGCCTGCTCCGCGGCCCTCGTCATCGCGCAACCCTTCGCACAGGCCCACGCCCAGGCCTTCCCGAGCAAGCCCATCACCTTCGTCGTGCCCTTTCCGGCTGGCAATGCGTCGGATGTGGCAGCCCGTGCGCTCGGTGAAGAGCTCGCGCGAAAGCTCGGTCAACCCGTGGTCGTTGAAAACAAGACCGGCGCCACCGGCACCATCGGCGCTTCATTCGTGGCCAAGTCCGCGCCCGACGGTCACACCCTGCTG
>RFXC01000108.1 GCA_009921765.1 Betaproteobacteria bacterium | reverse complement strand
CGGCACCCGACGCTCCGGCCTTGTTGTCGAGCACCACCGGCTGGCCAAGCTGCTGCCCCAGCGCAGTGGCGTAGAGCCGAGCGAACGCGTCAGTGGGCCCACCCGGGGGGAACGGGATCACCATCCGTAGCGGCCGGGCGGGCCATGCGCTCTGCGCCAACAAGGGTGAGGCCACCGGGCCGCAGGCGAGCGCGGCGCCAACAGCGATCAGCTGACGACGGTTCATGAGGCTTGCTCCTTTCAGCGATGCACACCGGCAAGGCACAATGCCGGCAGTTGCGACTAACCTACCACCGACATCCTACCCTCCCCATGACGCGCACTCCGATCATCACCCGCATGCAGGTCATTCCGGTGGCCGGCCACGACAGCATGCTCCTCAATCTGAGCGGTGCGCATGCGCCTTTCTTCACCCGCAACCTGGTAGTGCTGACCGACTCGAGCGGCGCCACGGGCGTGGGCGAAGTGCCTGGCGGAGAGCGAATCCGGCAGACGCTCGAGGAAGCGCGGGCGCTGGTTGAGGGCAGGCCGCTTGGCGCATGGCGCGCCACGCTGAACGCAATGCGCACGCGTTTCGGGGAACGCGATGCAGGGGGGCGTGGCCAGCAGACCTTTGACCTGAGGGTGGCCATCCACGCGCTCACGGCCGTCGAGAGCGGGCTTCTGGATTTGCTGGGCCAGTTCGAAGGCGTGCCGCTATGCGATCTGCTGGGCGAAGGGCGGCAGCGCGATCGGGTGCAGGTGCTGGGCTATCTGTTTTATGTTGGCGACCGAACGCGAACCGATCTGGGCTATCGAGCCGAGCCCGATGCGGCCGACGCCTGGGCACAGCTTCGCAACGAGCCCGCGCTCGATGCAAGGTCCATCGTGGGGCTCGCCGAAGCGGCGTGCGCGCGCTATGGCTTTACCGACTTCAAACTCAAGGGCGGCGTGCTCCGAGGTGAAGACGAGGTCGAGGCGATCATCGCGCTTTCCGAACGCTTTCCCGAGGCGCGCATCACGCTGGATCCCAACGGCGGCTGGCTGCTGTCGGATGCCGTACGGCTGCTTCGCGACCGGCACCGCGAGCTTGCTTACGCCGAGGATCCGTGCGGCCCAGAGCGCGGCTTCTCTGGCCGCGAGGTCATGGCCGAGTTCCGCCGCGCCACGGGTCTGCCCACCGCGACCAACATGGTGGCCACCGACTGGCGCGAACTTGCTCACAGCCTCGCGCTTCAGTCGGTCGATATTCCCCTGGCCGACCCCCATTTCTGGACCCTTCAGGGATCGGTGCGCGTGGCCCAGATCTGCCAGATGTTCGGGCTCACCTGGGGGTCGCATTCGAACAACCACTTCGATGTGTCGCTCGCCATGTTTACCCATTGTGCGGCGGCCGCACCGGGCCGGGTCACCGCCATCGACACGCACTGGATCTGGCAGGACGGCGAGCCGCTCACGCGCAATCCGCTTGCAATCCGCGATGGCCACATTACCGTGCCAACCCGACCGGGGCTTGGCGTGGAACTCAACCCGGAGGCGGTGGACCGCGCTCACGCGCTCTATCTGAAGCACGGGCTCGGTGCGCGCGATGATGCGCTCGCCATGCAGTATCTGATTCCCGGCTGGACCTTCGACCCCAAGCGGCCGTGCCTCGTGCGCTAGGCCACCCCGACCAAGGAGACCCCCCATGGAACTGCCGGTGAACCGCTTCAAGCAGGCCCTGCGCGAAGGCCGAACCCAGATCGGCCTGTGGTCGCATCTGTGCAGCCCGATCAGTATCGAGATCCTTGCGCACTGCGGCTATGACTGGCTGCTGATCGACATGGAACATTCACCCAACGATCTGCAGCAGGTGCTCTCGCAACTGCAGGCGATGACGGGTGGCAGCGCCACACCCATCGTGCGCCCGCCCTGGAACGACATGGTCACATTCAAGCGTCTGCTCGACATCGGTGCACAGAGCCTGCTCGTGCCCTATGTGCAGACCGAGGACGAAGCGCGGCAGGCGGTTGCGTACACCCGCTATCCGCCGATGGGCGTGCGCGGCTATGCGGGCGCGCCGCGCGCCAGTCACTACGGCAGGGTGCAGGGCTACGCGCAGCGCAATCACGAGGAAATCTGCTTGCTGGTTCAGGTTGAAACCCTGCAAGGGCTTGAGAATCTGGAGTCGATCGCACGTGTCGACGGCATCGATGGGGTCTTCATCGGCCCTGGCGATCTGTCCGCCGCCATGGGACATCTTGCCAATCCCAAGCATCCCGAGGTGCTTGCCACCATCGACCGTGCCATTGCACGAATCCGCGCCTGCGGCAAGGCAGCGGGCATTCTGACTGGCGACGAAGCGCTCGCCCGCCACTACGTCGGTCAGGGTTGTCTGTTCGTTGCAGTGGGGGCTGACCAGAATCTGCTGCGCGACAGCGCCACCGCGCTCGCAGCACGGATCCGTGCGTGACGCTCGCGGTTACCGCCCGTCCTGCACCGCCCGTCCTGCACCGCCCGTCCTTCACCGCCCGCTCTTCACCGCACGCCCTGCACCGCCCGTTTTCCACAGCCCCCGCTTAACAGCAGCGGGCCGGTCCGCTAGAGTCCGGCGTGATCCGCCCAAGGAGCCTCCGACCATGATCCGTCATCTGCTCGTCTTCGCCCTGTCAGTCTGCTGCCTGTCGGGCGCGCTTGCACAAGGCTACCCGTCGCGCCCGGTGCGGATCGTGGTGCCGGCATCTGCCGGTGGCACGGTCGACCTCCTCACACGCGCCGTGGCGCTCAAGCTCGCCGACCATCTGGGCCAACCCACCGTGATCGAGAACCGCGCAGGCGCCACCACCAGCATCGCCGAGGAATACGTGGTGCGCCAGCCGGCCGACGGCTACACGCTCATGATGTCCGGCATCACGCTTGCCACGCAGCCGTTCATGCGGGCGAACCTGCCTTACGACCCACAACGCGATCTCGCCATGATTTCGCTGGTGGCCGTATCGGGCAATGTGATCGTGGTCAATCCCAGCCTGCCGGCCCAGACGGTGCCGGAACTGATCGCGCTCGCCAAGACCAGCCCGCGACCGCTTCTCTACGGCACTGCTGCGTTCGGGGCCACCGGTCATCTTGCGGCCGAGATGTTCAACCTGATGGCAGGGACCAAACTCTCGCAGGTGCCGTACAAGGGGGCTGCGCCGGCACTCAATGATCTGATCGCCGGACAGATCGACATGACCTTCGACAACATTCCGGCTGCCATCAACCATATTCGCTCGGGCCGGATCCGCGCGATCGCCGTCACCTCCCCACGACGTGACCGGCAACTGCCTGATGTGCCCACCATTGCGGAGGCCGGTCTTGCCGGCTATGAGATCGTCGCCTGGTTCGGGCTGGTCGCCCCGGCAGGCACCCCGGCCGACATCATTGCCCGACTGAATGCCGACACCCTGAAAACCCTCAAGGATCCCAGCGTGCTCGACCGGCTCGAAAAGCTGGGCTTCGAAGCGGTGGGCAATTCGCCGGCGGAATTTGCCGCCTATGTTCGCGCGCAGGCCGACACCCTTGGCAAGGTGATCCGGAACGCGGGCATCAAGCCACAGTAGTACGGCGGCCACCGACGTTGTGGCGACGCCCCTTCTCAGGATCGATCGGTTGCGCGTGCGCTTTGGCGGCGTGCTCGCGATCGACGGGGTGAGCTTCGACCTCGCGGCAGGCGAGATCGTCGGACTGGTGGGCCCCAATGGCGCGGGCAAGACCACGCTCCTCAACTGCCTCAGCCGGCTTCAGGCGCCCGAGGCGGGTGATCTCGTCTTCTGCGGCCAGTCACTCCTTGCGGTGCAGGCCCACGCGCTCGCAGGGCTCGGCATTGCGCGCACCTTTCAGAACCTTGCACTGTTCGGTTCGATGTCGGTACGCGACAACGTGCTCGCCGGTACCCAGCCCAGACATCGCGCAGGCCTGGTCGCGCACGCATTGGCCCTGGCCACGGTGAGGCGCGAGGCGCGGGATGCAGAAGCCGAAGCCGACCGGCTGCTCGAGGCCTGCGCGCTCAGCCCAGTGGCGATGCAACCGGTAAGCGAACTTTCCCTGGGCATGCGAAGGCGGGTCGAGCTCGCTCGTGCGCTCGCCTCTGCACCCCGGCTTCTGCTGCTCGATGAGCCCGCAAGCGGACTCACGGTGGACGAGGCCGATCAACTGGCCGAGAGCCTGCTTGCGCTTCGCGAACGCACCGGTCTGGCCGTGCTGATGATCGAGCACCGGATGCGGCTGGTGTCAGCGCTCTGCGATCGGGTGATCGCTCTCGACTTCGGCTCGATCATCGCCGAGGGCCCGCCCGAGCATGTCCGGACCCATCCGGAGGTCATCGCTGCGTGGCTGGGCACGCGCCGATGAGCGAGCTCCTCGCCATTGAGAATCTCACCGCCGGCTATGGCGACATCACAGTACTGCGAGGCATCACGCTGTCGATCGCACCCGGACAGGTGGTGGCGCTCCTTGGCGCCAACGGCGCGGGCAAGACGACGCTGCTTCGCGCGGTGAGCGGACTGGTGGAAAGTGCCGGCGCGATCCGGTTTGCCGGGCGCCCGCTATCGGGTCTGCCACCGGAGTCGATCGCGCAGCGCGGCGTCGCGCATGTGCCCGAGGGGCGCGGCACCTTCGTTCACCTGACGGTGGACGAGAACCTTCAGCTGGGGGCGTGGCTGCGACGCGACCGCGCGGGTATTGCCGCGGATCGCGAGCGGATGTTTCAGCACTTTCCGCGCCTGAAAGAACGACTGCGTCAGCAGGCGGGCACCCTGTCGGGTGGCGAGCAGCAGATGCTCGCCATCGCCCGCGGGCTGATGTCGCGACCGAGGCTGCTGCTGCTCGATGAGCCCTCGTTCGGGCTCGCCCCGAAGCTGGTGAGCGAGCTTTTCGAGGCACTCGCCACCATTCGCGATCAGGAGCAGATGGCGATGCTGGTGGTGGAACAGAACGCGCAGGCGGCGCTCGAGCTCGCGGACAGCGCCTGCTTGCTCGAGGTCGGAAGACTCGTCACCCGCGGGTCGGCGCAAGCGCTGCGGGATGACCCCCGCGTGCAGCATGCCTATCTGGGCAATTGATACCCATGACCCCCGAGGTTTTTCTTCATCAGCTGTTCGCCGGCCTCACCGCCGGTGCGATCTATGCCAGTCTGGCCGTTGCCCTGGTGATGGTGTGGCGAAGCACCCATCACCTGAATTTCGCGCAAGGCGAGATGGCGATGTTTTCAACCTATGTCGCGCTCGCACTGATCGAGGCCGGGCTCGGCTACTGGACTGCATTCGCGGCAACGCTGGTGGTGTCATTCATCGCCTCGGCTGCGATCGAGCGCCTGATCGTCGCGCCCGTTGCGCGATCGCAGCCACTTGCGACAGTCATTGTTTTTGTGGCGCTGCTCGCGATCTTTCACAGCCTCGCCTCCTGGCTGTTCACCCCGGTGCTGCGGGAGTTCCCAAGCCCGTTTCCGGCCGGCACCCTCCCCGGCTTTCCTTACCTGTCGGGCCACGCGGCGGGCGTGGTGGCCCTTGCGCTCATCGAGCTCGCCGCGGTCTGGCTTTTCTTCCGCTTCACGCGGCTCGGGCTTGCCATGCGCGCAGTCGCACAGAATCCGGTCTCAAGCCGGCTGGTGGGCATTTCTGCGGGCCGCATGCTCGCACTTGGCTGGGGGCTCGCCGGCGCGCTCGGCGCATGCGCCGGGATGATGATCGCCCCCATCGTTTATCTCGACCCCAACATGATGGCGGGCGTCCTTCTGTACGGGTTTGCTGCCACGCTGCTGGGTGGCATCGACAATCCCTGGGGGGCGGCAGCGGGTGGGCTGATCGTGGGTCTGCTCGACGCCCTGGTGGGCGCCTGGCTGATTGGTCCGGAACTCAAGCTGAGCTTTGCGCTTGCCCTTATCGTGGCGGTGCTGCTGGTCAGACCTGCCGGCCTCTTCGCCCGCACGCAGGTTTCGCGGGTATGAACCCATGACATCCGGTTTTCAAGCGGAAAGGCTGCGCCGGCTGTGGGCCATGATCGCGCTTGGGCTCGCCCTCGCCGCGCCCTGGCTGGTGTCGGACTACCGGCTCTTTCAGCTCACCCAGGTCTGCGTGCTCGCAATTGCCATGCTGGGGCTCAATCTCCTCACCGGCTGGTGCGGGCAGATCTCGCTTGGCCACGGCGCATTCTTCGCGCTCGGCGCCTATTTCAGCGCGTGGCTCATGCAACAACTGGGGCTGCCGGACTGGCTCACCCTGCCAGGCTGTGCCGCCCTCTGTTTTGCCGCCGGCTGGCTGTTCGGACTGCCGGCGGCGCGGCTCGAGGGGCTCTATCTGGCCCTCGCAAGTTTTGCGCTCGCGGTCGCGGTGCCGCAGCTCTGCAAGCACCCGCTGCTCGCGCCCTGGACCGGTGGCAGCAACGGGCTCGTGCTCGATGCGGTGCAGGCGCCCGCGCTCTGGCCGCTGTCGGCTGAGCGCTGGGCTTACGCACTGGCTCTCGGCATGCTGCTCGCGGGCATGGTGCTCACCGACCGGCTCGTGCGCGGACAGCTCGGGCTTGCAATGCGCGCCCTTCGCGACCATCCGACCGCCGCCGCAACGATCGGCGTTCACGGCGCGCAACTCAAGGCCCGGCTGTTCGGAATCAGTGCAATGTTTGCCGGTATTGCCGGGGCGCTCAGCGCGATCACGGTGCGCTATGTGGGGCCCGACAGCTTCGACATGTTTCTGTCGATTTCACTTCTGGTGGGCATTGTGGTGGGCGGTCTGGCCTCGATCACAGGCAGCCTGGTGGGCGCGCTCTTCGTGCAGTTCGTTCCACACAGCGCAGAACAGGTGTCCCGCGAAGCGGCGTGGGCAATCTATGGCGTGTGTCTGTTGATTGCCATCTGGGTGGCGCCCGGCGGCGTGGCCGGGCTGCTGCGACGGATGACCGGCGGGCGGACTAAGGGTTGAGCGAAATACCGCCCTTCCTGATGATCGCTCCCCACTTCGCGATGTCGTCGGCCATGACACGTGTCATGTCCTCAGGCGAGGATTCCCGCGGCTCGGCGCCCAGATCGGAGAAGCGGCTGCGCACCGCCGGATCGCGAAGCGCCACATTGACATCGGCATTGAGCCGATCGACATAAGCCCGGGCAATGCCGCGTGGCGCAATCAGCGCAAACCAGGCTGCGGACTCATACTCGGGCAGACCCGCTTCGGCCGCCGTCGGCACATTGGGTAGCGCAGGCAGACGCGATTTGGCCGCCACGGCGAGCGGGCGAACCTTTGCGCCTTGAATGGAGCCCAGCACGTTGGGCAGCAGCTGAAAGCTCACCGGTACCCGGCCCGACACCAGATCGGTCACCAGGTTGCCGGTCACCCGATACGGCACATGCGTCATGCGGGCGCCGATCAGCTGCTCAAAGAAGGCTCCTGCGAGGTGCTGGGAACTTCCGGGACCCACCGAACCGTAGCCCACGTCCGGCGTCTTCTTCAGATAGTCGATCAGCCGGGCGAGCGAATCGATCGGCAGTTCAGCACTGACCACCACGACGTTGGGCAGCACGGCAACCACGCCGATCGGCTGCAGATCCTTCTCGGGGTCGTAGCCGAGCTCCGCGTTGAGGATCTTGTTGACAGCGAGCGGACCCGAGGTACTGAACCCGATTGTGAGTCCGTCGGGCTCAGCGCGCACCACCGAGAGCGTTCCCACATTGCCGCCTGCCGCCGGCCGGTTCAGATAGACAAAACTTCGGCCGCTGTTGGCGGCTACCTTGTCGAGCAGGAATCGGCCGATGACATCGCTCGCGCTCCCTGCGGAGAACGGAACGATGACGCTGATCGGTTTGGAGGCAGTCTGCTGAGTCTGGGCCTGGGCGGTATTGCCCACCCACGCGGCGGTCAGCAACATCCCGAGGGCACCGGCCGCGGTCCGCGCGCCCAGTTTGCGAAGAAGGTTCATCCTGGTCTCCTGTTGATGTTCGAATGATGGGGTCAGATGCGCCCGGGTGTCAGGCGATCAGGCCGCTGGCCGAGCCGAAGCGCGCCTCCATCACCTGCTCGAGCGACTGGCTGGCCGGTGTGTGCGCGCCCCCCCCGCGAACGCGATACGCCTCGGCGCGTCCGGGTGCGGCAGGCGCCTGTCCGGCGGCAAGCGCGCGCGCCTCGCCGAGCAGCAGACGCCGGAAATGAACGATTGCGATGTCGGTGGCGGTCAGGTGCTCGCGCGTGCGATCGGCAATCACGCCCTGGCTCTCCTGCGCCATCTGATCCTGTTCGGCAATGCCACGTACGCCGGTAAACGAGACGGTGCGCTGCTCTTCGCGAGACAGCAGGTAATCGTTGCCGCGATTGCGAAGCGGCACATAGCCCGCACCGAGTTCCGCAAACTGGCCGTAGCCGCCCCTTGCGTAGCGTTCGCGCTCGGCCTCGCCAAGCGGCCGATCGGGATGCCAGGCATAGGTGTAGATCCAGCAACGGCTGTCATCGATCGGCGTCCAGGTATAGCCGTAGAGGGTTTCACCGGGCATGGCCGAGGGCGTGATCGAGTGGGTGGGCAACATATACTGGGTGAGCCGCCAGTAGTGGTCTCCAGGGTCGGCGTGGCGGGCGCCGCCGATCAGGAACCCCACCTCATGGTCAATCAGCTTGAAGCGCGGCATGGGGTCGTTGCGCAGCCACCTGAGCCGCGCCACGTCGGCGGCCACCGCGGGATTGTCATCGCGCAGCTGCGCGGGCGCGGGCATGTGAAGAAACGAAAAATGCGCGGTATCGAGTGCGCCTTCCATGGAATGCGTCCAGTTGCACTCGACCAGCCGCTTGGTGACGAAGCGGTGCGAGGCTGGCACGAGCCCCGCTTCGAGCTGCGGCACGCTTGCCGGACGCCCGTCCTCGGGGCCCAGATAGGCCCACACCATGCCGGCAAACTCGGCGGTGGGGCAGGCCCGGATGCGCATCTTGCCGTGGAGTGCCGAGCCCGGCGGCACATTGGGCATATCGATGCAAGCGCCGTCGGTGGCGAACTTCCAGCCGTGATAGACGCAGCGCAGCCCCCCTTCCTCGTTCCGGCCGTAGAACAGATTCGCACCGCGGTGCGCGCAGGCCGGATCGAGGAGACCGGTGCGACCAGCCGAATCGCGAAACAGCACCCAGTCTTCGCCAAGGACACGCACCCGGATCGGCGTGCAATCGGCGTCGGGCACTTCTTCGCTCAGCGCAACAGGATGCCAGTACCGCCGGAGATACTCGCCCATGACGGTGCCGGGGCCGCTTGCGATCAGAAGCGCGTTGTCCTGGGCGGAGAGCATCAGCGTGGTCCTTTCAGAAGAGTTCGGCAGGGCCTCGGTTCAACCCAGGACACCCAAGTCTGGCCCATTGGCGCGGATGCGCCTGCCGTGTTTCGCGCGCCCGGCTCGTTACCATGTCGGAGCCCTCGATTGTCAGTCGCTGCGCCGCGCCGATCAAGCCCGCCCGCCGAGCCAGGCGTTTCAATGCCCGCTGCGCCACAGTCTTTTAATATGATGCCGATACAACCGGTTCAGCCATCCACTCACCCAGGCCGCAAGGCCGCCGGGAGCCTGTTCATGAAGAAACTCGCCGCCCTGATCCTGTTTTTTACCGCCTGCGCGAGCGCCTCTGCGCAGGATACCTGCAGCCACCGTGGTGACCTGGACCCGCAGTACTGCGATGAAAACCGCGACATGGTTGCCGATCCCCCGAAGGATCCCAAGCGCTACAAGAACCCCAACACACTGGTCTTCACCTACACCCCGGTGGAAGACCCCGCCGTCTACGAAAAGGTCTTCAAGCCCTTCACCGACCATCTTGCGCAGTGCACCGCCAAGCGGGTGGTGTTCTTCCAGGTTCAGTCGAATGCCGCCGAGATCGAGGCCATGCGCTCGGGTCGCTTGCACGTGGGCGGCTTTTCAACCGGTCCGACAGCCTTTGCGGTCAACATCGCGGGCGCAGTGCCCTTCGCCGTCAAAGGCTACGAAAACGAGTTCCAGGGCTACAACCTGATTGTGATCGTGCGAAAGGAGTCCGCATTCCAGAAGCTCGCCGATCTCAAGGGTCGGAAAGTCGCCCACACCTCGCCCTCGTCCAATTCGGGCCACATGGCACCGATGGCGCTGTTCCCGCGCGAGGGACTCAACCCGGGCAAGGACTACAACATTCTGTTCTCTGGCAAGCACGACCAGTCGGTGCTGGGTGTGCGCTCGGGTGATTACGAAGCCGCGGCGGTTGCCTCCGACGTGTTTCACCGCATGGCCACGCGCGGGCAAATCAAGGAGGACGACTTCCGCGTGATTTACCGCAGCGCCAAATTTCCAACCTCGTCGTTTGCCTACGCCCATGATCTCGAGCCGACGCTGCGCGACCGCATGCTCAAGTGCTTCTACGACTACCGCTTCACCGACGACATGAAGAAAGCATTCGACGGCGCCGACCGGTTTTTCCCGGTGACTTACCAGAAGGAGTGGGCGGTGGTTCGCGAAGTCGCCGAAGCCGGTGGCGAAAAGTTCAATGGTGCCGCCTACGAGCGCGAGGCCAAGCGCGAAGAGGAAGCACGCCGGAAGGCCGCCGAGGCGAAGGCCAAGGCCCAGGGCAAGTAGGCGTCTTGAGCGCCAGCGCCGCGCTCGCGATCCGCGGGCTCACCAAGGAATACCTCCCGGGCAAGCCCGTGCTGAGGGGCGTCTCGCTCGACATCGGTTCGGGCGGGCTCACGGCCATCATCGGCGCCTCCGGCACCGGCAAATCCACGCTGATCCGCTGTATCAACCGGCTGGTGGAACCGACCTCGGGCTCGATCATGTTCGAGGGCCGCGACCTGGTCAAGCTCGACCGCAAACAGTTGCGCATGGCGCGCCGCACGATAGGCATGGTGTTCCAGGAGTACAACCTGGTGGAGCGCCTGTCGGTGATGGAGAACCTGCTCTGCGGCAGGCTGGGCTATGTGCCTGCCTGGAAGGCGTGGCTTCGCCGCTATCCGGCAGCCGACATCGACCGCGCCTTCGAACTGCTTGATATCGTGGGCCTCACGGGCTTTGAGCACCGACGCGCAGACGGGCTCTCGGGCGGGCAGCGGCAGCGCGTGGGGATCGCCCGCGCGGTGATGCAAAACCCTCGGCTGCTGCTCGCCGATGAGCCCACCTCGTCGCTCGACCCCCGCACATCAGTCGACATCATGCAACTCCTCGCGCATCTGGGCGAGAGCCTGCGCGTACCGGTCATCGTCAACATGCACGATGTCGATCTGGCGCGGCGCTTTGCAAGCCGCATCATCGGCATGGCCGAAGGTTCCATCATTTACGACGGTGGCCCAGACGGCCTTACCGACGAGCAGCTTCGCGCGATTTATGGTGGTGAGGGTTGGCTAGGCTAGCCTTTGCCCGCAGCCCGTGGGCCGCGCTCGGCTGGGTCGCACTCGCGATCTATGTCGTGTTCGCCGCGCAGCGCCTTGACTTCAGCGTCGAGCGGTTCGTGGTCGGAATCGACAACGCGAGACGCTTTCTGGGGCGGATGTTCCCGCCTGAAATCCTGCAGGCCGACAGCATGGTGCGCGGCCTCACAGAAAGCCTGGAGATCGCAATTCTTGCCTCGTGCGCAGGCATTGTTTTCTCGCTCCCGCTGGGGGTGCTCGCCGCGCGCAACCTGATGCCGGCCTGGGTCAGCTGGCCCGCGCGAGCGGTGGTCGCGCTTTGCCGCTCCTTTCATCCGGTGATCGTGGCCATCCTGTTCGTGAAGGCGGTGGGCTTTGGCGCGCTGGCCGGCATTCTCACGCTCACCGTGGCATCGGTGGGCTTCATCGGCAAGCTCTTTGCCGAGGCGATCGAGGAAATTTCGCTCAAGCAGGTGGAGGCCGTGCGCGCCACCGGTGCGCCGTTTGCAAGCGTGCTCGCCTACGGTGTGCTGCCACAGGTCATGTCGCGTTTCGTGGGCTTTGCCACCTATCAGGTGGATTCAAACCTCCGTAACTCCACCATGGTGGGCATTGTCGGTGCGGGCGGCATCGGCAGCACACTCTTTGCGGCGTTCCAGCGCTTTGATTACAGCTTCGTCTGCGCGATCCTGATCGCCATCATCGCCATGATCATGGTCGGTGAGACGCTTGCCCGCGTGGTCCGATCGATACTGGGCATCGATGCTCGGCGCAGCGATGCCTGAGCCTCGCGCGGGAGAGCGCCCCGTGCGCGCATGGCAGCGCCACTCGCGCAGCGAAAGGCTCGCGCGGCTGATGCTCACCCTCACCGTGGTCGCGGCGGTGCTCGCATCGGTCCGAAGCGTGGAAGTCATCCCCGAGTTTCTGATCGATGCCCCCGAGCAGGTTCAGGATCTGCTCGTCCGGATGTGGCCGATCAATGTCGGCTTTTATCCCTCGGGCGTTCACGATGCGCTCGTCGATACGCTGCACATCGCCACGCTCGGCACCCTCATCGCGGTGGCGCTTGCGCTTCCGGTGGGCGTGCTGTCCGCACGCAATCTGATCCGAAGCCGGCTCATCAATCTCGCCGCCCGCCTGATTCTGGTTGCCACCCGATCGGTCAATTCCCTCATCTGGGCGCTGCTCTTCGTGGCGATTTTTGGTCCCGGGGCGCTTGCCGGTACGCTTGCCATTGCCTGCCGCTCGATCGGCTTTGTCGGCAAGCTCATCGGCGAGGCGCTCGAGGAGGCCGACCCAGGTCCGGTCGAGGCCCTGCATGCAGCAGGCGCGCCCTGGCTGTCGGTGCTGTCACAGGGCTACTGGCCGCAGCTTGCGCCCACTTTCTGGTCGGTATTGCTGCTCCGCTGGGACATCAACATCCGCGAATCATCGGTGCTGGGGCTGGTGGGCGGTGGCGTGGGCATGGCACTCGACACCGCGCTGAACCTCTTCCAATGGACCCGGGTCTCGCTCATTCTCCTGTCGATTTTCGTGATCGTGATCCTGGCCGAAATCATCGTGACGCAGATCCGAAAGCGCATCCTCTGACCACGGGTCGATCGCCGAATGTCATCTCTCAATATCCCCCGCCCGCTGACCGACCTGCCCGCATCACCGCCAATCCGCGGGGTGTTCTTCGACATCGACGACACCTTTACCACCGACGGTCGGATGCGCCCCGAGGCACTCGCAGCGCTTGATGCCTGGCAGCAGTCGGGTCGGTTGTCGGTGGCGGTCACCGGTCGCCCGGCGGGCTGGTGCGACCACATTGCCCGGATGTGGCCGGTCGATGCAGTCATCGGCGAAAACGGCGCCTTCTGGTTTCGCTATGACCGCGCCCGCCACCGCATGACGCGCCACTTCCTGCAGGACGAGGCCACGCTCGCAGCCAACCGGGCACGTTTTGACGAGATCGCAAGGCGGGTGCTGGCCGCCGTGCCAGGCGTTGCGGTGAGCGCCGACCAACCCTATCGGGCGTGTGATCTGGCGATCGATTTCGCCGAAGATGTGCAGACCGACGGACTTCCCACCGCCGACCGGGTGGCGAGCCTGCTGCGTGAGGCCGGGATGCACGTGAAAATAAGCTCCATCCATGTCAATGCCTGGTTCGGCGAACACGACAAGCTCAGTACGGCGCTCAAGATGGCGGCCGATGAATTCGACATCACTGCCCAGGCACTCGCGCGAGATCATCTTTACCTGGGCGATTCGCCCAATGACGCGCCGATGTTCGGGTTTTTCGAGCGTTCGATCGGGGTGGCCAATGTGCTCGACTACGGCGGCCGTATC
>RFXC01000107.1 GCA_009921765.1 Betaproteobacteria bacterium | reverse complement strand
GACACCCAACCTCCTCCCCGCCACGCCCCGCACCGCAGTCGCCAATCGCGCTGCGAGCAGCCCTGCACAGCGCCGCTGCCCGCAAAGCCTGGCACGCCCAACGCGCCACGGGCAGCCTGCCAGCGCCCCTGCGCCCACTCTGGCTGATCGAGCCGCCTCTCGCGCTCTCCGAACGTCATAACAGGCCCTTTTGGGAAAGCCCTCTGTCGCTACTCGCAGGCCCCGAGCGCATTGAGTCGGGATGGTGGGACAACAAGCTGGTCCTGCGCGACTATTTCATCGCGGAAGACACCTCACACCGCCTGGTCTGGATCTTCCGCGAACGCCTCAGCGCCTCCGGCACCTGGTATCTGCACGGCCGCTTTGGCTAGCCCCACCGCCTTGGCCCGCTCCACCGCCTCGGCTAGCCCCACCGCCTTGGCAAGCCCTACACCTGCTGGCCCCTTGCCCGTCGCGCTGGCCCCAACCGCTCGTTAAACGACTGGCAGCCAATACAGCGCAACGCAAGAGGCTGTGAACGCAACCGTTCCACCGGCACCTCAGCCCCGCAATCCATGCACACGCCGTAGCTACCCAGTTCCATCCGCCGCAGCGCGTCGCGCAGCCCGCGCCACTCTTCAATGTCGCGCTGCGCCTCGCTCAGATCCAGCCCGCTTTCGGTCTCGACCCAGGCCAGATCGGCGTTGTCACCTACGCGGCCCAGCATCTCGGCGTCTTCAGTGGATTCGCGCAGTTTCGCCGCAATTTCTCCCTCAAGCAGTCGAGAGCGCGCGATCATCCGCGCACGCAGATCGGCAATCTGATGTTCGCTCAATGCCATGAACTGCCCCCAGGCAATCGTGTTCGAATTCCGCTCGGACGATGATAGGCAGGGCGCTCGCTGCCGGTCTTGACCGACATCAAGCGGCAGGCCCGAGTGCGCACACCGGCACGATCGGCTCGAACGTCGAACCGTGTGCCCCGCGCATGCATCGCCGCTCCGTATCCGGACCTGCCACCAAAAACGCTCGCTTTTGGTTCGTGTATGAACTAAAGTTTCATTTGTAAAACCATCATCTCTATCAACCCTCCCAACAACGGCTCTGTGCCAAATGTCTCCCCCCCTCCCGCCAGCAATCGAGTTCATCGGCGTCGACAAGCGTTTCCGGGTGAAGGGCTCCGACACCGAACTGCTCGCTGCCACCCAGGTCACGTTCGACGTTGCAGAGGGAGAAGTGGTGTCGCTGATCGGTCCCTCGGGCTGCGGCAAGAGCACCCTGCTCAATCTCGGCGCAGGTCTCGCCCCACCGAGCGCGGGCACTGTCCGGGTGGCGGGCACCCTCGTCAGCGGTCCGAATCCGCACGTCGCCTTCATGCTGCAGAAAGACCTGCTGATGCCCTGGCGCACGATCGCACGCAATATCGAATTCGGACTCGAGCTGCGGGGAGTGGCAGCGCCGCGCCGCCACGAGATCTCCACACAACTCCTGCGCCAGTGCAGGCTCGAAGGCTTTGGAGAGCACTATCCCCATCAGCTCTCGGGTGGTATGCGGCAGCGTGCAGCGCTCGCGCGCACGCTCGCTGTCGATCCTCTGGTCCTGCTGATGGATGAGCCGTTTTCGGCACTCGATGCACAAACCAAGATGGTGCTCCAGCAGGACCTCGCGCGAACCGTGGCCGAGCAGCGAAAGACAGTGCTGTTCATCACCCATGACCTGTCGGAAGCAGTGGCCCTGTCGGACCGTATCCTGGTGATGAGCGAGCGTCCTGGCACCATCGCCGCGCAAATCCGGGTTGATCTGCCTGACCGACATCACCCAATGGCGCGGCGCAAGCACCCCAGGCTGACCAGCTATGTAAACGAGCTGATGGGCCTCTTGAGGCTCGATGACAGCGCCCAATTGCACTGACCCCTGCCACCATGCCACGCGAACGACTGATCACCGGTTTCTGGAGCCTCATCGTTCTGGTCGTATTTCTGGCGGCCTGGGAATGGGGCCCCGGACTCGCGGGCGTTCCCGCTTTCGTACTGCCGCCGTTTTCCAAGGTCTGCAGCGAAGCCGTGCGTATCTGGGAAGCCGAGCGACTGCTGCGCCATGCCGGCATCACAGCCGCTGAAGTCATGATCGGCTTTGCGCTGGGGTCACTCCTTGGCGCGCTGATCGGCTTTACGCTTGGCGCGTCCCCGCGGGTGGAAGCCGTGCTGTCGCCCTATCTGCTCGCGTTGCAGATCGCTCCCAAAGTCGCCTTTGCGCCGCTTTTTGTGATGTGGCTGGGCTACACCATCTATCCGAAAATTCTGGTGGCGATCCTGATCGTGTTTTTCCCGGTGCTCATCAATGTGCTCACCGCGATGCGCAACACCGATGTCGACCTCACCAACCTCGCGCGCTCGTTCTCGGCCACGCGGTGGCAAATCTTCCGCATGGTCGAATACCCCACCACGCTGCCCGCGCTGTTCTCGGGCTTGCGCATCGCGAGCACGCTTGCAGTCATTGGCGTGGTGGTGGGCGAACTGGTGGGCGGCAATCTGGGCCTGGGCTACATGCTGGTGTTCTTCGAAGGCCAGGGCAATACCGCCGGTGTGTTCGTGGTGATCGGCGCATTGACCGTGATCGGCATCCTTGCCTATTACGCGGTCGTGATCGCCGAACGGCGCGTGCTCCACTACCTGCCGAGCGCCGACTCGCCCCATCGCTGATCAGCCTGCCCACCATGCCCCACTGCACTCACCATGACCACTGACCTTCGGTCTCTCCCACCTGGCCCCGCCGATTCCCCGGTCATTCGCCTTGACGGTCGGCGGGTGTTTGTCACCGGCGGCGCGCGCGGTCTGGGCGAGGCATTCGTGCGTGCGCTCTGCGCGGCCGGCGCGCGGGTCGCCTTCGGTGACGTGCTTACCGACCGCGGACACGCCCTCGCTGCCGAACTGGGTAGCCAGGCAATGTTCGTCGACCTCGATATGCGCGACCCAACCTCCATTCGAAGCGCCCTTCACGCTGCCACCTCGCAGATGGGCGGCCTCGATGGCCTGCTCAACAACGCAGCCATCACGAATTCAGGCGGCCGCGACCTCGACCAGATCGATCTCGACACCTGGGACACCGTGATGGCTGTCAACGTGCGCGGTCCGTGGCTCGCCGCATGCGCCGCCCGCGCCGCACTCAAAGCCTCGGGCAGCGGCCGCATTGTCAACATCGCATCCGACACCGCGCTATGGGGTGCGCCGCGCCTGATGGCCTATGTGGCAAGCAAGGGCGCCATCATTGCCATGACGCGCTCAATGGCGCGCGAACTGGGCCCCGAGCACATCACCGTCAATGCGATCGCACCCGGTCTGACACTGGTGGAAGCCACCGAATACGTGCCCCGCGCGCGTCATGATCATTACCTGAACGGCCGCGCCATTCCGCGCGAACAGATGCCTGACGATGTCACCGGCAGCGTGCTCTTTCTGCTGTCGGCTGCCAGTGCTTTTGTCACCGGGCAACTGCTTGCGGTAAACGGCGGCTTTGCCATGCACTGAACGCCAGAACCCTGACCACTCAAACCAATGCGTACGCTCAACGAACTTCAGGCATCAGCCACAGCCCTTTCACTCATCTCCACCGCGTGCGGCGACGGCGCCCGAGTTGAATCGCTACAGGCGGGCGCCTCCGACCAGCCCGTCTCACACGTGCTGCTGCACGGCATCGGCTCGGCTGGCGCGAGCTGGCTCGAGCAACTCGAAGCCGCCAACCGCCTCGCGCAATCGCGGCGACCGCGGGTCATCGCCTGGAATGCGCCTGGCTACGGAAACAGCACGCGGCTGGCTGCCGAATGCCCCACAGCCGCCGACTACGCGACTCGACTCTGGGAGTGGCTCGATGCGCTGGGCGTCAACCACCCCATCACACTCGCCGGTCAATCAATGGGCTGCCTGATTGCCTCAGCCGCGGCTCGCCAGCAACCCGGGCGAATCAGCCGCCTGGTGCTGTTTGCCCCGGCGCGCGGCTATGGACGCGCCGACGCCTCCGAGCGCGAACGTCGACGCAACGACCGCCTCGAGGCGCTCCGCCAGCACGGTCCTGCAGGCCTTGCAGAGCGCCGCGCTTCGGCCATGCTGTCGCCGCAGGCCCACCCCGATCTGGTCGGCTATGTCCGCTCCATCATGGCGCGCGTTCATCCAGTGGGCTACACGCAGGCCACCGAGATGCTGGCCCGGGGCGATATCGATGCCGATCTCGCCACCTGGCGGGGCCCGCTGGTGGTTGCAAGCGGTCAGGCCGACACGATCACACCACCCGAGAGCTGCCAGGACATCGCGACCCGAGCCGGCCAGCCCTGGACCCCTCTCGGCCCGGTCGGCCACGGCTGTCCGCTCGAGGCGCCTGCACTGGTGAACGCCATTCTGGGTCTGGGCGAACCATGAATCGATCGATACCGGGCCGCGCTGATCCGGTGCCCGCTGCCGCCCCCGGCATGTCGGAGGCCGAGCCTGATCGCTACCACGTGCCCGCGCTCGCGCGTGGCCTTGAGCTGCTCTCGCGTTTCAGCCGCCGCACGCCGCAGCTGACCGGTGCGGAGCTCGCACGCGACATGGACCTGCCGCGCGCATCCGTTTTCAGGATGCTGCACACGCTTGAGCGAGCAGGCTACGTCGAGCGGGTGGACGACAGCGCTTCCTACCGCCTTGGGCTGGGAGTGCTGCGCCTGGGCTTTGAGGTACTCGCCTCCATGGAGCTCACTGAAATCGGTCACCCGGTGATTACGCGCCTGCGGGATCGAACGCGCTGTTCCGCGCACCTGGTGGTGCGAGACGGCCGTGAGGTGGTGTTCATCGCCAAGGCGCCTGGGGAGAGTGCGCTCTTTCAGTCGGTACAGGTCGGTGCCCGTCTGCCGGCGCACGCCACCGTGTTGGGTCGCCTGCTGCTGTCCGATCTCGGCACACCCGAGCTGGAGCGTCTGTATCCAGAAGCCACGCTGCAGCGGTTCACCGAACACACCCCCCGGACCCTCGCCGAGCTGTCCCGCCTGATCGCAGCCGACCGCAAGCGCGGCTGGGCAATCAGCGAAGGGGGCTTCGAAACTGGCATCTCCACCATCGCCGCGCCGGTGGTCGCCGGGCGCGGGCATGTGACCGCGGTGGTGAGCGTCACCGTACCGGCGCAGCGGATCGATGCCGCACGTGCGCAAACGCTTGCCGAACAGGTGCAGGAGGCGGCAGCCGAGATCGCCACCCGTCTCACGCATTCAACGGCTGGAGGCTTGCCATGACATCCGCTTCTACCGCCATGCCGGGCAGCGCGCCGTTCACCCTGATCGGCTGGGGGGCCATCGCACAGGCACTCCACTCTCGCCTCGCAGCCATCCCGAATGCGCGACTGGACTGCGTGGTCGTTCGCCCCGAGCGGGTCGCGGCAGTGCGCGCAGCGCTCGGCGCCTCTGTCGATGTGCAGAGCGAAGTCCCCGAGCGCTGCAGGCTGCTGGTCGAGTGCGCAGCACACTCGGCGCTCCTCGACCATGTCGAGCCTGCGCTCGCGCGCGGCACCGAATGCGCGATCCTTTCGATCGGCGCACTTCATGAAGATGGTCTCGCCGAACGGCTGGCCGATACCGCTGCACGCGGCGGCGCTCGGTTGCATCTGCTCGCAGGCGCAATCGGTGGCATCGATGCAATCGCCGCTGCCCGGTTAGCGGGTCTCGACGAAGTGGTCTACACCGGTAGAAAGCCCCCATCAGGCTGGCGCGGTTCACCCGCCGAGCGGCTGCTTGATCTGGATTCACTGCGCGAGCCGGCGGTGTTTCTCGAGGCCAATGCTCGCGAGGCAGCACGGCTTTACCCAAAGAACGCCAATGTGGCAGCCACCATTTCCCTCGCTGGGCTGGGGCTCGATGCCACGCGCGTTCGGCTGATTGCCGACCCGGGCATCAAGGACAACATTCATGAGGTGATGGTCCGCGGCGCGTTCGGCGAAATGTCCCTCACCATGCGCGGCCGACCGCTTCCCGACAATCCACGAACCTCGGCACTGACCGTACTGTCAGCCATGCGCTTTCTTGCCAACCGAACCGGGGCCCTGGCCATCTGAGCATATTCATGCGCACTCCGATTTCCATGCTGTCACGATTCCTCCTCCTCACGGTTGCAGCATGCCTCGCAAACATTGTTCATGCCGATGAGCCCGGCGCAGCCGCTCGCCAGCTGGCACAGGAGCGGTTCACCATCGTGGCGCCGTTCCCGCCAGGCGGCCCGGTTGACGTGCTTTCGCGCCTGCTCGCCGAAAGCCTGCAGAAGCGCTACGGACAAGCCGCGGTCGTCGAAAACGTCCCCGGGGGCGCAGGCAATCCTGGCATGGACAGGGTTCGGCGCGCGCGGCCAAGCGGGCACACATTGCTGGTGATTCCCGCCGGCAACCTCACCATCAACCCAACGCTGATGGCGAATTTTCCGTTCCGCATCGAGCGCGACTTCGCCGCCGTCACCATGCTTGCCAAGGCACCCAATGTGTTGGTTGCGCATCCCTCGGCCGACACCACCACACTGGCCGCGCTGATTGCAGCGATACGCGCCGACCCCAGGCGGTTTTCCTACGCCTCGCCCGGTATTGGCAGCGGGCTGCATCTGGCGGGTGAACTGTTTCGCCAGCAACTCGGACTCGATCTGCAGCATGTGCCCTACAAGGGAACGGGGCCTGCGATCAATGATGTGATCGCAGGCGTGGTGCCTCTCATGTTCAGCAACCTGCCGGCTGCGCTTCCCCAGGTCCGCGCCGGACGCCTGGTGGCGCTCGCCATTACCGACAGCACGCGCAGCCCCGTGGCCCCCGATATCCCCACTCTGGCCGAGCTGGGGGTGGACGGTGTGGTGGTGAGCTCCTGGTACGGGCTGATGGCGCCAGCCGGCACGCCGCCTGATGTCGTGGCCCAGCTCGCGCGCGACGCCGCCGCCGCCCTCGCAACCGAGGCTGTCACCCGACAGTTGAGCGCTCAGGCGATGACCGCAAGCCCGATGACTCCGGCTGCATTCGCCGCGCACATTCGCGCCGAGACCGCCACCTGGGAAAAGGTGATTACCGCGCGCGGCATCCGGGCAGACTGAACCGACGCAGCCGCCACATGCGCGAACAGGCGGCTCAAAGGTCGAGTACCAACCCCTCGCCGCGACAGCCCGACACGCAGATCATCATCACCTTGTTTTCGGCGCGCTCACCCTCGGTGAGCACCGAGTCGCGGTGCTCGGGCGTGCCCTCTAGCACGCGAGTCTCGCAGCTGCCGCAAAAGCCGTCCTGACAGCTGAAGCTCACCGACACACCTGCATCAAGCAGCACGTCGAGGATCGACTGCCCAGGCGCCACCGAAAAGCGCTGCGCCGATCGGCGAAGCTCAACCGTGAAGCCCTGCTGTGACCCCACCTCTTCCACCGGGGTGGCTGCCGCAAACCGCTCGATGTGCGCGTTGCCGTAGCCAAGTGCCGAGCAGCTGGCGAGGAAGCCATCGAGCATGGCGGCGGGCCCGCACGCGTAGTAGTGCGTGGTGGCGCTTCCTGACCCTGGCCGGGCGCCGAGCAGCGCCCCCAGGTCTGGCGGACCGCCCGCGGCATCATCGAAGTGCCAGTGCACCGGTACGCCAAGCGCGGCGATATCATCGACAAATGCCGCGGCGCTGCGCGACCGCGCGCAATAAATGAATTCAAACGACGCGCCCAGCACCTTCAGGCGCCGCGCCATGGACAGCAACGGTGTGACCCCGATGCCCCCGGCCACCAGCACCGTGTGCGCAGCCGCTTCATGAAGGGGAAACTGGTTGCGCGGCTCGCCGAGTTCGAGCGGCATGCCGATGCGGAACTGCTCGTGCACCGCGCGTGAGCCGCCCCGGCTCTGACGTTCGCGCAGCACCGCAAGCACATAGCGATGACGCTCGCGGCAATCGTTGACCAGCGAGTAGCTGCGGATAAGCCCACCCGGCAGATGAAGGTCGACGTGCGCGCCTGCGGTGAACGCGGGCAACTCGGCGCCATCCGGCGAGCGCAGTTCAATGCCGATCACATCGGTCGCTTCATGGCGCAGCGTATGGACAAAAGTACGAATCATGCCGAGACACCCGAGGTTTCCGCTTCGAGCTGTTTCTGGGCGAGCCCGCGCAGCGTCCGACGCAGCCGGACAATGCCGAGATCGTGTTGATAGAGGTGCTCGCGCTGGTTCGCGTCGGGCTCCATGCCTTCCATCGCGAGGCGGTCCTGCTCGAGTACGTGGAAATGCCGCGCTTCGAGACGATTGCGGTAGAGAAACCGCCAGGCGCTGCGCTGCCAGCCCGCAACCTTGCGGCACCGCCAGAAGAAAATGCCCGCTGCCTGCGGGGTGATCGGAACATAGCCGCCGATGATGGTGAAGTTGCCACCGGGCCCACCGGTTTTTGGATAGGGGATCTCAAGCCGCATCATGTGAATGCCGGTGTCCATCCATTCGGTCCAGTCGAAATTGACATTGCGCTGGCCCTTTTTTTCAAACACGAAACCGGTATCGGTGTCACGAATCTGGAAGTCGGCTGAAAAATCGCCCTCAGCCATGCTGTGAGACTGGCGATGCAGGTAGGCACCATGCATGGGGTCGATCACGTTTTCCATGACATAGCGGTAATCGCACCCCCACTCCACGTAGCAGAGAAAGGACGACCACTCGGGCGAAGTAAGCTGTTCGGGGAGCACCAGCGGCGGCGGCTCATCGCAGTGCGGATCAACCGCGTTGTAAACAAACACCGCACCCTGGGCCTCGCGGGCGGCATACATGCGGGTGGCACGCGAGCCTTCGAGCTTGCACCCCGGACTGCCGGGCACGCGGACGACCGTGCCGTCGCAGCGCACCTGCACGCCGTGGTAGGCGCAGGCAATTCGATCACCCAGCACCACGCCCATGGAGAGCGCGGCACCGCGGTGCGGACAATGATCCTCGAGCACGCGGACCAACCCGGCGGCGTCGCGCCAGAGCACCAGCTTTCGCCCCAGCCGCCGCAATGATATTGGCTGATCGCGCACCCATGACGAGGGGCAGATCGGAAACCAGTAGCTGGTGAGACCACGCGACAGGATACGTTCGACCGCATCCTGATACACGGGGGTAGGTGCGTTCATCATTCGACTCCTTGACGATCGTTCAGGCGACCAGGCTGCGGCAGGGGTCAGGCACCCAGGCGCGCAAGTTCGGCCTCCAGCCGCGCCGCAGTCCAGGGCTCGCCATCGGGGCCGGCCGGACCTGTGTCGTTCAGCATGCTCACGATGCCGTCGAGGTCGTGGATGCCCGCAGCGAACGCGCGTTCAACGGCATCGCCCAACAGGTTTTCGTAGGCGGTGGGCTCGGAGAGCCGGTGCTGATGCATGACATTGACAAGCGACGTGACGCGGGCCATGAGCACGCTCCTCAGTGCGAGTGCGATTTGCCGTGTCCGCCCCCCTGCGTTGACGCAGGCTGGGGCGAGCGCGCCACCGCGGTGATCTGGGCGGTTTCACGGCTGCCGTTTCGCAGTTCGACCACCAGCGAGATGGGCACCTTGTCACCATCCTTGATCTGCACCTTCAGGTCCATCAGCATGACGTGGTAGCCCCCCGGCTCGAGCGCGACCGGCTGGCCTGCGGGCAGTTCGAGCGCGGGAATGGCCCGCATGCGCATCACATCCTTGTCCATGCGCATTTCATGAATCTCGACCACTCCGGCCACTGGCGAACTGGCCTCAAGCAGGCGCGAGGCTCGCCCAGCGGTGATTTCCATGTAGGCGGCGGTAGCCTTCTGGCGCGGCACGGTGCTTCGCACCCAGGGGTCTTTGACCGACACCACCTGGGCGACAACCGGGCCGGCTGCGATCGCAAAAGCGACCGTCAACAGACACGACACAAGCCAGGGAAACCGGTTGGTGAAACTGCTTTGCATGGTTGCTCTCTGAACGATCAGTTGACCCGTCGGAAGTATAGCGGGGCACCCGCATCACCCGAGACCCGCAGCAGACGAAATGCCACCACACGGGGAAATGCATTAACTGTGTTTTTATACAGTATTATTGATTGGCCATGCTACCCGCCTACGCCGAGCTCCACTGCATCAGCAATTTCTCCTTCCTCCGGGGTGCCTCACACCCCGAGGAACTGGTCGATCGCGCCCGCGAACTCGGCTATGCGGCGCTCGCCCTCACCGACGAATGCTCGCTCGCGGGCGTGGTGCGGGCCCATCTGCAGGCGCGCACACACCATTTCCCGCTCCTGATCGGTGCCGAGTTTTCGCTGCACAACTGTCTCGACCCCGCCCACACTGGCAGTGCCTTTCACACGCCCGGCACACCCGGGGCCACCGTCGGCGCCCCAAGGCTGGTGCTGCTCGCACGCCACCGCGACGGCTATGGGCGGTTGAGCGAGCTGATCAGCGCGGCGCGCGCGCGCGCCCCCAAGGGGCACTACCAGCTGCTGCCCACCGATCTCGACGACGGCGTGCCGGGCTGTACCGCGCTGCTCGTGCCTGCGCAAGGCCCAATCCCGGATCAGCCCGGGTTGGCTGCGCTCGCCTCCCAGTTTCGTGAGCGCTTTACCAACCGGGCCTGGCTGGCGGTCGAACTGCTCGCCTACGGCCACGACAGCGCCCGGCTCGAGCAGCTGCGTGCATTGGGTCGTGCAAGCGGTCTGCCACTAGTGGCTGCGGGCGACGTACACATGCATCGGCGTTCGCGCAAACCTCTGCACGACACGCTCAATGCCATTCGGCTGGGGCAGCCGGTCGCACGCTGCGGGCACGCGCTCGCCCCCAACGCCGAGCAGCATCTGCGAAGCCGCCTGCGGCTCGCCAGCCTCTATCCGACCGAGCTTCTCGAGGAAACCCTGGAGATTGCGGCCAGCAGCAGTTTTTCGCTTGACGAACTGCGCTATGAATACCCTGATGAAATCGTGCCGCCCGGACACACGCCCGCCAGCTGGCTGCGCGAGCTGGTTGACCGGGGTCTACCGGGCCGCTATCCGGCAGGCATTCCCACCGCGGTGCGCGAGCAGATCGAACACGAACTCACGCTGATCAGCGAGCTGCGCTACGAGCCTTATTTCCTCACAGTGGCCGACATCGTTCACTTCGCCCGCAGCCGCAACATTCTTTGTCAGGGCCGGGGCTCGGCTGCCAACTCGGCCGTCTGCTATGCGCTCGGCATCACCGAGGTCGACCCCGCCCGTCTGAGCGTGCTGTTCGAGCGCTTCATCAGCCGCGAGCGCAACGAACCGCCCGACATCGATGTCGACTTCGAACACCAGCGTCGTGAAGAGGTCATCCAGTACCTGTACCGGAAATACGGCCGCCATCGCGCAGCGCTCGCCGCCACCGTCATCCGCTACCGCACCCGCTCAGCGCTGCGCGATGTGGGCAAGGCGCTTGCCATCGACGCAACGTGCATCGAGCGCCTCGCAGGCACGCTGTCGTCATGGCGTGGCGTACCCGATCGAGATCGGCTCACCGAAGCCGGGCTCAACCCCGATGCGCCCATCGTTGCACGCTGGCTCGAGCTCGTGCAAACGCTGCAGAACTTCCCTCGTCATCTGTCACAGCACACCGGCGGCTTCGTCATCGCGCGCGATCAGCTCACACGCCTGGTGCCAGTCGAAAACGCGGCCATGGCCGAGCGTACCGTCATCGAGTGGGACAAAGACGATCTCGATGCGCTGGGGCTGTTGAAGGTTGATGTGCTCGCGCTCGGCATGCTGAGCGCCATCCGCCGCGCGCTTGATCTGATCACTTTCCGGCGCGACCCCTGGCGGCGCGGCAACCATCGGTTGCCCGGTGCGCCGCCCATCGTGCCCTTCCGCATCCAGGACATCCCCTCCGAAGACCCCGCCACCTACGAAATGATCAGCCGTGCCGACACCGTGGGCGTGTTTCAGATCGAATCGCGCGCGCAGATGAGCATGCTGCCCCGCTTGCAGCCGCGCTGCTTCTACGATCTGGTGATCGAGGTGGCCATTGTCCGACCCGGTCCCATTCAGGGCGGCATGGTGCATCCCTACCTGCGTCGCCGTCAGGGGCTGGAGCCAGTCGACTACCCCCGTGACGAAATCCGGCCGGCGCTCGAACGCACGCTGGGCGTACCCATCTTTCAGGAACAGGTGATGCAGGTCGCCATGCTGGCCGCGGGCTTCAGCGCGGGCGAGGCCGACCAGCTCCGCCGCGCCATGGCCGCCTGGCGTCGCAAGGGCGGGCTCGATGCCTTTCAGCAGCGCGTGGTCGAAGGCATGCTCGCACGCGGCTACGAGCCCGAGTTCGCACAGCGCATCTTCAGCCAGATCGAAGGCTTCGGCGAATACGGCTTTCCCGAAAGCCATGCAGCCAGCTTTGCGCTGCTGGTCTATGTCAGTTGCTGGATCAAACGTCATGAACCGGCTGCGTTTCTCGCCGCCATGCTCAACAGCCAGCCGCTGGGGTTCTATGCGCCCGCGCAACTGGTACGCGATGCACGCGCGCACGGCGTCGAGGTGCGCCCGGTTGATGTGCTGGTAAGCCAGGCGCAGTGCACGCTGGAAGAATTCGACGAACCCCATTCGCAGCCCGCCGTGCGCCTGGGGCTTGCGCAGGTGCGAAGCCTCTCGGCGGTCGCTATCGAACGCATCCTGGCCGCACGCGAGCAACGGCTGAATGATTCCGCCCGCAGCGGGGGCTTCGCATTCGATGACGTTGACGATCTCGCGCAATGCGCCCAGCTGGACGCCACGGCACTGCGCGCGCTCGCCGATTCTGGCGCGCTGCTGGCGCTCGCGGGTCATCGCCGTCAGGCCTACTGGGCAGCTGCAGCGGGCCGACTGACCGGGGGGATCCTGGATCAAACACGCATTGACGAAGCCCCCATCACGCTCGCCGCCCCCTCCGAAGGCGAGGACACGATCGCCGATTACCGCTCGCTAGGCATCCCCATGGGGCGTCACCCGCTGGCGCTGCTGCGTGCGCAACTCGACCGTCTGCGTATCGAACCGGCTTCTACGCTCGCGGGCTACCCCGACGGCCGCATCGCGCGCGCAAGCGGCCTGGTCACCCACCGCCAGCGCCCGGAGACCGCGCGCGGCACGCTGTTCGTCACGCTCGAAGACGACACCGGCACGGTCAACGTCATTGTGTGGCCTGCGGTGTTCGAACGCTTCCGCGCGGCGCTGCTTGGCGCCCAACTCATGAGCGTCTACGGTTACTGGCAGCGGCAGGAACACGGCGGCGGCACGGTCACGCATCTGGTGGCCGCGCGCATCATCGACCACACGGCGCTACTGGGCGCGCTCGAAAGCCGCAGCCGGAACTTCAGGTAGGGCACGCACGAAGGCAGCGCTTGCCCGGCGCCTTCGTGGCGTTTCCCCGGCGCGTTCGTGGCGTTTCCCCGGCGCCTCCTGGTAATGCCTCCCGCCTCCTCGCAAGGCTCCCCGCCTCATAAGGAGAATCATATGGCAATTTCAAATTGGAGTGGTCCGATTGCGACCGAAACCGGGGTAATCGCGGAAGTCGAGAATGTGGCGAACGTCTCGTTGCCGTTGTCCGCGAAGGGCACTGGCGTAGTCGTGAATACCCAATCGCTCCCATACTTCGCGATCACGGTGACGACGGAAGCCACGGCGGCAGCGGTCACCTACACGGCGGCGCAGTTGAAGGGCGGGCTGATCCTCCGCAACACGAACGGCGCTGGGCGTGCCGACTTGTTCCCCACTGCGGCGAGCATCGTGGCGGCGCTTCCGAGTGCGTTTGTTGG
>RFXC01000106.1 GCA_009921765.1 Betaproteobacteria bacterium | reverse complement strand
GACTCGAGCGGGCGGGGCAGCGCAGCGTTTCGGCGCTGGTCGATATCTCCAACTATGTGATGCTTGAGCTTGGCCGGCCCTCCCATGTGTTCGACCTCGCACGCATCCACGGTGGGCTGTCGGTGCGGTGGGCGAGGGCGGGGGAGTCGCTCGAACTGTTGAACGGCCAGATGGTGGCGCTCGCGCCCGACGTGGGTGTCATTGCCGATGAGGCGCAGGTCGAGAGTCTTGCCGGGATCATGGGCGGAAACGCCACAGCGGTGTCCGATGACACGCGCGACATCTACCTCGAGGCGGCTTTTTGGTGGCCTGCTGCAGTGGCCGGACGGGCGCGACGCTACAACTTCGCGACCGAAGCTGGATCACGCTTCGAGCGCGGTGTCGATGCCAGCACCACTGTCGAACACATTGAACGGATCAGCCAGCTCATTCTCGAGATCTGCGGCGGTGCTGCCGGCCCAATCGATGACACGATCACTGCCCTGCCAGACCGCGCGCCGGTGGCTTTGCGCGTGGATCGCGCGCGCAAGATCATTGGCGCACCAATTGGCGCGGACGACATTGCCCAATGCTTTACCCGCCTCGGTTTGTCGTTTGTGCGTGAGGCGGATCGTTTCGTGGTTCAGCCACCCGCGCATCGCTTCGATCTGCAGATCGAGGAAGACCTGATCGAAGAAGTCGCCCGGATCTGGGGCTTTGATCGGTTGCCCATGCGACCGCCGCGCGCACCTTCACCCATGCGGCCCGTGACCGAGTCACGACGCCCGGTGCTGGCAATCAAGCAGGCGCTGGCGGCTCGCGACTATCAGGAAGTCATCACCTACAGTTTTGTCGAGTCGTCGCTCGATGCGAAGCTGTCAGGGCGGCCGCCGGTCAGGTTGCTCAATCCCATTGCAGCGCAGATGAATGTGATGCGCACCACGCTTTGGGGCGGGCTGATCGAGACCTTGCGTGCCAACCTCAACCGCAAGGCCACGCGGGTGCGTCTGTTCGAAGTGGGCCGCGTGTTTGAGCCCGATGCGACCGTGCAGTCGGGGCCGCTGGCTGTGCCTGGCATTTCGCAACCCTGGCGGGTGGCGGCGCTGGCCTTTGGTGCCGTTGCGCCCGAGCAGTGGGGCCTGCCCCATCGGGCGGTTGATTTTCATGATCTGAAGGCTGACCTGGAACGACTGTGCTCGCCGCTTCAGCCAGAGTTTGTTGCAGCTTCCCATCCGGCGCTTCACCCTGGGCGGTGCGCCCAGTTGCTGGTCAAGGGGCAGTCGATCGGCTTTATTGGCGAACTGCATCCTGCCCTGCAACAGGCGCTCGAGCTGTCGTCGGCACCCGTGCTGTTTGAAGTCGACCTTGAGGTGTTGCGTCATCGGTCGGTTACCGTGCACGCCGATGCCTCCAGGTTTCCTGCGGTGTTGCGCGACATTGCGTTGATCGTGCCCATCGATCTGCCCGCTGCCAGGGTCGAGAAGACGCTCCTCCAGACCGCTCGTGAAGAGGCCGATGCCGCCATCATCCAGCAGGTTGTTCTGTTTGATGAATACCGCGGTAAGGGCTTGGAAAATAAGGAGAAAAGTCTTGCGTTCCGGTTGCGGATGCAAGATACTGCCCGCACGCTGAGTGATGCTGAGGCGCAGCGCGCGGTTCAGGCGGTGGTGGCTCGCGCCGAACGCGAACTGGGTGCGCGGCTGCGCGCTGGCACCTGATGCCTGGGAGTAGCCCCTGCCTATGAGTCAAGACATCGTCCTGCCCCCTTCCGGGTCGTCGGCGCCCGGCGGCGGCGATTCGGGTTCCAGTGCCCCGATCAATGACCGGTTGCTCTCCGACACCACGGTGCTTTCATTCGAGCCGGTATCGTTCGGGCCGGCGTTCACGCTCACCAAGGCTGAGTTGTCAGAGATGCTGTTCGAGCGCGTGGGGCTCAACAAGCGTGAAGCCAAGGACATGGTGGAGACCTTCTTCGAGGAAATCCGCGATGCGCTGGTGCGCGGTGAATCGGTGAAGCTCTCCGGATTCGGCAACTTCCAACT
The DNA here is from genome assembly GCA_009921765.1 of Betaproteobacteria bacterium. Next base: position 11,683 of record RFXC01000106.1, on the reverse strand, counting down.
GCGTGACAAGCCTCAGCGGCCAGGGCGCAACCCCAAGACCGGTGAGTCGATTCCCATCTCGGCGCGCCGCGTCGTCACGTTTCATGCAAGCCAGAAGCTGAAGGCCCAGATCGAGCTGGGCGGCGGTTCAGGTAGCTAAACGACAGCGCCGCCCATGAACGGAAAACCTGACGCTCAGGTGGCGTTGCCGCCCATTCCCGCCAAGCGTTACTTCACCATCGGCGAAGTCAGCGAGCTGTGCGGGGTCAAGCCGCATGTGCTGCGCTACTGGGAACAGGAATTCACGCAGTTGCGCCCAATGAAGCGACGCGGCAACCGGCGTTATTACCAGCACCATGAGGTCTTGCTGGTGCGGCGCATTCGTGAACTGCTTTACGAGGAAGGCTTCACGATCAACGGCGCGCGGAATCGTCTGAGCGAAATGAGCGGCAGTCGCGTGCGCTCAGGCTCGGCGGCCGTTGATGAGTCGGCGGCAACACAGGGTGATGGACTGTCCGAGGGACTGGCAGCGGCGCCATCGGACGGTGGTCGATTGGTGCCGGGTTCGCTGGTATCGCCGGCCACATCGACGCCATCGCATGCGCTTGCGTTGGGGCTGGGGGCTGCGGGTTCGACGCCACGCCGATCGGCAACCGCGCAGCGGGCGTTGCCTTTCTCGACCGATGAATCGGATGGACAACAGGCGGTTCGCGAAGCCCTCAGGCAGGCGCTCGATCTGCTTCGCTGATATAATCATTGGCTTCGGGGTGTAGCGCAGCCTGGTAGCGCACTTGCATGGGGTGCAAGGGGTCGCGAGTTCGAATCCCGCCACCCCGACCATGCATGACAACGGGCCGATCCTCACAAGGGATGCGGCCCGTTTCTTTTGGTGCGGCCTTCCTGTTGTTGGGTGCGTTCCTGGTTCGTGTGTTCGTGCATGCGATCCGCATCTGGGCGCGCGGCGTGTTCTGGTTGTCGGGTTCCGCTGTTGTCTCGCAGGATGGCTCGCGCGCTTGCAGCACCGGGTAATCCTCGGAAGAATGCGCTGACTGGCCTCTCCCGTCTTAGGGCGGCCCCACCCGCTCAGTGCGTACCCACCCGGTTCCCTTGCCCATGCCTTCCATTCCGCTTGTCGATCTGCATGCAGCATCCTCCGACCGGGGGGTGCGCAGCCGGGTTGCCACCGAACTCCATCGTGCGCTCACCACCACCGGTTTCGCCTATATCGTTGGCCATGGCGTGGCTCAGGCGTCGCTGGACGCTGCATTCGAGGCTTCGCGAGAGTTTCATGCCTCGTCGATGGAGAAGAAGCAATCAGTCGCGATCAACCGCTTTCATCGTGGCTACATGGGCATGGCCACCTCCACCATCGTGACCTCATCGGTTGCACAAGTGCGGCGACCGAACCTGAGCGAGTCGCTCATGCTCATGCATGAACTCGCGCCTGACGACCCCGATTTTCTGGCGGGCAAGCCCATGCAGGGGCCGAATCAGTGGCCCGACTGGCTGCCCGGATTCCGGCAGCCGATCGAGGCCTACATTGCCGATGTGGACGCTGTCGCCCGTCTCATCATCAAGACCATCGCGCTATCGCTTGAACTACCCGATGACGCGCTCGATCCTTTTTTTGCGCGCCCCACCACCTTTCTGCGGCTCCTGCACTATCCGCCGCAGCCGCCGGCATCGCCCGATGACCAGTTCGGCTCGGCCCCTCACACCGACTACGGCATCATCACTGTGCTGGCGCAGGATGCCACCGGCGGGTTGCAGGTGCGGCCACGCGGTTCCGCAGAGTGGATCGATGCGCCGCCGATCGAGGGTGCGTATGTGCTCAATGTTGCCGATATGCTTGCGCGCTGGACCAACGACCGGTTTGTTTCCACACCGCATCGCGTGATCAACCGGTCGGGGCAGGAACGGTATTCGATTCCGTATTTCTTCGATACCGACATGAACGCGATGATCGAGTGCCTGCCCACCTGTGTCAGCCCCGAGCATCCCGCGCGTCATCCGCCAGTGCGATATGGCGACTATCTGATCGAGCGACTCGACCGCAATTACGATTACCGCAACAAGGCCGAGGCGCGTTGATTCGGACCTGATCCTTCCACCGCTGTTCCATCCATCCAAGGAGCCCTGATGAACATTCCCTTCGACCGCAGGCAATGGCTGCTCTCGAGCGCTGCGTTGGCAGGCTCCGCCTCGCTGGCGCTGCCCACGCTGTCGGCCGCGCAGCAGGCCAAGCTGATTATCAACACCTACGGCGGTCGCTGGGAGAAGTTCTGGCGCGGAACACTGATTCCGCCTTTTGCCAAGTCAACCGGCATCGAGCCCACGCTTGATATCGGGCTGGGCAAGAATTTTGTTGCCAACATTCGTGCGGCGGGATCCGGACCCGCGCCCTACAGCATCGTCATGATCAACGAGAACATCGCAAGCCTGGTGCGCTCGGAGGGCTTCTTCGAGCCGATTCCGGCAGCGAAGGTTCCGAACCTTGCCAATGTGTATCCCAATCTGCGGAACGCCGGCGATAACGGCGTACGCGGCATCATCTCGGCGATCGGGATCGGGTACCGCAAGGACCTGGTGAAGAAGCCCCCAACGTCCTGGACCGATCTCTGGACCAACCCGGAATTCAAGGGAAAGATCGGTCTCTATCAGATTGGCAACACGGCGGCGATGCTGTTCCTGCTGATGACCGCACGGATCTATGGTGGGTCGGAGCTCGCAATTGATCGCGCGTTCGCGGAAATCAAAAAGCTGCTGCCGTTTCAGCAAGCCGACTGGAGTGGCACGGTTGCCACCCAACTGACCCGTGGCGATGTCAGCGTGGCGGTGATCGACTTTCCCGAGATCGTCGCGCTGAGGAAGAAGGGCGTGCCCGTGGAAATGGTGGTGCCGAAGGAGGGCGTGGTGGCCTTCGAGCAGTCGTTCAATATTTTGAAGAATGGTCCAGCCAAGGAGGCGGCCTACCAGTATCTCAATTACATCCTCGATCCCAAGGTGCAGGAGGCAATGGCAGCGGAGTTCTTCACCTCGCCCAGCAACACCACTTCACAGATCTCGGGTGCGCTGGCGGCCGACGTTCCGGTCAATGGTCCAGCCATGGCGTCCATCGTCCAGTTCGACTGGTCCAAGATCAACCCGATGGTGGGTGAGATTACGGACCGTTGGAATCGCGAGATGAAATGACCAGGCTCCCTACAGCTTTTGGGCCGGTTCGATGACCCGGCTTGTCATCGAGCGACTGGAGAAACGGTTTGGCAACGTCGCAGCACTGAAGTCACTGTCGCTCAGGGTGGAGGAGGGGGAACTGATCTCGCTCCTTGGCCCGAGCGGCTGCGGCAAAACCACGACCTTGCGCTGTGTGGCGGGGTTCGAGCAGCCCGACGCGGGCGAGATCCTGTTTGATGCGCAGAACATCACGCAACTTCCGCCCGAGCGGCGCGACATCGGCATGGTGTTTCAAAACTACGCGCTGTTTCCGCACATGACGGTGTCGCAAAACCTGGCCTTCGGGCTGGAAATGCGCAAGGTGTCGCAGGCAAATGTTGCGGAGCGCGTGAAACAGGCGCTTCGGATGGTGCAGCTCGAGGCCATGCTGGATCGCTACCCCCGTCAGCTTTCCGGGGGGCAGCAGCAACGGGTCGCCCTGGCGCGCGCGCTCGTGATCGAGCCGCGCATGCTGTTGCTGGATGAACCCTTGGCCAACCTCGATGCGAGTCTGCGCGAGGAAATGCGATTCTTCATCCGCGATCTCCAGCAACGCGTGGGGATCACCACGCTCTACGTCACCCATGACCAGTCGGAAGCGATGGTGATGTCCGATCGGGTGGTGGTGATGTTCAGCGGCGAGATCGCGCAGGTGGGCCCGCCGCGCGACCTTTATGCGCGCCCGGCCAGTCGCGAGGTGGCGCAATTCATCGGGCGGACCCAGTTCGTGAGCGCAACGGTGCTCGCGCGTCGCGATGCCGCGCACGTTGAACTCGATACGCCGCTCGGAACACTGGTGACGCCCGCCGATCCTTCGCTTGCCGTGGGGCAGCAGGCGTTGCTGGTGGTCAGGCCCGAAGCACTTCGGCTGGAAGCGTCTGTGCAGACTGGCGATCGGGCGCGTCAGGGGCAGGTCATCCGAACCTACTTCCTGGGTGGAAGCGTCGAGCATGTGCTGTCGTTTGCGGGCGGAGTCACGCTTTTTGCGCACACCGCTCCGGGCTCGGACATTGCAGCCGGCGCGCAGGCCACGCTCAGCATCGATGAGCGTCAGCTGTGGGCACTCCCGGCGTCTGGGGTGGCATGAGCGGCGGGCGTCGAGGCATCTGGCTGATCGCGCCGGCGCTGGTGCTGATTGGCGTATTTCTGGTGCTTCCGTATCTCAATATCGTGTTGATGAGTCTGCGGCCGCCCGCGGTGGGCGCTCCGTATGGCCCGGGTTTCACTCCGGCAAATTTCACGCGAATCTTTGGCGATACCTATTTTTTAGGCGTGCTGGCCGATACCGCATGGCTGGGTCTCAAGACCACCCTGATCTGCGCGCTGCTGGGCTACCCGGTTGCGTTTCACCTTGCGCGCACCTCGTCGCGCTGGAAGGGGCTGCTTTACATCTTTGTACTGTCACCGCTCCTGGTGGGGGTCGTGGTCAGAAGCTTTGGCTGGTTGATCCTGCTCTCTGGCAACGGGGTTATCAACCAGTGGCTGCGTGGGCTAGGGCTGATCGACATGCCGCTCACGCTCATGAACAACAGCTTTGGCGTGACGCTTGCGCTGGTGCATGTGTTTCTGCCCTTCATGATTTTGCCGCTGATTGGCGCCATCCAGTCGATTGATCCGAATCTCGCGCTCGCGGCGCGATCGCTCGGTGCCTCGCCGGTTCAGGTGTTCCGGCGGGTGTGGCTCCCGCTCAGCTGGCCTGGCATTCAGGCGGGCTGCATTCTTGTGTTTGTGCTCTCGCTCAGCGCGTATGTCACCCCGGTGATGCTGGGTGGTGCGCAGGTGAAGACCATGTCGGTGCTGGTGGTCCAAGCGTTGATCGATAACTTCCGGTGGCCGGCGGGTGCGGCGCTTGCGCTGGTGCTGGCCGCGACTGGCGGTGTGGCGGTGTGGCTCTTTGTGCGCCTGAGTCGCCCGATGATGCGAGGGCTCGAATGATGCTGCGCATGCTCGCTCTGGGTTTCATCGGCCTGGTGTATGTCTTTCTGCTCACGCCCATTGTTCTGATCGTGTTGATGTCCCTGAATGCTGGCGAGTTCCTCGCGTTTCCGCCGCAGGGGCTGTCCTTTCGCTGGTATGGCGCGCTGTTTTCCAATGAAGGATTCATCAGGGCGATGCGCACCTCGCTGGTTGTGGCGTCGGTCGCTACCGTGGTCTCAACCCTGATCGGCACTTCGGCCGCGCTGTATTTTGTTCGATATGCGGGCCCCTGGCGTGACCGGCTTCGGTTGCTGCTCATGATGCCGCTGATGCTTCCGGAAATTCTCACAGCCATTGCACTGCTGTTTTTTCTTTATGCCACGGGTGTGGGCACCCGCACCATGGCGGGGTTGCTCATTGGCCACACCCTGATCACGCTGCCCTATGTCTTCATCAACGTCAGTGCCTCGCTCTACAACTTCGACCGCTCTATCGAGCAGGCGGCTCGCAGTCTTGGCGCGAACCCGTGGGTTTGTTTTCGACGCATCACGCTGCCCCTCATCAAGCCCGGGCTCATCACCGGGGCGTTGTTCGCGTTCATCATTTCGTTTGATCTGTTCAATCTGTCGCTGCTGCTGAAGGGCGTGGGGATGACGACGCTTCCCCTTCAGTTGTTTGATTACCTGCGCTGGGACTTCGATCCCACTGCTGCGGCCGTGTCGAGCGTGAGCATCGTGATGACGCTGCTGGTGGTGCTGATCATTGATCGCACAGTGGGGCTGCGCTCGTTGCGGTTCGGATGAGCGCCGCCCAGCCTGCACGATGCCTTGCCGTTTGACGCCAATCTGGAGAAGCTGCCCATGTCGCATGCCGTTCACCATCTGAAGCATCCCCTGATCCAGCACAAGCTCACGCTGATGCGTCGCAAGGACACCAGCACCAACAGCTTCCGGCGGCTGTTGCACGAGATCGGGATGCTGATGGCGTATGAGGTGTTGCGGGAGATGCCGGTTCAGGAAATCAGCATCGAAACCCCGCTCGAGACCATGCTGGCGCCGGTGATTGATGGCAAGAAAATCGTGCTGCTCGCCATCATGCGGGCAGGGCAGGGGTTTCTGGACGGGATGCTTGACGTCGTGCCGAGCGCACGCGTCGGTCACGTGGGACTGTTCCGCGATCCCGCCACGCTCAATGCGGTCGAGTATTACTTCAAGGTGCCGCAGGACATGGAGGAGCGCGATGTCATCGTGCTCGACCCGATGCTTGCTACCGGTAACTCGGCGGTGGCGGCGGTTGATCGGGTGCGGGCGACCGGACCGCGGTCAATCAGGTTTGTGTGCCTGCTTGCCGCGCCTGAGGGACTGGCCAATTTCCACCGGCATCATCCCGATATCCCGGTTTACACGGCTGCGATCGACCGGGAGTTGAACGAGCATGGCTACATCGTGCCCGGGCTTGGCGATGCAGGTGACCGGATCTTCGGGACGAAGTAAGGTCTGCCAGCGTCGGACAGGTAACGCTTTCATCGTTGCCGGGGTCGACTTACAATGAATCGCCGTGATCTGCCGGGCTTAGCCCGGGCCAGACCGCGAGCAGATCGATCCTAATAACATCGGAGACCTTCATGAAACGACGCCTGCTCGGCGCGCTGGCGGGTGCAGCGCTTGCCGCCTCCACGCTGCTATCTGCGCCTGCGATCGCCGCCTATCCTGATCGCCCCATCACCATGATCGTTCCCTGGGGAGCGGGAGGAGGCACCGATGCGGTCGCACGCTTCGTTGCCGCCGAGCTCGAGAAGGCGCTGAAGCAACCCGTCAACGTGGTCAACCGCACGGGCGGAAGCGGCGTGGTGGGCCATCAGGCCATCGCGTCGGCGCCTGCCGACGGCTATACGGTTGGCCTCATCACGGTCGAGATCGGCATGATGCGGCACGCTGGCCTGACCAAGCTGAGCCATAACGAATTTACCGCCATTGCCCTGGTCAATTTCGATCCCAACGCGGTGATGGTGCGGGCCGATTCGCCCATCAAGGACGCGAAGGCCCTGCTCGACGCTGCGCGTGCCAACCCTGGCAAGCTGAAGGCGAGCGGAACCGGGCAGGGGGGCATCTGGCATCTGGGGCTCGCGGGCTGGCTGGTCGATGCAAAGCTTGCCGGCAATGCCGTCGCCTGGGTGCCCAGCCAGGGGGCGGCACCGGGTCTGCAGGATCTCGCGGCAGGCGGCGTGGATCTGGTGTCGGCGTCGCTTCCCGAAGGCCGCTCGCTGATCGAAGCCGGGAAGGTCCGGGCCATTGTGCTGATGGCCGACAAGCCCGACGGCCTCTTCCCCCAGGTCCCACTCCTGAAATCGGTCGGGAGCAGTTGGACCAATGGCGCATGGCGCGGGGTTGCAGGGCCCAAGGGCATGCCCAAGGACGTCGTCGATCGCCTGGCCTCCGCCGTCAAGCAGATCTACGATTCCAAGGCCTACAAGGACTTCCTTGCCGCCCGTGGGTTTGGCGAAATGTGGGCCGGCCCTGCCGATTTTGCAGCCTTCATGGCACGAGACGACGCGGCCAAGGGTGAGGTCATGAAAGCGGTCGGCCTCGCGAAGTAGTTTGGTATGGCGCGACTTGGCGACGCGCCGATCGGCGCGGCGTTCCTGGCGCTTGCGGGCGCGGTGCTCTGGCATATCCGCGACTTCCCGCCTGCGCCAGGCCAGCCGTATGGCCCGGCGCTCTTTCCGGGGCTGATTGCTGCGGGTCTGGCCGTGGCGTCGGTGCTGCTGATCGCATCGGCATTTCGATCCGGCAGGCGGGCGGCCGCGTTCAGCGGGAACGCTGGGGAGGCAGGCGACCCGGCCGCTACCGGCCTCGCGGGCCCGGCCGCGCGCCGCTGGTTGCCCTTTGCCGCAACCGTGGCCACCCTGATCGGTTATGTGGCCTGGGTGGACAGGCTGGGTTTCATCATCACGGCCTTCCTGATGCTGTGCGTGCTGTTTGCGGCCTATCGGGTCCGGCTCGCCTGGATCGCGCCGGTTGCAGCGGTCTCGACCCTGGTGGTTCACACCGCGTTTTACAAGCTCCTCAAGGTGCCGCTGCCCTGGGGCTTGCTGTCCGGGTGGGTATGGTGACCCGATCCCGATCACCGGAGCGCTGACATCGACGCCCTCTGGACCGCCTTTCAGATGGTGTTCAACCTCCAGACTCTGGTCGTGATGGTGCTCGCCTCGCTGTTTGGCCTCTTTGTGGGGGCAGTGCCGGGATTGACCGCCACAATGGCCACCGCACTCCTGGTGCCCATCACGTTCTTTCTGCCGCCGATTCCGGCGGTTGCGGCCATGGTGACAGCAACCGCCATGGCCATTTTCGCGGGCGACATTCCCGGGTGTCTGGTCCGAATTCCTGGTACGCCGGCATCGGCTGCGTATGTCGATGAAACCTATCGCATGACGACCAAGGGGTACGCCGAGACAGCGCTGGGTGTGTCGCTGGTCTTTTCGGTAATAGGCGGGCTGTTCGGCACCGCGGTGCTCATTCTGGCGGCGCCAGCGCTTGCCGCTGCGGCGCTGCAATTCAGCTCGTTCGAGTATTTCTGGCTGGTGCTCCTGGGTCTCACCTGCGCCGTGTTCGTGAGTGGCGATGCGCCGCTGAAGGGCATGATCACCCTGTTCCTCGGCCTGCTGCTCGGTTGTGTCGGGCTTGAGAATCCGGCTGCCCACCCCCGGTTCACGTTTGATTCGCCTGATCTGCTGAGCGGCGTGAGCCTGATTCCGGCAATGATCGGTCTCTTTGCCGTGAGCGAGGTGCTTCGCTTCAGCCTGGACGCGAATCCGCTCGCTGCCGTCAGTCGCCAGGTGGGTTCGGTGTTTCGTGGCATGGGCGCCATGATTCGCCGGTATCCGGTGCAGACGCTGCGGGGCAGTTCACTCGGCACGGTGATTGGCGCCCTGCCTGGCGCAGGGGCCGATATTGCGGCCTGGATGTCGTACGCAATGAGCCGGCGTTTTTCGAAAGAGCCGGAAAAATTCGGGACCGGGCATCCCGAGGGGCTGGTGGAAGCGGGAGCAGCCAACAACAGCGCACTCGCGGGCGCCTGGATTCCAGCGCTGGTATTCGGCATACCCGGCGACTCGATCACGGCGATCGTGATTGGTGTGCTTTACATGAAGAACCTGAACCCCGGGCCGACCATCTTCATCAACAACCCGTCGAGTATCTACGCGGTGTTTCTGCTGTTCATCATTGCGAACCTGTTGATGCTGCCGCTCGGCTGGCTGTGCATCAAGGTGGCTGCGCGGCTGCTTCGGACGCCACGAAACCTGCTGATGCCGGTGATTCTGCTGTTCTGCGTGGTGGGCGCTTTTGCGATCAACAACTCGCCCTTTGATCTCTGGATTCTGGTGGCGGCCGGGTTGATCGGCTGGTTTCTGGAAACCCACGGCTTCCCGATCGCACCAGCCATTCTGGGCATGCTGCTTGGCACCATGCTGGAAGAGCACTTCATCCGCTCGATGATCAAGGCCGATGGCAATCTGCTTGCCTTCGTGGAGCGCCCGATCGCGGCGGGCCTTGCCGTGCTGGTGCTCCTGGTGTGGAGCGTGTCGGGCTGGCTGGGATGGCGGCGCGGCCGGGCCGCGCCGCGTGGTTAGCGGTAAAACGCTTCGACCAGACCCATACCGGTGATCGGCACGTAGGTGACCAGCATCAGCACCACCAGCAAAACGCCGATGAACCAGACATTGACCCGTGTGACATCCCACACCGAGGCGCGGGCGATGGAGCTTGCCACCATCAGCACGCTGGCAACCGGCGGTGTCTGCTGACCGATACCCAGGTTGATCGTGACGATCAGCCCGAAATGGACGGGGTCGATGCCTGCGGCGCGCACCAGTGGCATGACTATGGGCACCACCAGAATAATGGCGGCAGCAGAATGCAGAAACATGCCCAGGAACAGAAACAGTACGTTGAGGAGCGCGAGCACCAGCCACTTGTTGCTCGTGAAGTCGGACACTGCGCGGGCGAGCGCCTGAGGCGACTGCATTTCGGTGAGGTAGGCGCCAAGGAGCGCGCTGGTGGCAACCAGCAACATCACGACGGCGGTCTGGATGCCGCCCTCGACGATGGCGGCGCGCAATGTCTTGAGGTTGAGCTCGCGATAGATCAGCAGGCCCACGAACAGCGCAGCAACGACTGCGAGCGCCGCGCCTTCGGTGGCAGTGACGATACCGCCGAAGATGCCCCCCAGAATGATGATGGGAAGGAGAAATGCCCAGAATGCGCGGCGTCCGGTTTGTGCCACGCGAGCGAGCGAGAAGCGTTCATCGCTGGGCAGGTTGTAGCGGTGCGCGAGCCAGCTTGCCATCAGCATGAGTCCAAACGCGCCAATGAGGCCGGGCACGATCCCGGCGACAAACAGCTGAACGACAGAGGCTTCAGCCATGACCGCGTAAAGGATCATGGGAATGGACGGCGGAATGATCACTGCGAGTGTTGCGGCCGACGACATCGCGGCTGCCGCATAGGGGGCCGGGTAGCCTTTTTCTTTCATGCCCGGGATGAGGATCGAGCCCAGCGCGGCCACATCGGCCACAGCCGAGCCCGAGATCTCGGCGAAGAACAACGAGGCGCCGATCGATACATGCGCGAGGCCCCCCCGAACCCAACCAAACAGCGCACCTGCAAACGCGATCAGGCGCTGTGAAATACCTGAGGCGTTCATGATGGCGCCCGCCAGAATGAACAACGGAATGGCGAGGAGCGGGAAGTTGGTGGCGCCGTTGTAGATGACCAGGGCGACATTGGGCAGGGAATCGGTTCCCTGAGTGACCAGCATGGCGGTGACCGAGACGATGCCAAGCGACACTGCGATAGGAACGTTGATCAGAACCAGCAGCAGGACCGCCGCAAACAAAAGGAACATGGTGCCCATGAAGTGCTCCCGGCTAGTGCAGCCCGTCGGCGAGCGACGAAGCTGTTCGATCAGCGGGTTGGGCGCGAATCAGGTCGATGAGGTTCAGGAACTCGGCCACCAGAATGAGCGCGGCCGATACCGGAATCACCGACTGCACCATGGCTGCCGAGAGCCACGGCACACTCACCAGCATTTCGTCCGCGAGAATCGGCAGAATGTCTGCGCCCACCCATCCGACCAGCGCGAAAAACGCGATCACCATGATCTGGGATACCAGGGCGAAGGCTCGGCGTGGCCCCGCGGACAACTGGTCGACCAACTCCGGGCAGCCAATGTGCGCGCGTCGGGCTGAGGCGAGCGCTGACCCGTAGAAGGTGAGCCACGCAAGGAGCACCGATGCCATTTCGTCATACCAGACGAGCGGGCGTCCAATGGCACGCATGAACACCCCCAGCACGACTTCGCCTGCGAGGACTACCATCAGAAGGATGACCAGGCGCTCGAGGCCAAGCGCATAGCGTTCGCGGAATCGGACCAAGGGGTGCGAGGGTGCAACGGTGGGGTGCATGGTCAGGGGCGTCCCAAGGCAACGGCCTTGTCGATCAGTGCTTTGGCGCCGGCCACTTCCTTGCCGAACTCCTCATAGGTGCTCCGACTGGCGGCGATGAAGGCGTCCTTG
>RFXC01000105.1 GCA_009921765.1 Betaproteobacteria bacterium | reverse complement strand
TGGCGCCCAGGCCGTAAAGAAACGCGCGGCCAATCATGGTGCCGCGCGCACCGAGCGCTAGGGCCCGCAGGACGTCCTGACCTGAGCGAATACCGCTATCTAGCCAAACTTCAATGTCGCGCCCCACGGCATCCACAATGGCCGGCAAGGCCTTGACCGACGAGAGCGCGCCATCAAGCTGACGCCCGCCGTGATTCGAAACGACAAGTGCGTCAGCGCCGCTCTCGACCGCCAGCCGGGCGTCAACCGGCTCCATGATGCCCTTCAGAACCAGCTTGCCGCCCCAGCGCTGCTTGATCCATTCAACATCGTTCCAGTTGAGCGTGGGATCAAACTGCTGGCTGGTCCAGGCCCCGAGCGAGGACATATCGCCCACGCCCTTGACATGGCCCACGATATTGCCGAATTGACGGCGCGACGTGCCCAACATGCCCAGGCACCAGCCAGGCTTGGTCATCATGTTGAGGATGTTCGGGAGCGTGAGCTTTGGCGGCGCCGACAGACCATTCTTGATGTCCTTGTGGCGCTGGCCCAGAATCTGAAGATCGAGTGTCAGCACCAGCGCCGAGCAGCCGGCCGCCTTCGCGCGATCGATCAGCCTCGCAATGAAGTCCCGGTCGCGCATGACATAGAGCTGGAACCAGAACGGCTTCGTGGTGTGTGCGGCAATATCCTCGATCGAGCAGATGCTCATGGTCGAGAGCGTGAACGGCACGCCAAATCGCTCGGCCGCCTTGGCGGCGAGAATTTCGCCGTCCGCATGCTGCATGCCAGTCAGCCCCACGGGAGCGAGCGCAACCGGCATCGCCACAGAGTGACCAATCATGCTGCTGCGGGTGCTTCGGCCGTCCATGTTCACAGCCACCCGCTGCCGAAACTTGATGGGCGAAAAGTCGTCGACGTTGGCGCGGTAGGTGCTTTCGGTCCAGGCACCGGAGTCGCAGTAGTCGAAGAACATCTTGGGCACCCGGCGGCGGTGCAGTTGGCGAAGATCTTCGATACAAGTGATGGGAGCGGGCATGGCAGATACTCGGTGACGGCAACTCTCGGTAATGGTAGCGCAGGCGCCGCGAATGGAAAGCGGGCGCGCTCGTGAGATCATCATGACATCTTCTCAACCCAATCCGGGCGCCCCGTCGGCCCCTCGACTCCACATGTCCGAGAACAAGCCCTTCAAACTGGCTGGTGTCATGGGAATGCCAGTGCTGCAGTCGCGCTCTCCCATCATTCACAACCACTGGATCCGCGAGCACGGTCTGAGCGCAGCCTACGGGCACTTTCCCGTTCAGATCGATCGCATTGAAGCCGCCGTCCGCGGGTTGTCCGCGCTGGGGCTCGCTGGCTGCAACATCACGCAACCGCACAAGCTGGCCGCATTCAGCCTGATGGATCAGGTGAGTCCACTAGCCAGGCGTATCGGTGCCATCAACTGCATCGTTGTTCAGGCCGATGGCGCGCTGCACGGGTTCAATTTTGACGCCGAGGGCTTCATCCAGAGCCTTCGCGATGAACGCCCCGGATGGCAAGCCTCTGAAGGCCCCGCGGTGGTACTGGGCGCGGGCGGCGCGGCCCGTGCAGTGGTCTGCGCCCTCATTGACGAAGGCGCAACTGAAATCCGCCTCGTCAATCGGACGCGCGACAAGGCCGAGCAGTTGGCGGAACTTGACCCGCAGATCGTTAAAGCGCTGGATTGGTCACACCGTCATGCTGCGCTCGAAGGCGCTGCCCTACTGGTGAATTCGACCAACCAGGGCATGTATGGCCAGCCAGCACTCGAGCTCAGCCTTGATGCGCTTCCTGTGCGCGCGCTGGTGAGCGACCTGATTTATGTGCCCCTGGAAACACCGCTGATCGCCGCTGCGCGTGCACGCGGCAACGACACCGCAAACGGTTTGGGCATGCTTCTGCATCAGGCGGTGCCCGCATTCGAGTCCTGGTTTGGCGTGCGTCCGCGGGTGACTGCCCCCCTGCGACAACAGGTGTTGGCCACTTTCTGAGCCAGGCAGTCCACTGACCGCTTCGGCGCTCAGGTGGCGCTTGCCAAGCATCCCCGATTGATGGATTCTGCGTGCTTTCACTGCCGACAAAGGACATGCCATGCCCAAGGCCTACTGGATCAATGCATACCGGGAAATTCTCAACACTGATGCGCTGGCCGCCTACGCGAAGCTAGCCGGCCCAAGTATTCAGGCCGCAGGGGGCCGGTTTCTGGTGAGAGGCTCCCCCGCGGCGGTGAAGGAGCACGGACTGATGCAGCGGACGGTGGTGGTCGAATTCGACAGCCTCGAGGTTGCTCTTGCAACCTACAACAGCGCCGGCTACCAGGAAGCTCTGAGAGCATTGGGCAATAACGCGGTGGTTCGGGATATGCGAATCGTCGAAGGCGTCTAGCGCTGTGTCGGCGATGTCGCCCAGCCTGATTGTCCGCGCGATCGGCAGCGCCTTGGCGCTCCCTGATCTCGCCTTCAACGAAGACGGCGTCTGTTGCGTCTTCATTCCCGGCGAGCTTGAACTGCAGTTCGAATGGATAGCGGACTCGTCGCAGCTCCTGCTGCTCGCCCCCCTTGGCGATCTGGGGGACGACGCAGACGGGTCGCGGTCGCGGGCACTCCTGGCAGCCAATTTCCTTTTCAATGGGACGCGGGGCGAGTCACTATCGCTCGAGCCTGGGTCGGGCAAGGTTTATCTGTGCGCCATGCGAAACATGGAAGCGGACACACCCGAGCGGCTGGTGGAGTGGATCACCGGTTTTGTCGATACCGCGCAGCAGTGGCGAATCCGGTTGGCTTCAGACTACGCCGCTCAGCCCGACCCCCATGCTCCCATTGCATCGATGCCGCACTTCGTAAGAGGGTAAATGTTCGATGACCGACAAACTGACCTTCAGCTTTCAGGGGCCGGTCAAATTTCGGTTGGGCAACACCGAGATCGACCTGAGCAAACAAAGCACCGAATTCAATACGGCGCGATCAGGTGGCAAAAGCGAGCCTCTCAAGGGCTTTCAGGCGGCGGACGGCACATTTTTTCGCCTGAAGAAACATGCGAGCGGCGACGGCGTGGACGTCATTGTCTATGGTACGCCCGAGAATCTGGCCAAGTACCAGTTCAAGGTGAAAAACGGCGATCTGAGAAAGGCGCGGTTTTCAGACGGCGCATTCGCCAAGGACGCGGGCGCAGCCGCAGCGGGCAGTTTCAAGTTGAAGGGAAGCTCGCTAGACGGCGCACACCGGGCGAAATCGCTCAAGACTCTGGGGCTCACGCAGCTCCCACCCGCTTCGCCGAAGCAGGCGGGACCGAGCCAGGTCTCAAAGCAAGCTGAACAGGTGGATTCGTCGCAACACGTTCAAAACCATTCAGCCTCGAGCAAGGATCCTGGCAGCAAGGTCCCAGCGGTCGATCAAAAGCAAGCCAATGACGCAGCCATACGGAACGAGGCTGCCTTCGAGGTTGAAGTCAGCAGGAAAGACGCCCTCAAAGCGGTGATGAAGCAATACGGACTTCGATCTGATGCTGAGGTTGCAGACATTCTGTCAACGACCCTTGAAAATGCCTCCGGCGGCGTCGTCAATCCACGCGTCAAGTCATATCTTGATGAGCTGATCACAGAGCTCGCTGCTGGCAAAGACGATGTACCAAAACAGGTACAGCCCGGGCCGTCGAAGCAGGGAGCGGCGGGTTCAAGTAAGAGCGATGAGGACATTGGCGGCGCGGACAACTTGAAACCGATAGAAACCAGCGTAGAGGTACGTAGCGCAATCGGCCAACTCAATATTGAAGCGGTCCGCAATGCACTCGTCCAACAGCACCGCGTAGATTCGCAAACAGCCGATCCTGAATTGGTTTTTGCCCTGCTGAGCGAAAAACTGGGCAGCGCGGCTCTTGCGTGCAAGGAAATTGACAGGGTTGCGATGAACAACGTCCGACGCGACCAGGGCTTGCAAGTCGCGGAAGCTAATGCGCAGCGACTTGGGGAGAAGGCCATTGTCGAGGCCGGACTCACGCCTGTTGTTGTCAAGGGTGATGGCCACTGCTGGTTCGCCAGCATGGCGGTGGCACTCGCCGAGGATGGGCCTGCAGCTGGCTCAGTTCCTGCCGACCCATTCGACGCAGCGATGTCGGTCCGAACGGATATCTTGCACAGACTTGTGAGGATCAGCGACGCACAGCTGGAGAAGATCGTAGGGAAGCAGGGCTCAGGGTCCTATATCAAAGACGTAGCGATGCAGGTTGCTCGGGGAATCAACGTGGGGCAGGTCGATAGTAGAGCCTGGGGCGACTTCAATACCGCACGGGTTGCAGCGATCGTTTTTGAGCGTCCGGTGGTGATGGTCGACCTGTCGGGGAAGGTTTCGATCAATCACCCTGATGGCCGATATGAAGCAGCATCGGCCCCCCTCGCCACCGTTCTCACAAACCTGTCCGATCAGGGGGGCGCTAAGCCGGCCGTCATTTATCAGCAAACGGGAGACCACTTCAACGGCGTGAGACTGGAGAAAGCTGCGTAGCCGTTGCGGGAAGGCGCCCGCGCCGTTAGAGCGCCTCAGCGCGCAGCCACTTGCTCGACCACCAATCTGCGGAGCTCTGCGCGCTGCAGCTTTCCGGTCACCGTCATTGGAAAGCGCGGTACCGCCACCACGCGTCTGGGCACCTTGAAGCTCGCGATCCGCCCTGCACACGCCCGCCTCACCGAATCCAGGTCGGGCACTTCCGCCGCCATCTCGACGCACAGCACCGGAACCTCACCCAACCTCGCGTCGGGTAATCCCACCACACGAGCGCTAGCCAGACCAGGCAGCGCCGACAGGAAAGCCTCGATCTCGGCAGGGTCGACGTTTTCACCGCCAACCTTGAGCATGTCCTTGTAGCGCCCAACATAGCGCACAAAGCCCGACGCATCGATTTGCGCGCTGTCTCCTGTGCGAAAAAAGCCATCGGCATCAAACGCAACACGCGTCTGATCAGGAGCCGCGTAATAACCGAGCATCACGCCATAACCGCGAACCCGAAGCTCACCCAGCACACCCGGGGCAAGCACCTCATCGGTTTGCGGATCGCAGACCCGATACTCATAGCCAGGCATCGGAAAGCCTGATCCCAGACAGCGCTCATCTTCAGACGCATCGAGAAAGCTCAGCGAGATGCCTGTGCCGCATTCCGAACTGCCGTAGCCGCTGAAACTTCGGCAAAGCTCGCGATTCACACGTCTCGCGATGGGCTCGGCACCAGGAGAGCCCGCGGGCACCATGGCAATCCGCAGACTGGAGTGGTCGCGCTGCGCGAAATCTGGATGGCCGAGAAGGTCGAAATAATGCGTGTCAAATCCAAAGGTGACCGAAACTCGCTCGCGTTCGATCCGCTCCAGTTCGGCGGGCGCGTCGAACCTGGGGGACAACACCAGCCGCGCGCCACTGACAAGAAACATCATGCCTGCCAGGTATAGCCCCATGCTGTGAAAGAGCGGCATGAACAGGAGCAGCGTGTCGCGCGATGTGATGCCCAGTCGATTTGCGCCATCGGCAACGGTGCGGATCATTGCGTGCGAATGGACCGCGCCCTTGGGCGCACCCGTTGTGCCAGAGGTGTAGAGGATTAGCGCCGGATCCGTGGATTGCACCGCGTGGCGGCGGGCATCAAGCATTTGCTGGGACATGGTTCGCCCAGCCTCGATCAATGCCTGCCATCCGGTGGCTGCCCGGACGCTCGCGTCAGAGGTGGAGATCAGCCGGCGCATCTCTGGGAAGGTGGGCCGCGGCAAGTCGTCTTGGCCGCTGCAATCGAGCAATTCATGCACCATCGACATGACATCGACGCCGGGTACATCCTCCGAAATCATAAGTGTGCTGGCGCCTGACTGACGCACCAGATAAGCAAGATCGTCGCGCCGGAAACGGGTATTCACCGGTACGGCGACTGCGCCGACCGCAATCAGCGAATAGAACGCCACCAGCCAGCGCAGGCAATTGGGGACAAAAATCAGCACCCGATCGCCCGACTGCACGCCAAGCCCGATCAACCCTCGCGCGCATTCATCTACCGCCGCCGACAGCGACTGATACGAAACGCGCTCGGACCCAAAGACCACCGCCTCACTCGCGCCAAACCGCTGAGCGGCAATAAGCGGAAGATCGCCCAGGCGGGCGCTGTCACGAGTCATGAATCGCCACCCTTGGACGCTTGCATACGATCGCGGGCACGCTTGAAGCCTTCCACCACATCGCCACCCAGATGGGCTGCCATCGCCGCTTCGGTTTCCCGGCGGGCGGCTAGCTTGAATTCCAGATCAAGACCATCAAGGACGGCCCGGCGGGTCAGCATCATTTCGTGCGGAAACTGATCAGCGAGCCGTATCGCGAGGCGGCCCACCTCGGCCTCCAGATCGGTCGCGCTCACCACCCAGTTGACAAGACCGATTTCCCGCGCGCGCTCGGCGGTAAAGCGCTCGCCCAGATACAGGAGCTCAAAGGCTCGGCCCAGGCCAACGATACGGGTCAGCATGAAAATTCCGCCCAGGCTTGCGGTGGTGCCAAAGGCTGTTTCGGGGAGACTGAAGCGTGTGCCGCTTGCTGCCACTCTAAGATCGCACAGCGCAGCCAGAACGCAGCCACCCCCGATTGCCGCACCGTGAATCTGCGCCACCAGCGGCCGATCCAGTTCGCGGACCGCACGCGCGACCGCCTGCTCGGCGACAAGCCGCCGCGACCGATATTCGGACTCCGTTCGCAGCAAAGGCATGTCGGCGACATCTCCGCCGGCGCAGAACACCCGGCCCGCGCCGCGCAGGATCACCACACGACAGTCCGGCTCACGCGCTGCTTTTGAAAGCTCATCGGCAAGCCCCTCAAGCAGCGCATCATCGATTGCGTTCAACACGTGAGGCCGGTTGAGCGTGATGGTGCAAACCGCTCCGATCTGTTCGGAATAAACGACCTCAGCAGTCATTCAATCCAACCCAAGATAGGCATTTCGAACATGTTCACTGCGCGACAACTCGGCAGCAGCTCCTTCGCTCACCACACGCCCCTGCTCCATCACATAGATGTATGACGCAAGCTGAAACGCAAGCCGCGCGTTCTGTTCAACCAGCAACACGCCTACACCATCGGCGGCGACTCTGGACAGTTGTCGATAGACCTCCTGCACCACGATGGGTGCCAGACCCTGCGAGACCTCATCGGCCATGATGAGCCTGGGATTTCCCATCAGTGCCCGCCCGATCGCGACCATCTGCTGCTCGCCACCCGACATGCTGCCAGCAGCCTGCCGCAAGCGCTCCTTGAGTCTCGGAAACGCATTGAAGACGCGCTCCAGCGCATCGTTGCGGCTCGCCGCGGGCAGCAGATAGGCACCCATCAGCAGATTGTCGTAGACGCTCATTTTGGCGAAGATCCGACGCCCCTCGGGCACGTGTGCGACCCCCAGTTCAGCGATTGCGCGAGGCGAACGGTTCTGAATCGCATGACCATCAAATTCGATTCGGCCGCCAACGACCGGCACCAGCGCGGAGACTGCCTTGAGGAGCGACGATTTCCCGGCTCCATTGGGTCCGACGATGCCAATCACCTGACCCGCCGGCACGCGGATCGATGCGCCGTTGACTGCAAGTGCCTGGCCGTACCGCACTTCAAGCGAATCGATCAGCAGGGCCGGGCCTTCCGCGCCAGCGGAACCCAGCGGCCCTTCATTCATCGCAGCCGGGATCACGCGCCCTCTCCTGTACCCAGATAGGCATCGACGACCGCGCGTTCGTTCACCATATCCGCTGGCGCACCATCAAAGATCTTCCGCCCAAACTGCAGCACAACAGCCCGGTCGCAATATCGCCTGACGATTCGCATGTTGTGTTCGACCAGAACGACCGAGCAACGCCCTCGAACCCGATCGGAGATCAAGTCCATCATACGACTTGATTCCTCGTGCGACAGACCTGCAGCCGGCTCATCGAGAAGCAAAAGCCGCGGTTCGGTGGCAAGTGCAATCGCCACTGCAAGGAGCTTCGCCTGACCGAGGGGCAGCGAAGACGCAGGCTGCTCTGCAAGCCCCTCTAGCGACAGCAGAGCAAGGGCCTCGCGAGCACGCTCACGCCAGCGGGCAGACTCATCACGATAAGAACGGGTTTGCAGCAGCCCCGAAACAAGGCGCCCGGCACGATGACGGTGAAGCGCCTGAACGGCGTTCTCGAGAACGCTGAGCTCCGAGAACAGCGTCACCAGCTGAAACGTTCGCGCAAGCCCCTGACGCGCGAGCCTGTGGCTGGGGAGTCCGGTGATGTCACGGCCTTCCAACAGGATACGGCCTTCGCTGGGCGGGAACACCCCTGCGATCGTATTGAACAGGGTGGACTTGCCTGCGCCGTTCGGGCCCACCAATCCCACCAGTTCGCCCTCATGCACATCAAAGGAAACGTCGGTGAGCGCCGCCAGACCGCCAAACCGCTTGCCAACCGACTGAACGCGCAGCATGACGGCAGCTTTGGCGGCGGGTGATGAAGCGCTCACGACGGGCAAGACCATGTTGAGCGCGCCACTTATCGACCGCCCCTGGGCGTCATTTCCCGCTTCCAGAGCGCCGACAACGCACTCAGCCCGCCGGGCACCACGAGGATCACGCCCATCAGAATGAGCGCATACACAAGCGTCTTCCAATAGCCCACCGAAAACAGCTGTTCGCCCAGCGCGGTAAGCGCGCCCGCGCCGAGGACAGGTCCCCAGAAGCCCGTCGTTCCGCCGATCATGGCGTAGATGACCAGATCGGTTGACATCAAAAAGCTGAACACCTGTGGATTGACGAACAACAGATACATGGAATGCACAGCGCCCATCGCGCCGACCGCAGCGCAGGACATCGCAAAGCACGCGGCCTTGTGCGCGGCGGTATTGACCCCCACGCTTTCCGCAAGCCGCTCGCCTGGCTCGGTCTTAAGCGTGAGCAGCGTCGCACCAAACCGGGTCTGCTCGAGCCGAGCGAAAAACGTGACCAGCAACACTGCCAATGCCATCGCGAGCCAGTAGAAAGAGAAATGCGTGTCGAGCTTGATGCCGAAAAAGCTCGGCCTTGGAACGTTGGCAATCCCGGACGGTCCGCCCAACCAGTCGAACGCTCTGGCAATGGCCACGACAATTTCACCGAATGCGAAGACAGCGAGCGAAAAATAGATTCCACGCAGCCGGAGTGTGAGCGCTCCAAGGCCCCACGCCACCACCCCGCACAATGCCGCGGCGGCGACCATGCCGAACCAGGGCGAAAGCCCGAAGCGCACCGAACAGACCACGCTGGTATACGCACCCAAGGCAATAAACCCTGCGTGCCCCAGCGACAGATAGCCCATTCGCAGCACCGCGCAGAGGGCAACCGTGTAGGTGATGTTCATCAGGACAACGATGGCCACATGGAGCCAGTAGTTGCTGGCAACAAACGGGAGCGCCAGCAGTATCACGAGCAGCCAGGGGCCTGGCGACTGATGCGCTGGCCTCATCGCACGCGTCCCATCAGGCCCTGCGGTCGGAATACCAGCATGGCGATCATTGCTACAAACACCAGGATGTGCGCAGCCTCGGCGCCGAGCGCGAGCGAACCGATTGCCTGAATGATGCCAATCAGAAATCCCGCGAGCACCGTGCCAGTGATGCTTCCGAGACCTCCCACAATAATGATGATGAACGACATGAGAATCGCATCGAGTCCCATGCCCGGATTGATCGAGTAGATCGGGGCAACAAAAATCCCCCCCATCGCTGCAAGCGCAAAGCCAAGTGCTACCGACACGCCCGCCACCCGGTCAGTGTCAACACCGAGCATCCGGGCGGTTTCCTCGTCTTCCTCAATTGCCCGCATTGCCAGGCCGGTACGGGTTCGATACACCACGAGGTAAAGAAGTGCCACGAGAAGCATGGCGATAGCGGCTGCGGCAAGGCGTTCGATCGGAATTCGAACCGTGCCGAGGAGCAACACGCCCTCGAGCACAGAGGGAACGGTCTTTTCCTGCGCGCCGAATGCAATCCAGGATACCGACTGCACGATGAGTGACACGCCGACGGTTGCCACTAAAAGTTGCAGCCACTGCCCGCGCAGCCGGCGAAAAATTGTGCGCTCCACCGCGAAGCCCGCAAGCACGGACAGCAATACGATGACCGGTACCGCCGCCCAAAGCGGCCACTCAAACGCCACGAAGAGCAGGTAAACCAGCATGGCGCCCAGCATGTACAACTCGCCGTGGGCGAAGTTGACGATGTGCAGGATGCCGTAGATCAACGTGAGCCCGAGCGCCGTGAGGATATACAGCGCCCCGTTAACGACCCCGATCGACAGCGCCTGAAGGAACAGCGTCAGGCTCAAGGGGCGGCTTCAGTCAAGCTTGCCCATTCGCACCTCGAGCGGCGTCCAGTTGCCGTCCTTGATGATCGATGCAGGCAGCGGAGTCTGAATCTGTCGGCGTGCGCCGTAGGTCTTTTCACCCCCCCACGTTGCCGGACCATAGGGGTGCGAGGCAAACGTTGACTGGGCTAGCACCTCGGCGACTTTGCGGGTCTCGAATGTGCCCGCCTTCTGAATGGCCTCCACGACCCAGCGCGTCGCGGCGTAGGCCTCCCATACCGTTCCGAGGGTGGGCTCTTTGTACTTCTTGAGGTGCCGATCGGCGATCTGATCGTAGAGCGGCGAAGGAGAGCTTGACCAAATCCGGTAGGCGATGATGCCATCTGCCCCCTTGCCGGCAACATTGACCAGCGCCTTGGCCTCGAGCACTGCGGTCGAACTAATGAAGTATCCCTTGTAGCCCAGCTCGCGCGCCTGCTTCGCAATCAATCCAACCGTTCCGGTAGGCGATGCGTTGGTGTCGATCGCATCGGGTTTCTTGGCGAGCAGTCTGAGAAGCGCAGCCTGGAAATCTTTGGAGGTCAGTTCGACGAGTTCCTCGCCGACGAACTCCACGCCGTCGCCCTTCAGGCCCGCGGCAATATCCTTGAGAACCTTGACGTCAGACCGCCCAAGATCATTGTTCGGGCCCATAAACGCCACACGCTTGATATTGAGCTTGCGGTAAATCTCGGGCGTAAAGGTGTAGTAAAGCTGATCGGAAGACGCCATGAACCGGAACACCGTGGGATTCTCGGCATTGGTGACTTCCTTACCGGCCGCACCCATGAAAATGTCGAAAAAGCCATTCTGGCGGATGATCGGGAGCACTGCGCCGTGGACCGCCGCGCCCAGGATGAAGCCGTAGCGCACGTTATCGTTCAGTACGGCACGATTGAGCGCCGCCACGGTTTTACCGGGATCGAGCGACGTGTCGTACGGCACCATTTCGATCTTGTAGCGCTTGCCCGCGACCTCGAACACACCAATGTCTTCGGCGGCGAGTTCAATTCCCCGATTGATGCCGATTCCGAACGCGGCTGCCGGACCGGAGAGCGGTGACAGGTTGCCGATCTTGAACGCCTCTTGAGCCAGCGCGGGGATCGGCAGTGCGGCCGACACGCCAGCCGCTGCAAGCGAACGCACCGCATTGCGACGATTCATCGATTTCATCCCTGAGCTCCTCCGTATCGTTTTAGTGAGGTCGAGTCTACGGGGCGGTCGGCGCAAGCGTCAAGATATTCGAGCGCAAAATCAACCCAATCGGTGCGTTCCCCATTTTGTTCTTCGCTGGGAGGCAGTGCCGCACCCGACCCCATGGAGCCCACCATGCCCAACCCGCTCTTGGCCCGTATCCCCCGACCCCAAATGAGCGAGCGCCTGCAGCGCGATTACGACGCATCGGTAGCCCTTCGGGACGATGCAACGCTGATCGAGGTGGGCGCCAACGCACCGGAGCTTCTTGAGTGGTACCGCGACAGCTTTTACGCAAAACTGTTTTACGCGGGACGGGTTGATGTGCGCACCAAAGAGTTGCTGCGTTACCGGCTGTCCATGACGCATGGCTGCGCCTATTGCAATCGGGGCAACAGCAAGGCTGCACTCAAGGCTGGCGTGAGTGACGCCCAGCTGACGCACATCATGAACGAGAACGCACCCGTGTTTGATGACCGTGATCGCGCGGTACTGCAGCTTGCCTCTCAGATCGCCATCACCAACATGCACGGTACCCTGGACCAAACGCTTTACAACGCGCTGAAGGCCCATTTCGACGATGCGCAGATCTTCGAGCTTGGGATGGTGGCCGGGATGCTAACGGGCATGGCGAAATTCATTTTCGTCTATGACCTGGTCGACAAGGAAGCAAACTGTCCGATCCGTCCGGCTGCCTGACCGAGTCGCGACCGGTAAACTGCCGCGGTCTTACTCCAGGGGGTCCCGAGTGAAATATCGAAAAGCCGATGCAAAGGCGTTTGCCCATGAACACCTCCGTGGCATCTGGGCTGCCACCCTGACGCCGTTTGATGCGCAGCTGCGGCTCGACGAAGCGGGCTGGCGCCGCAATCTGCGCCACTGGTATCGAGACCTCGGCATCCGGGGGCTGTTTGTCAATGGCAAGCAGGGCGAGTTCGCCTCCATGAGCGTGGCCGAGCGTAAGCGCGCGGCTGAAATCGCGGTTGAAGAGGCGGGCGCTGATCGCGGCGTGATGGTGTCGTGTTCGGACCAGAGTCTCGAGACCGTGATCGACCTCGCTCGCCATGCGCAGGCGATCGGCGCCGACTATATCGTCGTTCACACGCCGCTTCTCTACTTCGGCGCGCACAGCGATGACACCCTGTACGAGTATTACCGGCACATCGCGGAGCAAGTCGACATCGGCGTGACTCTCTGGAATCAGCCGCCCGACTGTGGCTACACACTTGAGCCCGAAACCTGCGTTCGAATCGCCGAGATCGACAACGTGGTCGCGATCAAATATAGCGTCCCGCGCGACACCTATGTGCGCCTCACACGCATGGCAGGCAAGCGGCTGATCGTGAGCACATCCAATGAAGAGGAGTGGCTGTCCAATATCCTGGAGCTCGGATGGCAGGTCTATCTGTGTTCCACGCCCCCCTACCTCATGCAGACTGCGCAGGACCGTCGTATGCATGACTACACCGAACTCGCGTTCAAGGGTGATGCGCAGGCCGCTCGTGCGATCCAAGCGAGTCTCGGCCCGGTGCGAAACGCGCTGAAGCAGTCCCGCCCTCACGGCAAAGCGGCGGCTCACCAGAAATACTGGCAGGAGCTGCTTGGCCAGGTGGGCGGGCCGGTCCGCCGTCCGCTCCTGAATCTGACCGAGCAGGAAAAAGCGGTAACACGGCAGGCGTTCGAGGCCTGCGGCCTCAAGCGGGATTAGAGTCGGCTCACGATTTCATCAGTGTAGAACTGCGATGCCTGCCCTGATTTAATCAAGCCGACTTTCACCATGCCGCCAACCATTGAGCTCCAACTGCCGGCATCGTTTTTCAGCAGCAAGTCGGGGTTGTCCTGCCACCAAAGTGCTTCCTCATCGCGCATCGCTCGCACGGTGAAGTCAACTTGCTTGGCGCCCTCTATCTCCCATTGACGGCTTAGTCGCTCGACCATCACGCGACCATCGGTACGCTTGACTTCAAGAATTGACGCCTTTTCGGCACGGAGAATCTTCAACAGCAGATCTGGCTCCTTCTGAACGGTTTCTCGCAGCGCGAAATAGGCCTGGCCTGGCATGGCCACTGCGTCGCTGGTGCCCCACATCAAGATCTTTTCGCCGGCCTCGGTGAGTGAAGTGGTAGTCCCGATGCTCACAATGTGTGCATCGATCCGGCCTTGCTGGATCAATCCCCAGCCGCCAGGACTATTTCCAACTGCTTCACGGCGCGCCGCATCCAGTGG
>RFXC01000104.1 GCA_009921765.1 Betaproteobacteria bacterium | reverse complement strand
CTCGTTGCCGAACCCGTGGTGCGCGAGATGGCGCCAGGCTTTCGGGCCCATCTATGGGGCTACAACGGCCAGAGCCCGGGCCCCACGATCGAGGTGGTTGAAGGCGACCGGGTGCGAATCTTCGTGACCAACCGGCTGGGCGAATTCACCAGCATTCACTGGCATGGCCAACGGCTGCCCAACGGCATGGACGGCGTCACCGGACTCACGCAGCCGGGCATTCCGCCCGGCAAGACCTTCGTGTATGAATTCGAGGCCCGGCGACCTGGCACATTCATGTATCACCCGCATGCCGACGAAATGGTTCAGATGGCAATGGGCATGATGGGATTCTGGGTCACGCATCCGAAGCAGCGTCACCCGCTGATTGCCGAGGTCGACCGCGATTACTGTTTTCTGCTGGGTGCCTACGACATCGACCCGGGAAGCTACACGCCCCGCGTGATGACCATGCTCGACTTCAACCTGTGGGCATGGAACAGCCGAATTTTTCCGGGGATTGATCCGCTGGTGGCGCGCCTGGGTGAGCGCGTGCGGCTTCGTGTGGGCAATCTCACCATGACCAACCACCCCATCCATCTGCACGGCCACGAGTTTGAGGTGACGGGTACCGACGGCGGCCCTGCGCCACTCGCAGCGCGCCAACCTGAAGTCACGGTCGACATCGCAGTGGGCCAGATGCGTCAGATGGAATTCATCGCGGACGAAGAAGGCGACTGGGCATTTCACTGCCACAAGAGCCATCACACCATGAACGCGATGGGTCACGGCGTTCCCACCATGATCGGCGTCGATCACCGCGGCGTGGCGGGCCGTATCATGCGGTTGATTCCCGACTACATGGTGATGGGTGAGCGGGGCATGAAAGACATGACCGAGATGGAAATGGCCTTGCCCGACAACACCGCTCCGATGATGGCCGGTCAAGGTCCGTTTGGCGCCCTCGGCATGGGCGGAATGTTCAGCGTGCTGAAGGTTCGTCGCGACCAGCCTGCGGGCGATTTTCGCGACCCGGGCTGGTTCAGCCATCCGCCCGGAACGGTGGCCTATGAGTTCAAGGGCGAGCTTCCCCAGGTCAACCGCACCGGGGCGGCGCCATCGGCCGCGGGCGGCGTCGATGTTCAGGTGAAAAAACCTGGCGGCGCGCGCAACCACCAGCATTGACCCACCCACCCAACTTCAATCAGGACCCCCCATGAAAATTTCCCTGATGATCGTTGCGCTCGGCTTCGCAACCGGCCTGCCGCCCGGCAGCAACGCCCTCGCCCAGCACACGGGCCACAGCCACCACGGCCATGCCAGGCCTGCAGCCTCCGCAGCCACCAGTGCCGGCACCAGCGCAGAAGCGCCCGCCGCGGGTGCGCAGGAGTCTGAATGGGTAGACGGCGAGGTTCGCCGCCTCGACCGCGAACAGGGCCGCGTGACGCTGCGCCATGGCGACATACGCAGCCTCGACATGCCCCCCATGACAATGGTGTTCCATGTGTCCGACAACCGGCTGATCGAATCGCTCGCACCCGGCGATACGGTGCGTTTTCGCGTGATCGCGGAGGGAGCGCGCTACCGCATCACAGCGCTTGAAAAACGTTAGGCTGCAAGCGCTGACGACCCGCGCCGGTCAGAACCGGAAGCCCGCCGCAAACCGGGTCTGATCACTGGTGGTGAAGTTCACCTTCTGCTCGCGCCCGATCCGCGCGAACAGGTTGCCGTGGTCGTAGGTGACAGTGAGGCCTTTACCCGGCGCGCCGGGCAGACCCGCTTCCGGGCTCCCGGTCTTGTGCACAAAATCGATCGTGATGCGCTGATCCTTGGCGAACCGGTCGCGCCACACCAGATGCGTGACTTTCTGTCCGGTTCCCAGCCGGTCGTCCGCCACGGTGAAGAGCGACAGCACACCGCTTTTGCGAACACGAATCCCGGCGCCGAGCACCACCGAATCGTTGGGATCAAAACTGAGGTTGTAATAGGGCTTCAGGTTGGTGCGCCCAAAGCCAACGATTGCCCACGCCGTGTCTGATCCCAACTGCGCGGTCACCGCGCCCCCGGCGAACCCGTGCGTAGCCGCCTGGAGCGACGGCACGACCTGCCCGAAGCGCAGCTTGAAAGTGTATTCATAGCCGGCGCGAGTCTGCGAAAACTGCCCGCCACGCTGGTAGTGGCCGATCCAGGTGGTGTGCTCACCAAGATTGCCTCGCAGGTTCTGGTCGGTGGCAAGCGGCGTGTCACGCTCGGAATACAGTGCCGACGTGAACTTGAACGCCCAGGCCTCGGTATCGGAGGCCTGTACCGGCATTGCGAGGGCGAGGGCGAGGGCGAACGCGGCCAGCGCCGCTGGGCAGCTCAGAGGGGAAAGGAAGGCGATCCTGTCCATCACTTACGCTCCCGGACGGGCAAAACCTGCGACCTGCTCATAGCGTGCCGCAATCTGCCGCAGCTCTTCCTGGCTGATCAGATCATCGATGTGCTTGAAGGGCTTGCCGCCCGACAGTTCATCAGCCTTCATGATGATGAAATCGGGCGGCTGGCTGCGATTGGTGGTAACCACCCGACCCGTCGCCTCGCGGCGCGCCGACTCATACTGATCGAAGGCCTTCAGCGGATCGGACGTGGCAGCAAGCGCCTCGGCCAGCGTGCGCGCGTCGATCAGCGACTGTGCCGAGCCATTCGACCCCCGGGGATACATGGGATGCGCAGCGTCCCCCATCAGCGTGACGCGGCCATCCCGCCAGAACGGCAGCGGGTCGCGATCGACCATCGGGTATTGCAGCATCTGTATCGATGACCGTATCAGCGCAGGCACATCGAGCCAGTCAAACCGCCAGTCCTCGTACACGGGCATGAAATCGGCCAGATCGGCGCGGGTGTTCCAGTCATTCATGGGCGCGTCATCGCGCTGGATCTCAGCCACCCAGTTGACGAGCTGCCGCCCCTGGTCATCGTATTTGCCAACGATCGGGTAGATCACCATCTTGCCCGTGGCGATGGTGCCGATCCGCAGATAGGAGCGGCCGGTGAGAATCGGATCAAAGACGCTCACGCCGCGCCAAGTGTTGATGCCGGCGAAGCAGAGCTTGTCATCCGGGTGCATCTGCGCACGCACCGCTGAATTGACACCGTCACAGGCCACCGCAATGTCGGCCTGCACGCGCTCGGTCGCACCGTCGGCGCGCACGAATTCCAGCGTGATCGCGGACGCGTTCTGAGAATAGCCCCGACACCGCATGCCGGTCCGGATCGCCTCCGGGCCCAAGCGCTCGCGCGCGAGCGCAAGAAGCGTGGCATGCAGACGCGCGCGGTGCACGCCCAGCTCGGGAAACGGATGCCCCGCATGGCGTCCACGCAGCTCGCGATAGATGAACTGCCCATGGCGATTGAAAAAAACGCTTTCAAGATTTTCGATGCCCAGCGGCTCGAGCCGCTCGAGCGCGCCCAGCGCGGCAAGCTCGCGGCAGGCATGGGGCAGCAGCGTGATGCCCACGCCCACTTCGCGGAACTCGGGCGCAGCGTCATAGACGGTTGCGCGCAGTCCGTGTCGATGCAGACCCAGCGCGAACGCGAGCCCCGCGATACCCCCTCCCACAATGGCAATGTTCATATCGGGCTCTTCAGTCGGCAGTGATGCGTTGCGCCTGGATCAGACTGGCCCAGCGTTCGGAGTCGGTCCTGACCAGTTGCTGATACTCCTGGAGACTCACGGGCGCTGCGTCCATGCCTTGCGTGCCGAACGCACGCGCCGCCTCGGCGCTTCCTAGCAACTGGTTGATTTCGCGGTGCAGGCGCTCCACCAGATCCGGGGCCATGCCCTTCGGTCCAAAGAAGCCGTACCACATGGCGACATTCACATCGCCTGCGCCCGCCTCCTTGAGGGTTGGCACCTCGGGCAGAAGCGGATGACGCGACGTGCCGCCCAGGCCCAGAACAACCAGACGCCCAGCGCGAATCAACGGCAGCGCCACATGGATAGGCATGAACATGGTGTCGACGTGCCCGCCGACCATGTCCTGTACAGCGGGGGCGGTACCGCGGTACGCAATGTGGGTGATGAAGACCTTGTTGACGCTCTTCAGCATCTCCATCGACATATGGTGCGGTGTGCCCGCGCCCGGTGACGCATAGTTGAGTGCGCCGGGTTTCGCGCGCGCGGCGGCCAGCAGATCAGCTGCGGTCTTGAAGCCCGTGCGAGGATGCGTCACCAGCAGCAGCTGACCCCAGGCAGCAAGCGCAATGGGCGTGAAGTCGGCAAGCGGATCGAAGTTGAGCTTTGGATAAAGCGTGCGTGCCATCACCAGCGTATTGGCGCTCACCAGAATGGTGTTGCCGTCGGGCGCGGCCTGGGCCACCTGTTCGGCGCCGATGTTGCCCGACGCCCCCGGACGGTTTTCCACAATGGCAGGCCGTCCCATCTTCTCGCCCAGGCCGGGGCCGATCGTGCGGGCGACCATGTCCATCCCTGTGCCTTGGGTGAAGGGCACGATCAGACGCATCACCTGCTGCGAGGACTGCGCGAACGCAAGACGTGGAAGCGTGGCCCCGGCTGCGAGCAGGGCAATCGCGGAACGGCGTGAATTCATAACGGGGGTCTCCAGCGGACTCGTCAAGAGCGGGTTGCACACTCCGCCGGATTGACCGGCCGGTGCAGTGGCGGAATTGTAGGGCTTCATCAGGCGGATGCCAGTTCCAGGGACATTGCCTTAGACTTTCCCCGGGCTTGCCGCACCGGACCGAACCGGACCGAACCGGGCCAGCATTTCAGGTAGGCCTGCAAGACATCAGGCATTGGAAGGAGTGCGTCATATGACCCGGATCAGGCCCTGTCCAACCCGCATGCCCCCGGCGAAGGCCGGTGCCACGCGCCTGATCACGCTGCTTGCCGCGCTCCTCACCGGTTGCGCCGCCGACCCCGCACTGCCGCACGCCGAAAAACCGGTGGGCCTGGCCAACCCCGCTACCGTAGCCTGCATCCGCGCGGGGGGCGTCGCCCTCACCGAACGTGCTGCCGACGGCGGCGAGCGCGGTCTGTGCCGCCTGCGTGCCGGTCAGGTCTGCGATCAGTGGGCCTTCTTTCGAGGCGAGTGTGGATCGGGCCAGGTTGACCGTCGCCCGGGTTCGTGATCGGATCGAGCTTCTGATCGAATGCAGCGCCCCAAGGAGCCCTCACGATGATCCCGACCCGAGAACTCGGCCGCAGCGGCCTGATGGCCGTACCGATTGCTTTCGGCGGCAATGTGTTTGGCTGGACGGCGGACGAAGCGCGATCGTTTGAACTGCTGGATGCCTTTGTAGAGGGCGGGGGCAATCTGATCGATACCGCCGATAAGTACTCCAGTTGGGTGCCGGGCAACCGCGGGGGCGAATCCGAGACCATCATCGGCCGCTGGCTCAAGCGCAGCGGCAAACGGAACCGGGTCCTGATCGCCACCAAGGCCGGCATGGACCTGGGCGGCGACCGCTCGGGGTTGTCCCGGCGGCATCTGATGCGTTCGGTCGATGAGTCGCTCGGCCGACTGGGCATCGACTGTATCGACCTCTACCAGGCACACATCGACGACGCCAGCACACCGATCGAGGAAACCCTCGGGGCCTACGCCGACATGATCCGCGCCGGCAAGATCCGCGCGATCGGTGCCTCCAACTACAGCACCGACCGGCTGGCACTTGCGCTCGACACCGCCAACCGTTTTGGCCTGCCCCGGTTTCAGACGCTGCAGCCCGAATACAACCTGATGGTGCGACAGCCGTTCGAGGCGTCGCTTCAGTCGCTCTGCGTTCGCGAGCAGGTCTCGGTCATCCCCTATTACGCCCTCGCCTCGGGCTTTCTCACCGGCAAATATCGCCAGGCGGCGGATGCCTCGGGCCGCGCCCGCGGCGGGAGGGTGGCCGCCTACCTCAACGAACGCGGCTTCCGCATCCTTGCCGCGCTCGATAACGTCGCCGCCCAGCACCACACCAGCCTGACCGCGGTTGCGCTGGCCTGGTTGCGCGATCGCGACGCGGTGGCGGCACCGATTGCGAGCGCCACCTCCGCCGCCCAGTTGCACGACCTGTTCGCAAGCCTGCAGGTGGTGCTTGACGATCGGTCACGGCAACTCCTGGACGAGGCAAGCGCATGACCCGGAGTCCGGTGGGTGGGTTTCTCCTCTGGGTGCAGTTCGGCGCGCTCGCATTCCAGCTGCTCCTCGGCAAGCTCGCGCTCGAGGTGGTGGCCGCACCTGGCTGGACCCTTGGTTGCATTGCAGCGGGCATCGCGCTGGGCGCCTGGGCGCTTGCGGCCAACCGGCCTGGCAACTTCAACCTGCGACCCGAGCCAAGGGAAGGCGGCGTCCTGGTCACCCACGGCCCCTACCGATGGATCCGGCACCCGATGTATACCGGGCTGTTGCTGATCTCGGCCGGGCTGGGCGGCATCATCGACAGTTTTCACGGCTGGATGCTGTCGCTCACCCTGCTGGGCGCCCTCCTGGTCAAGGCAAGTTTCGAAGACCGCTGGATGACGAACGCCCATCCAGACCATGCTGCCTATCAGGCCCGCACCCGGGGATTCATCCCTTTCATTTACTGAAAGAAACCGCCACTGGCAAACCCCCGTGCGTTGACAGAGCAGCGCCGCTCGCGCGTTAATACCCGCGCTTTAACGTCTTACCGCTTTTCCCCGAGGAGACACCCATGTCCGTCCGTCTAATTCCGGCCATCGCGGCCGCTGCAGTATTCGCGAGCGCGAGCGCCGTCGCCCAGGTCAAGTGGGACTTCCCCACGCCCTACGCCGACCGGGAAGTGCTCACCAAGAACACCGTTCAGTTCGCCGAAGATGTTCGGCGCGCGACCAACGGGCAACTGGTGATCACCATGCACACTGCCCAGTCGCTCATCAAGAACCCCGAGATCAAGCGCGCGGTCCAGACCGGTCAGGTGCAGATCGGTGAGATCTTCAAGCCCAACATGGGACCAGAAGACCCCGTGTTTGAGCTAGACGCCATCCCGTTCTTCGCCCCTGGCTACAAGGAGGCACGCGCGCTTCTTGAAGTCTCGCGCGAGGCAATCTCGCAACGGATGCTCAAGCAGGGCCTTCGCGTGCTCTACATGTGCCCCTGGCCCTCCCAGGCGTTTTACTCCAAGAAGCCCATCAACTCGCTCGCCGACCTGAAGGGCACGAAAATGCGCACCTACAATGCGCAGACGGCGCGCCTCGCGCAGCTGATGGGTGCCATCCCCACCACCGTGCAGGCCACCGAAATTCCCCAGGCGTTCACCTCCGGCATCATCGACACGATGTTCACCGCGGCCGGCACGGGCGTGACCACCAAGGCCTGGGACTACACGCGGTATGTGTACGACACGCAGGCCTGGGTGCCCAAAAACATCGCGTTCGTCAACGAGAAAGCCTTCCAGGCGCTCTCCGAGCCGCTGAAAAAGGCGGTGCTTGAGCAAGCGGCCATCGCAGAACAACGCGGCTGGGAGATGAGCGAAGCCGAAAACGTCGCCGGACCGAAGCAGCTGGTCCAAAACGGCATGACACTCGGCCCCATCACTCCGCAATTCGCAGGGGAACTCAAGAAGATCGGTGAGCAGATGCTTGAAGACTGGCTGAAGAAAGCCGGACCTGAAGGCAAGAAGATTACCGACGCTTACTACGCGCGGATCAAGTAACACCCGGCCCAAACCGCCGAGCAATCTGCAAACGGCCGCCCGACCGGCGGCCGTTTTGCATGTTTATCCACGCAGCACGCGCCCGCCCACGCCCAGCCTTCTTTC
Organism: Betaproteobacteria bacterium; assembly: GCA_009921765.1. The sequence goes on along the minus strand of RFXC01000104.1, from coordinate 6,322 downwards.
TTCCTCTTCCCGGAACTTCGACCCGCCATGAGACAGACCCTCGATTCGCTCTATCGACTGAGTGGACTGCTGTCAGCCTTTTTCCTGCTGATGATCGCAGTGCTGGTCACCGCTCAGATCGTCGGCCGGCTGTTTGACGTTCTCGTGCCCTCGGCTGACGATTTCGCACGGCTTTCCATGGCCGCGTCCTCGTTCCTGGGCTTGGCCTGGGCGCTCCGCCGCGGCGCGCACATCCGTGTGGCGCTGCTGATCGAAAAGCTCGCGCCACCGAAACGTCGGGTGGCTGAGCTCGCCTGCCTCGCGCTGGGTACCGCGCTCGCTGGCTACTTCGCCTGGTACGCCCTCGACATGGTGATAGACGGGATCCGTTTCCCCGAATACACCATCGGCCTCATCCCGATCCCGAAATGGATTCCGCAGATTGCCATGGCAGCCGGTGCGATCGTGCTCTTCATCGCCTTCCTCGACGATCTGGTGGTCGTTGCGAGCGGCGGCAAGCCCTCTTATCAGCAGACGGGCGAAGGCGACGACGCTGATCGCCACGCCGCCCACGAGTGATCAGTCACCATGGAACAGACCCTCGCCATTTCCGTCCTGCTGCTCGCGGTCTTCGTGCTGCTTTCGGCAGGTGTGTGGATCGCGCTCTCGCTGGTGATGGTGGGCGTGATCGGCATTTCATTCTTTTCAAGTCGCCCTGTCGGTCAACTGCTTGCCACCACCATCTGGGGGCAGAGTTCGGAATGGGCACTCACGGCACTTCCCCTGTTCATCTGGATGGGCGAGATCCTGTTTCGAACCCGGCTGTCTGACGACATGTTCACCGGCATCGCGCCCTGGATGCGGAGGCTCCCCGGACGCTTGCTGCATGTGAACGTGATCGGGTCTGGAATTTTCGCTGCAGTGTCGGGCTCGTCCACCGCCACCGCCGTCACCATCGGCCGGATGACCATCCCCGAGCTCACGCGTCGCGGCTACGACGAGAAGGTCATCCTGGGCTCGCTCGCGGGCGCCGGCACGCTCGGCATCATGATTCCGCCCTCCATCATGATGATTGTCTACGGCGTGGCGGCTGATGTGTCGATCGCAAGGCTCTTCATCGCGGGCATCGTGCCAGGCATCCTGCTGGTGGGTCTTTTCATGCTCTGCATCATGATCCACGCCTGGACCCGCCCGGGCGCGATCCCGCCGCCTGATCCGCCCATGACGCTGGGCGAGAAGCTCTATGCCTCGCGCCGCCTGATTCCGATCGTGCTGCTCATCGTGCTGGTGATCGGCTCCATCTATGTCGGGCTCGCCACCGCCACGGAGGCCGCCGCAGTGGGCGTGGTCGGCTCGCTTATTCTTGCGGCGTCCACCGGCACACTCAACCGGAAGAGCTTCACCGAGAGCCTGCTGCGCGCCACCGAAACATCCTGCATGCTCGCCTTTGTGCTGGCGGGTGCCGCCTTCACTACCGTGGCCATGGGGTTCACTGGCATTCCCAAAAGCCTTGCCGCGCTGGTCAATGATTGGCAGTTGAGCGCAGGCATGCTGATCTTCGTGCTCACCATTCTGTATGTCGTTCTAGGCTGCTTCCTGGATGGCGTCTCGATGATCGTGCTCACGCTCTCGGTGGTCATGCCCATGATCCATGCCGCGAAGATCGACCCGATCTGGTTCGGCATCTACATCGTGCTGGTGGTTGAAATCGCAACCATCACCCCGCCGGTGGGGTTCAACCTTTTCGTGCTTCAGGGTCTGGCCAAACGCGACATCCTGTTTATTTCGCAAGGGGCAATTCCGTCGTTTATCGCGCTGGTGTTTGCCTGCTGGCTGATCTGGGTATTCCCCGGCATCGCCACCTGGCTCCCCTCGGTGATGTTCAACAACTAAGACCCCTTGTTTACCCAACGCGCGGGCCTGAACGGGCAACGCGCCATCCGGAGAACATACATGGCTCAACCCTGGGAAGGGATCGTTTCCGCAGACGAAATCGCCGCCTATGAAGCCGCAGGGTTCGGTCGCCCGCAAGGCATGGGCAAGCGCCCGGCGCTCCTGATCATCGATGTTCAATACCGCACCGTCGGCACCAGGCGTGAACCATTCTGGGACGCCATCAAAGAGTTCAAGACCGCGTGCGGCGAGCCAGGTTGGAAAGCAGTTGATCACATTGCGCCGCTGCTTGCGCTGTTTCGCGAACTCAAGCTGCCGGTCATTTATCCCTATGTGTCGCCCAAGGAATCGTTTGATGTGGGGCGACTGGCCGAGAAGGTACCCGCCCTCATGAAGGTGGCGGCAAATGGCTACCAGTTTGTGCCGGAGGTGGCCCCGCGCGAGCAGGACATTCTGCTTCCCAAGAAGCACCCCAGCGCATTCTTTGGCACACCGTTGGTCAGTTATCTGGTCGACCTTGGGGTGGATAGTCTGGTGGTCACCGGCTGCACCACCAGTGGCTGCGTGCGCGGCAGCGTGGTCGATGGCTTCGCCTACAACTTCCGCTGCACCGTACCGATCGAGTGCGTTTATGACCGCAGCGCCACCAGCCATGCAGTGAACCTGTTCGACATGGCGGCCAAATACGCCGACGTAAAACCGGTGGCCGAGGTGATGGCCGAACTGAGGGCGCTAGGCGCCAAGTGACCGGTTTCAGCGGGCGCAGCCGCCCGCTCACCGAACCGCCCCTTCTGGCAGAGGACACCCCCGCATGGAACGCTTCGACAACAAGTTCGACCGCTATCGCTTCTCCGCACTGCCTTCGCGCCCCAAATACGCCTGGCCCAACGGCGCGCGGCTTGCGGTGTACTTCGCGCTCAATGTCGAGGCCTTTGAATTTGGGCGCAATCCCGGTAATGACTTCACCTCCATGCCGGCCCCGCCCTTTCATCGTGGCTACGCGTATCGCGATTACGGCAACCGGGTGGGAATCTGGCGAATCGCGGAACTCTTTCAGCGGTATCAGGTGCCGCTTTCGATCCTGGTGAACGCGAGCGTCTACGACGTCTGCCCCGAAATCCTGGTGCCGTTTCGCGAACGCGGTGATGAGTTCGTCGGACACGGCCGAACCAATTCCGAGCGTCAGATCGACATGGATCTCGATACCGAACGTCGAATGCTCGGCCAGGTCCGCGACCGCTTCATTCAGGAAGAGGGCAGGCCACCCAAAGGTTGGCTGGGCCCATTCATCTCGCAAAGCCCCAACACACCCGAGCTCCTTCACGAAACGGGCTTCACCTACATGCTCGACTGGTTCTTTGACGAGCAGCCGCAGTGGTTTCGTACCGCTCGCGGCCCCATCCTCGCAGTGCCGTACCCCTCCATGGAGCTGAACGACCTGCCGGCCTTCATCAACCGGGGGGCAAGCGATGTCGAATTCACGCAGATGGTTCGCGATTCGTTCGACCAGCAACTCGACGACTCCGAGCGCCACGGCTGGCCACTGGTCTGCGGTATTTCGATTCACACCTTCCTGATGGGACATCCCCATCGCGCCAGACAACTCGCGCGCATGCTCGAGCACATGGCAGCGCAGCGCTCGCGCGTGTGGTTTGCCACGCCGGGTCAGATTGCCGACCATGTGGCGGCATTGCCGGCGGGCACGGTCGCACTACCCTGATCCGGCAGCACCCGGCCCCCCGCGAAGACCGCCAAGCGTGACGAGCCCGAGCTCATGTTTTTCGACGCACCTGGAATGGACCGGCTCGCCCAGATGATGCTTGTCATGGCCTCTGAGCTTCATGTGCTTCGCGACCGCGTCCGGTGCATGGAGTTCATGCTCGCCGAACAGGGGCATCTGGACATCGCTGCGCTCGAGCACTTTCAGCCCAATGATGCGCAGGCTGCCGCGCTCGCAACTGAGCGTGATGCCTTTGTTTCGCACCTGATGGAAGTGTTGGACGGACGCGCCAAATCCACCAGCGGACGTTTCCCTCCCCGTTCGCCGGAGTCCCGTTCATGAACGCCCCCGTTCGCGCAACCGTCGCGTTTCAGGAGCTGATCGGGTCGGTGCGGCAGCACTGGGCCAATCAGCTGTATCCGGCGCTCCACGAGCGTTATCGCGAAATCGATCGCGGCAGCACCCCAGCGATGACCGATCAGGCCATCAACCAGGTAGCCCAGACGCCGCTTTACCAATGGTTTGCCTTCATCGAGCGCCACTATCAGCGCATGAAGTATTCGGATCCGCGCTGGGGACTCGCGGCGAGTTTTGAATCGCAGCCAGACGGGGTGCGCGAGCGGCTCGCCGCCGCCGAGTCCAGCCCGTATCTCGAACTCGATGCCAATCTCGACATCCCCGACTACTATCGCGAAATCGACATCCACCAGCATCCGGGCAACCTGATCGGCGCCGACTACGACGGGCTCATGTATCGGGCAAGCGCCACCTCGATTCACCCCAACACGCGTCGCTTCGAAGCGCACGAGCGCTTCGCCGACACGGTGCTCGCGCGCCGCCGGTTCCGGTCGGTGCTCAACATGGGCTGCGGCTTTGGCAAGTGCACGCTGCCGATCGCGGCACGGCTACCTGAGGCGCGGGTGACCGGCATCGACCTGTCTGGCCCCTGCCTGCGGCTGGCTGCCGCCACACTTGCCGACACGTCCCTCGCCAACGTGCGCTTTGCCCAACGCGACGCGCTGCGATCCGGTTACGCAGACGGCAGTTTCGATCTCGTCACCTCCACCCAGCTGCTGCATGAGTTGCCGGTCGAGGATATCCGACGGGTGCTGCGCGAATCATTCAGGCTGCTCCAGCCCGGTGGCGAGGTCATGCACCTGGACTTCCGCCCGCGCGGGCGCTGGATGGAGTTCCTGCTGGACGGCCATGCGGTGCGCAACAACGAAGGCTTCATGCCTGCGTTCAACCGGCTGGACATGCACGAGGCGCTGGGCGAAGCGGGGTTCGTCAATATCGCGATCGAACCTTTCGCCGAAACCGAAGGCGCCACGCGTCAGGATTGGCCCTACTGGCGCTTTCCCTGGACGCTGTTTCGAGCGGTCAAGCCGCTCTGAGCGATCCGGCCAGCTGCTGCGCAGCCTGTTCGGCCAGGTCAGCCGACCGGGCTTCCACCATGACGCGTACCAGCGGCTCGGTGCCTGAGGCGCGGATGAGGATGCGCCCCTGATCGGCGAGCTCGCGCTCCACCTCGGCACGGACGCGGCTGAGCGGCTCATGCGCTTGCCAGTCGAAGCTGCGCTCGATACGGACATTGATGAGCGTCTGCGGCATCATCTCGAGGCCTTCCGCCAGTTCGCCGAGCGATTGGCCCGTGCGCTGAACCGCCGCCAGTACCTGCAGCGCGCTGATGGTGGCATCGCCTGTGCTGTGATGATCGAGGCAGAGCAGGTGACCCGAACTCTCTCCCCCATAGAGCCACCCGCGCTCGCGAAGCATCTCAAGCACGTACCGGTCACCAACCTTCGCACGGGCAAATTCCACGCCGAGCCGGCCGAGCGCCTGCTCAAGCCCAAGGTTGGACATGAGGGTGCCAACGGCCCCCGACACCGGCCCGTTGTGGAGGCGCTCGCGCACGATCAGATAGAGCAACTCGTCGCCATTGAAGACCCGCCCGCTGCCATCGACCATTACGACGCGGTCGGCATCGCCATCCACTGCCACGCCAATTGCCGCCCCGTGCTCGCGCATCGCCGCCTGAAGCGCTTCCGGATGCGTGGCGCCCAGTTGGTCGTTGATATTGAAGCCATTCGGTGAGGTACCGATGGTGATGACGTCGGCGCCCAACTCATGAAACACATGGGGCGCTGTCTGGTACGCAGCGCCGTTTGCGCAGTCGACCACCATCCGCAGGCCCTTCAGATCGAGGTTCGCGGGAAAGGTGCGCTTGCAGAATTCGATGTAGCGGCCGGCGGCATCGTTCACGCGCCGTGCACGACCCAAGGCAGAGGACGCCACACAGCCGATCGGTTGTTCGAGTTCAGCTTCGATCGCCAATTCGACCGAATCGGGAAGCTTGTCGCCATCGGCCGAAAAGAATTTGATGCCGTTGTCGTCAAAGGGATTGTGCGAGGCGCTGATCACAATACCGGCCGACAAGCGGAGCGCGCGCGTGAGATACGCGACCGCCGGCGTAGGAAGCGGCCCGCACAGGAGCACATCCACCCCGGCGGCCGATAGCCCGGCTTCAAGCGAGGCCTCGAGCATGTAACCCGAAATTCGCGTGTCCTTTCCAATGATGACCGCAGGCCGTGTGCTCGCGCGCGCCTCCAGTGCGACCGAGTTCGCTGCAGGCGAGCGACCGGGGACGCCCGCACCCGCCAACACCCGCCCTGCCGCATAGCCCAGTCGCATGACGAAGTCGGGCGTGATCGGCGCCTCGCCCACCCGCCC
>RFXC01000103.1 GCA_009921765.1 Betaproteobacteria bacterium | reverse complement strand
TGCTACGGTGGCTTCGATGCCGCTCGCCCCGATCAGGAGCGAGCCACCCGGCACCACCTCGAGCGACAGGTTCGCGCCTGCCGACAGCGTCGGCGGCGCATCAGCCTCTGCATCCGGCGAACGGATTTCGAGTGTGACCGAGCCCGCGGCCTTCAGCGTCCGCACGCGCGTGTCGATGGTATCGACGGTCTCGCCGCGCATCCGGATGTCGGTGCCGGTGTTGCCGTCGCCATCGATGTCGCCCTTCTTGAAGTCGGCGGTGAGGCCAGCCAGCACACCCGTGGTCGGACCAAGGTTGAGCGACAGGGCGAGGCCGCCTGCCGACAGGCTGACGCCCGGCACGCCCTCGAGCGAGATGCTGTTGGCCCCTGCATTCAGGCCGATGAAGGTGCCGCCACCGCGGGTGTCTTCCAGGAGCGCAAGCCCCAGCGAGCCGCCGGTGAGCGCAACGCCCATGAAGTCGTCTTCGGAGCGCGCATTGACCCCCAGCCGCACATCGACATCGCGCGCGGCGATCAGCGTGGTGCGCATCGAGCGCCGGCTGCCGTCGCTCAGCGTCACCGTGCGCCCGCCCAGCATCGACAGCGCGAAGCTGCCGCTTGCGAGCACATAGTCGCTGATGCCGAGCGTGGCATCGAGCGTGATGGTGGTGAACTCGCCCAGATCGACGCCATAGTCGAGCGTCATCGTGCTGTCGGTCGCCAGATTGGTCTTGACTGCGATCGAACGATCGACGGTCTCGCCATCGACCTCGGTCACCGACAGGTCCAGCACCTGATCATTGTCGACACCGGCGCTGCTGCCCAGCGCCAGATTGGTTTCAAACAGCAGCGAGTTGGCATCCAGCGTGAACAGGTCGGACGGTAGCCCAAGCGCCTCGGCGCTGACCGTAATCGAATCGACCTCGGCACGCACGGCAAGCCAGGCGCGGTCGTCCCAGGACGGCGCATCGGCCGGCCGCAGGAGCGCCACCGCCAGATTGAGCCCATCAACCGCAATGCCCTGGACGCTTGCCGACACATCGGATGCGCCCACCAGGAAGCCCTCGACGAATTCGCTGCGCCCACCAACGGTGACCTCGAGCGACTGCCGCGACACCACCACCGTGCCCTCGACGCGCAGGAAGTCGCCGACCTTCACCAGCATCGTGCCGCCGATTTCGAACACCGTTCCGGTGAAGTCGAGCGTAAGCGGCTTGCCGCTGCCCGGCTTGAAGGTAAGCGGTGTGGCCGTCCAGTCGATGGTGTTGGAGTTGGCCCCGCCCTGGGGATCATCGCCAAAGCCCAGGTTCAGATTGACCGACAGGTTGGTGCCCATCAGTGCAAGCCCGAACCGGTCAAGGCCAACCACGCCGAGCGAGGCTGCCGTGCCCCGCAAGCCGAGGAAGCTGCGGTTGTCGCCCGCATCGACCGGGCGCGCATAGGCGAGCGCAAAGTCGAGGTCCTTGAGCTCGAGGCCGATTGCCTCGTCACCCGATCCGGTGGCAATCCGCGCCGACACATCAGCGCCACCCAGCACCAGCATGCGGGCGAGCAGTTCCTGGGTGTCGCCGCCCTCAACGAGCGTCGACACCGAGCCCACCGCACTCCACGCCATGCCATAGCTCGGCACCACCAGCCGGATCGGCTTGATGTCGGTGCCCGCGAGACTGCCGGTAAAGCGCACCACGGGCCGGTCGCCATCGACTTCGGTGGTGACGCTCACCCGCGCGCCGGGGACCGGGTCGAGCGCAGCATTGATTGCCGCCTCAATCGACTGCGGCGTCTCGGTCACATGGATATCGCGGGTGACATAGGTTTCGCCGTCGATCTGGATCGCCATCCGGTACCAGTCGGCACCCGACAGCTCACCACTCATCACCTCGATCACCTGTTGCTCGTCTGTGAGGTCGGTGAGCGTGACAGTGCGCTGGTACTGCTCGAGCTGGATTCCGCCAGAGAGGCTCAGCACGCCGCCCAGCGCCACATCGACATCGCCGCTTACGCGCAGCAGCTGGCCAAACGAACCCGCCATCGCGAGATCAACGGTGGTGTTGGTACCGGTACGAACCGCATAGGCCTTGTTGCCGCCAAAGTCGACCACGTGTGCGTCGGCCACCAGACCCGCCGGCAGGTTGCCGACGCGGTTCAGCTCGACGCTGAAGCTGCGCGCAGCCAGGGTGACATCGGGAATGCCAACCAGTTCGATCGCACCCGCCTCGGCGGTCAGCGCCGTCCAGCGCGTGCCATTGAGAAGCTTGCCCGCAGCATCCTTCTGCCCCGCCTGGGCGCGGAAGAGGCCCAGACCAAAGTCGACCTCGGTCATCGACACGCCAACCGAGTTGGGGTTGACCGTGTCAGCGTCATCGATGTCGCCGTCTTTGTCGGTATCGGTGCGATACGGGCCTGAAAGTCCTGCAAACGCGTTGACGTCGGCTGCGCCCACCAACAGCGCATCGACCTTCACAGTCGAGCCATCGGCGAGCGTCAGCGTATCGGTGCGCTTTTCGAAGCCCGCGCTGCCATCGAGATAGACGTAGTCGCTGATCGCGATCGAGAAGCTCGCGGTCACCGACAGCATCTGATGATCGGCGCCATTGATCGTCATCGTGCGGCTGGTGCCGGTGCCGGTCACCACATCGACATCGCCCGCCGAGAAGTCGACCACCCGATCAAAGGTCTTGTCGGCGAGGTTGATCTTGACCGCAGCATCTCGGACATCGAGCGTCAGACCCTCGATGCCCACCACGGCCACCCGGCCGGCCTCGGCCTCGAGCGCAATGCGCGTGGGCATGACCCGGCCCGCCACCGCGAGCCGGGTGGTGAACACACCCTCGCCATCGGCCGCAGCCACCAGCTCTGCGCCGTCGGCGGAGAGCGCCACCGAGCGCCAGTCGCGACGCGCGGTCTCGAGCACCATGCGCCAGCTTGCGCCGCGGTCTTCGCTCACCCAGATGCCACCGTCATTGCCGTCGGCGGCCGCTGCGATCACGCGACCGTTGGCCGAGATTGCCACCGAGGTCCAGGCCCGCGGTGTTTGCGTGGCCACCCACTCCCAGTCGGGTTTCGAGGTGTCGGCCACCCAGATCTGGCCCTGGGCGGCAGCGGCCACCAGCACGCTGCCATTGCCGCTTGCCGCAACAGCCCGCCAGGCGGCATCCGCCGGGGCATTGCGCGTGACTTCGGTCCAGGCCACATGCTCGCCCGTCATGGGCGTCTGCTGCACGATGGCAGCCGAGCGCAGAAGCTGCGCCTCGGCGATCTGCATCGCCTCGGGGAACGGCAGGCCACCCTTGACGTTCGGGAACACCACCTTGTAGCTGCGATAGGTATCGGCGTTCGCAAAGCCGAGGATGCGGGACGACCCCTGCGTGTCGCCCAGACCCGTCTCGCCCCCGCCCAGCAACACCCAGCCTTCGTCGGTGAAGGCCTCGGCGGTATTGGAGCCGTAGACCTCCCAGGTGGCCGGATCCCAGGACCACAACGGATTGCCCACACGCGAGACCAGCAGCAGCGTATCGAGCGCTTCCGGCTCCATCAGCTTGACGGCATACCCGGAATTCTGCGGTTCGAAGTTGAGATAGCGGGTGCCGATGTTGCCGTCGTTCACCTTGTCGACGGCTTCGAACACAGGCGAGCCGCCCGGCGAGCCGGTTGGCGCACGGAAGAGCTGCGCCTCGGCAATCTGCATGACGCGCAGACCCTTGACGTCGCCCTTGATCTCGGGGAAGACCACCGCGTAGTGCTGGTAGGCCGTGGTGTTGTCGAACGCCACCACGCTGGACGAACCGCGGGCATTGCCCAGCAGCGTTTCGCCCGAGCCGAGCTCGGTCCAGACGGCTTCGTTCCAGTCGGCGCTGATATTCGATCCCAGCACCCGCCAGGTCTTCGGATCCCACTGCCAGACGTCGTTGTCGATACGCGAGACCAGAAGCAGCGAGTTCATCGCCTCGGGCGTATCGAAGCTCACCGTAAAGCCCGTGTCCGGCCCGTCGAAGTTCACATACTTGGTCGCCGGATTGCGATCATTCACGTTGCCAACGCCCGCGTCCTCGGGTGAGGAGCCCGGCGATGGCGCCGTGGTCATGCCCAGCGCCTCGGGCACCACAAACGACGGCGTGCGCGCAAGCCGCGCCTCGGCCACATGCACATAGCTCTTGCCGTTGAAGCTGCCCTTGGTCTCGGGGAAGGCAACCAGGTAATGGCGGTAGGGCTTGTTGTTCTCAAAGCCGATCTGGCTCACCGAGCCGCGCGCATCGGCAAGCCGTGTCTCGCCCTCGGCGATCGGCCACCACCGGGCCTTGCTCAGGTCGCCGCTGTCATTGGTTCCCAGGACCACGAAGGTCTTGGGATCCCACTGCCAGATGTCGTCAGTGGTGCGCGCGACCAGCGTGAGCGAGTTAAAGGCCTGCGGCGCATCCAGGCTGATCGTGAAGCCGCTGTTGGGCCCGGCCAGGTTCAGATACTTGGTCGCGGTGTTGCCGTCGAGCAGGCTCTCGACGCCCTCGCCCGGGGGCGAAGCGCCCTTGGTCGGCAGAATGGCCGTGACCACGGCAGGCCCGCGCGGCGCAGCCTCGAGCGAACCGATAAAGAGGCCTGGCATATCGCCCGGCACCATGCCCCACATCGGGTCACCCGCCGCAGCAAAGATCGACTTGCCGGCTCCGAAGGTATCGAGCGCGGTGAACTGTGCGCTCCCGCGGGGCACCTGCGCATCCACCCATGTGGCAGTATCGCCCGGCTCGCCGATCTGGATGCGGCCCGCCGCCTCGCGATAGGTATTGGCGCTCGCCTGCTCGACCCCACCCGTTCCGCGTGCCACGCCCTGCGCGTCGGTGGCGCGCTCGACCGTGATCTGCAATGCCGGGCGAGCAGTCTCGCCGGTGAAGACAAGCGTCGGTCCGCTCCAGCCCACCACCGCATAGGCGGTGGTTTGCGAGCGCAGAACCTCGGCCAGCCTGAAGGCTACGTTTGCCCGCACCTGCTCGGGTGTGGCAGGCATGAACCGGCCCGGCTTGCCAGCCGGAACAAACAGATCGCTGCGCTTGACTTCATAGATGACCGGATCGCTCGCAAAGCCGGTGACAACAATGCTGTCGCCCTCGGCAAACAGGCCGGTGAGCTGCGCAAATTCATTGTTGCCAAGCGCCGCGCGATCGAAATTGCCGTAGTGAACACGGCGTTCATTGACCGTTCTCCAGACTGTCGTAAAGAACAGGTTGGTGGGTTTACTGACCGGATCGATGTCACCCTGCAGGGTGAACGGATCGATGGACGCCCAGCCGAGCGCTCCATCCCGGGCCTCGAGGATGATCTGGGAGCCCGCACCGCTTGCACGCAAGAAGGGCGAGCGAGCGTTGATCTGCGCGCGCAGCATCGCAGCCAGGCTGGCGTTCAACTGCGCCTGTGCCGGTGGCGCCGCATCCGACGGCCGCTGCGGCACCCGGATCTGGAAGGTCTCGTCGGCCTGACCCCAGACCCGCAGTCCGATGGTGTCGCCGGGAACAAAACGCCCCGTGATGTCGAGCACATCGAAGCGCACCGCTTCCGAGAGATCGCTGGTGATGATGCGGTCGCGCGAGAGCATGGCCACGTCGGTGAGCGGCGTGCTCGCCGCGCTGCCAAAGCTCCAGCTCTGGCCGCCGTTGGTGGACACCACCACCCGGCCGCCCGCCATCACCGCGGCAATCATCTTGCCGTCATCGGAGATTGATACCGCCTGGTAGTCGCCACGCGGCGCGCCGGCATTTCGCCAGGTGATACCGCGATCATCCGACACATGCACCTGGCCGGCCGCGCCGCCCGCGACCGCCACCTGGCGCGCACCGGCAATCGCCACATCGGTCCACGCAAGCGGCGCATCGACCGCGCGCTCGACCGCCTCCCGCTCGGTGGCGATCACCAGCGCAAGATCGAGGTCGTTCAGCACGAAGCCGGTGGCATCCGGCCCCGGATTGATGCCGGCGAAGGCCGAGAGGTCGGCTGCGCCCACGGTGAGTACGTCGTGCGCGCGGCGCGTGCCGTCATCAAGCGTGAGCACGCGGGTGGATTTCTCGAAGGCAAGCGAACCCGAGGTCGACAGGAAGCCGCCGATGCGGATCTCGACCTGACCGCTCGCCCGCAGCAGTTCGCCGCGGTCGCCCGTGATGTCGAGCACACGGCTCGTGCCGGTGCCGGTAAACACGCTCACCGGACGGGTCGCAAGGTCAAGCACCTTGTCGACGCTGTTCATGCCGCCAGGCAGACCGCTCACCTGATTGACTTCAACCAGGATGCCGTTGGCGGTGATCTGCAGATCGTCGCCGCCGACAAAGCCCACCTTGCCTGCCGACACTTCCAGCGCGGTCCAGCGGGTGTCCGCCATGGCTTCCAGGCCCAACCGCTCGGCGGTGCCCAGCGTTGCCACTTCGGCCCCTGACAGCGGCCGGCTCCAGAGCGCGAGCTTGCCAACGTTGAGCGGCGCATTGCCGCCGTCATTGTCGGCAAAGAACAGAACCTTCGAGCCCAGCGTGTAGCGCGCCGAGGTGCTGCTCGCGCTGGCAACCAGATCGCCATCAACATAGAGGCGCTTGGCGCTTGCGTTGCTGACAAACACCACGCGAGCCCAGCGGGTCTCGTCGACCGGGGTCGTGCTGAAGCCAAGTCCGTCGGTGCCGCGGGGCGAACCGAGGGCGTCGTTGGCCGCAGCGATGAAGAGCTCCGCATCATCGGCATTGCCGCCGTTGGCCTGCAGGAGACTGCGCAGTAGCGACCGGCTGTCGACGGGCGACTGGACGTCGAACATCACCGTGTAGTCGGCGAGCGGTTCGGCATCGGCGCCGCGGTCGATCATCAGGTAGTTGCCCGGACCGGAGGCGGTGGTGATCACACCGGCCGCACGCACGCCCGCGTCATCGGCGAGCGACATCTGGTGCTCGATCGGACCAAACAGCCGCGCCTCGGACACATGCATGTAGCTCTTGCCACCCGAGACGCCCTTGACCGTCGGGAACACCACCTTGTAGTACTTGAACGGCTGGGTGTTGTTGAAGGTGACAACATTGGAGGCGCCGCGCCCGTTGGCGAGACCCGTCAGGCCTGCGCCAAGCCGCATCCAGCTGGGGTTGTTCCCCCAGGCGCCGTCGACATTCGAACCCCAGACCTCCCAGGTCTTGGGATCCCACTGCCATATGTCGTCATTGGTGCGCGTGGTGAGCGCGAGCGAATCGAGCACCTGCGCCTGCGGCAGCGTGAGCGTGAATCCCGACCCCCGGCCCGTGGTATTCAGATACTTGGTGCCGGTGTTGCCGTCGATCACATTGGCCACGCCCTCGCCCACGGGCGACCCGCCCGGCGACTGCGCAACCACGCCGGTCGCAGCCACCCGGGTGAGCGCCGGACCATCGGCGATGCTGTTGGCCAGCACCGACTCGCGCGAGGCAAAGTCGTAGACGCCAATCGCACCCGCTTCGGGTGTGAACAGCGCGCTCATGTCGGAGGACGGCGTCATGAGTGCGAGCGCGAACTCCGCATCCTGAAGCACGAAGCCGCGCGCATCGGGATTGGGCGTGTCGGATGCATTGATCAGACCGTCGCCGTTGCTGTCGGTGAAGTAGCCCCCGCCAATGCCTGCAAAGGCGCTCAGCCCGGTGCCGCCGAGCGACAGCGTGTCGACGGTGAGTCGCGTGCCGTCGGCGAGCGCAACTCTGCGCGCCGATTTTTCAAGCGCGAGCGATCCGCGCGCCTGCACGAAGCCACCGACCTCGAGCTCGAACGCGCCGGAGGCGCGCAGCGACTCGCCCCGCGAGCCATCGAGCGAGAGCTCGGTGGTGGTGCGGTAGCCGGTGTAAAGGGTAAACGGCGATTCGGAGAAGTCGATGACCTGGGTGTTGGCGAGCGTGCCCGCGGGCACATCACGCACCAGATTGACCGCGACCTCCAGGTCACGCCCGACCGCGGTGATCGAAGGCACGCCCACCAGCGCAGCCTCGGCCACATTGGCCTCGAGCGCGATCCAGCGACGGCCTGCATTCAGGTTGACCTTGCCCGACGCAGTCGCGTCGCCCAGCGTGCGCTCCCAGCCCAGCACCAGACCGAATTCGCCGCCAACCGCCGAGACGCCAACCGCATCGGTGTTGACCTCGTCCTCGACGTTGATCAGGCCGTCTTCATTGGTGTCGCTGCGATAGGGGCCGTTGGCGCCCACGAACAGATGCAGATTGGCGCCGCCAATGGTGAGCAGATCGGCCTCGGCCGTGCTGCCGTCGGCAAGCGTCAGCGTGGTCGAGGACTTCTCGATCGCCATCGTGCCACCCGCGCTCACAAAGCCCGCAAGCTGCAGCTCGACGCCGCCGCTTGCACGCAGGAGCGGGCCGCGCATGCCGTCGAAATCGAACGTGAGCGTCTGCTCGGTGCCGGTGGCAATCTCGATCGCGCGGTTGTCGTCGACCAGGACTTCGCCCGCTTCATTGAAGACCGAACGGTCGGCGTAGTCGATCACCTGGTTGGCGACCAGCGCAATCTGCGATGTGAAGGCGGCGCCCGTTCCGGTCGCGGTGACCTTGAGCGACAGGTCACACAGCGCGCCGGTGTAGAAGAACCGGTTCGGCGCAGTCAGCAGCGCAGCAATCGCCTCGGGCGTGCCCGTGAAGGTGATGCCGCCCTCGCGCTCGGTGATCGTCACACCGCTGTCGGCCGGCACATTGCGCATCGCGAACGTGCCCACCGGCAGGTCATCGTCATCGCGCGGCATGTCGAGCGCCATGCTGAGGGTCTGCGCGGCGGCGTTGCTCTGACCGGTTGACGGACCAGCCAGGCCAAGCGCCACATCGGCGAACACCAGGTTGGTGGGCGCGTTGGCCCTGATCCAGAATTTGCTGGTCAGCGCCTCAACGACTGGGGTGATACCGCCGCTGAAGCCCTGCGGCGCATCGCGGTTGCCGTCAAGGTGAACGCTCGTTTCAATGCTCCAGGCCGGGCCGGCATGCGCGAACAGGCGCGCCTCGGCGAGCTGGACAAAGTTGTCGCCGTCGAAACTGTCCTTGGTGGTGGGGAACACCACCTTGTAGTAGCGATAGCCCAGGCTGTTGGCAAAGCGCACTTCGCTGGTCGAGCCGCGCTCATCCGGCAGGCCGGTATCGCCTTCGCCGAGCAGCGTCCAGCTGTCGCTCTCCCAGTCCTCGCCCTCGTTTGATCCGTAGACCTCCCAGGTGGCGGGATCGAATTGCCAGATGTCGTCGCTTGCGACCGAGGTGAGGCGAAGCCCATCGAGCACCTCTTCCTTGTCGAGCGAGACGGTAAAGCCCGCACCTTCGCCGGTTTCATTGAGCCAGATCGTATCGGCCCGGTCGTCGGCCAGGTTCTCGATGCCCTGGCCTTCGGGCGAATCGCCCTCGGAGGCGGTGATGGTTGCGTAGGCCACCGCTTCGGCAGCAGCCGACTCGACCCGCACCGTGAGTCGTGCATCGATCCAGGTCGCCGAATTGAACAGGTTGTACGGCACGTGCTGATGCCGCAGCATTGCATGGCGGTCGAGCCAGTCATCGATCGCCGCGGCGCTGCCCTCGAGCACAAGGCTCGCGATACCCGCGCTCAGGTTGTCGCTTGCGCGCTCATCGGAGGCGATTGTCTCGGGCAGCGTCTGCGTGGCACGCAGCCGGATGATCTCGCCCTCTTCAGAGTCCTCGCTCACCGACAGCGCAAAGCCGCCGTCGGTATCCTCTTCGAGTGCCTCGAGGACAATCAGCGTGCCCAGATCGGGCGCGACCGCGCCCGGCTTGGGTTTGCCCTGCGCATCGAAGGGCACGCCCGCATACCAGGCCGACACGACCATCGAGATCGACTCG
The DNA here is from genome assembly GCA_009921765.1 of Betaproteobacteria bacterium. The sequence continues at coordinate 4,794 of RFXC01000103.1, read as the reverse complement.
TCCTCGGGCTCATTGATCGCCTCACGGATCGACGCGGCAATCTGACGCAGCGCGAGCTCGGTCGAGGCCGGGCCCACGATCTCGTTCTTGGCATTGCGCTCGAGCAGATCGTCCTCGGTGACCGTGTAGCGGAAAGTCTGCGGGGTGGGCTCGGCCTCCGAATCAGCGCCCCCTGCCGAGACCGCGATGCCATCGATCGAGATCACATCGCCCACCTTGAAGCTTCCGGTGAGCGCAAAGCTCGAGGTCTGTTTCGCCTTTTCACCGGCGACCCGCGACAGCGGCAGATCGCTGCCTGCGATCGCGAGCGTTCCGGCCGAGGGCGACAGCGTGACCGTCACCGCATCCTGGGCGCTCGCACCACCCAAGCTTCCGGCGGTAAAGTTGATTTCACCCGTGCTGGCATCCACTGCAAACGCCGCCGGCAGTGCCAGCGCCGGGCCCGACAGCGCGGGCGCCTCGTGGCTTACCAGGTTGGCTGCGAGCCCCAGAGAATGAATGTCAAAGCGCAGGTTCTCGGGCAGGCCCAGCATCACATCGACGCCACCCACCACGCCAGTTGCGGAAATCCAGTTGGTGCCGGCGTGTGCGCCCTTGCCCTTGAAGAGGCCGATACCGAATTCGACGTTGCGCACGCCAAAGCCGCGCGCATCCGGATTGATCTCGCTCTTCTCGAACACGCCATCGCCATCGGTGTCGTCGCCGTAGGGGCCGATCCCGACAAATCCATCGAGATTGGTGCCGCCGATCGTGATCATCTCGGTCTGCACGCGCGAGCCATCGGCAAGCGTTACCACCTGGCGCGCGCGCTCAAACGCAAGCGAGCCACTGACTTCGATGAAGCCGCCAAGCGACACATCGACCTCGCCCGAGGCGCGGATCCATTCGCCTTTCTCGCCCGAGGCATCCATGGCAAGCGACTTGCCGGTGCCGGTGACAACCGACAGTTCGCCGCCCTCGGCGGTGTAGTCGATGACCTTGCGATCGGGATCGAAGCCCTCGCCCACGCCATCGACCAGGTTGATATCCACCGCGAGGTTGCGCGCGGCGAGCGTGAGCCCTTCCACGCCCACCAGTTCAACCGAGCCTGCGGCCGCCTTGACCGTCACCCAGCTGAGGCCAGCGATGTTCTCCTGCTCGGGCGAGGCGCTTGCAATCACCAGGCCGAACTGCACATTGCCCAGCGCAAGACCCAGCGAATCGGTCTCGGGCGTATCGTCCATCGTGATACGGCCGTCACCGTCGGTATCCTGCCAGTAGGGACCGTCGACACCCGCAAACGCGTACAGATCCTGGCCGCCAAACATCAGCGTGTCGACCCGCACTTCGGTGCGGTCGGCAAGGATCAGATCCTGCGTGGATTTTTCGAAGCCAAGCGAACCGGTGACAAACAGGAAGTCGGCCACCTGGATCGTCAGGTTGCCCGATGCCCGGATCAGCGTTCCGCGCTTGCCCGAGAAGTCGAGCGTGATCGCCTCGTCGTTGCCGTCCTCAGTCAGGCCGCCGGTGTAAACGGTAAGCGGCGCGGGGCCAGTGGCCGAGGTGACCGTGGCCCCGGTGGTGGCGACCTCGACCCCGACACCTCCCGCTCGGGGTGGGTCAGGGCGGCCACCCACTCCGGCCGTGGTGCGCTGCCCGGCAGCGGGATCCGGCCCAGCAGGTGCGCCACACCCAGCGCCACCGGGATGCGGATCAGCGGCTCCAGCTCCGGTTCCGTTGTCGCCCAGGTCTTCCAGGTTCAATACGAACGCAACATCGATCCCCTGAATCTCGAAGCCCACCGCATACGGATTGACGGCTTCCTCATCCAGGTTCAGATCATGATCGGTATCGAGGCGATAGGGTCCGTTCAGGCCCACGAAGCCATAGAGCTCGCTGCCGCCCAGCGTCCAGCGCTGGGTCTGAACCGAGGAACCGTCTGACAGCGTGACCGAGGTGGCCTCCGAGCGCAGCCGGAAGCGGCCGTCGACCGTGAGGAAGTTGGCCGCCGACAGCGTGGCACCCGCCAGATAGTCGACGTCGTTGCCGAAGTAGTCGGCATTGAAGTAGCTGCCCAGCACATCGGCATCGGCTTTCGAGTGCGCCCGGATATCGAGAAGCTGAGCGAGCGGCCGCTCGACCACTTCAAGATGGAAGCCGGTCTTGTCCTGGCTGACATCGAGCACGGTATCGCCGTTGTCGTAGCCAAAGAGCCCGGCGCTCGTTCTGAACTTGCCTTTGATTTCCGTGGCGCTCACCAGCGCCTCGAAGCGATCGCCCAGGCGCGGCGTGAACGGCGCCACACCGCCCTCGCCATCTTCGATGTCGACATAACCGATGTCGATATTGCCGCCATTGAGCGTGAGCGTGCCCGTGACCTCAAGCCGGTCGAACGCGTCGGTGCCGGCCAGGTTGAGGCGCAGGCCCTGGCCCGCGCCCAGCGTCTGATTGCCCTCGATACGGATCAGACCCGGCGAGAGCAGACGGCCAAACACCACCGGGTCGGCCACAAACGCGTACTGCGCGGTCCCGATCCCGAGCACATAGCGGCCCGCCTCGGGGATCACACCCAGGCTCGTCAGATCGATGGTACGCGGCGCATCGGCCTTCGCCGCCGCTATGCTCACCTCGACACCGGTATCTCCGTCGAGACGTGTGGTATCGCGGCGTAGCGTGATCGTCTGGTCGCCGGCGCCTTTGCCCAGCGTGATCACGCCATCGGCGTAGCTTGCCTCGAAGTCACCGTCAGCAATCGATTCGATCGCATTGGCCAGTCCCTGACCGAGGTCATCGAGCGAAGCCGAGGAGCGCGCGTCGACCCAGAGATTGCCGTCCCAGGTGCCGAACACCAGGCCCTCGGCCGCGCGGATCACGAGGTCACCGCCATTCACAAACATCAAGCCATTGCGCGAACCGACCTTTTGGGCCGCCTCGACCAGCACATCGCCACCGGTCGCGCGAATCGGTGCGTCGATCTGGATGGAGGTGCGCGCCCCCGCGGCGCGCAGGCTCACCGAGCCCGATGCGCCGGCATCGAGTTCGGCGTTGAGCGACAGCCGCGCATCATCGCCACGGCTTTCGATATCGACCGCGATCGCATCAAGCGAGATCAGCCCGGTGCGGGGCTCGGCATCGGGCGTGCTGGCATCGCCCGCCACCTCGCCCACCGCGAGCGAGCCCGTGTCGATCAGGTAGATGGAGCCGCCGCTGCGGCCCGCGATCCGGTCAACCGTGAGCTCGAGCGCATTGACGATGCGCTGGTCGCGCGTGGTGCCCAACAGCAGGTCAACCAGATCGCCCGCGACCTGTGGCAGCTGGCCACCGGCATAGACGGTCTCGCCAATCGACTCCGCCACATCGAGCCAGAGATCGGAGGCGATCACATCGGGCTCGGTATCGAGATCGATCGTGCCAACCGACGGCCCGCCCGAACGCGTGCGACCGTTGTCGATGATTGAGCCACTGCGCGCAATCAGCGACACCGAGCCGAGAGCGCCCTTGGCACCGCTCGCATCAATCTGCGACAGCAGCACCGAATCGCCGGCATCGAGCACAACCGAGCCGCCGCCGGTGGCAATCACCGAGGACACTTGCTCGCTCACCGTGCCGACCACGCCATGCGGCACCTGGCGCGTGCCCGTTTGCTGGATGATCGAACCACGCACCGCGGTGATCGTGAGATCGCCCCCCTTCGTATCGATCGCACCCGAGGTGGCCTGCGTGACTTGGCCGCGCGCCGACAGCGCAAGCGGCGCGCCGCCGGTGCTCACCTGGCCCGCAATCAGCAGATCGCCGCGTGCCGAGAGCGAAACGCTCGCATCCTTAAGGCTCTTATCGGCCCGGGTGAGCGTGAGTTCGTCAAGGGTGACCGTGCCCGACTTCTGCACGTCAATCAGGATACCCAGCGGCAGCGCATCGCCGCCGACCGCGCCGCCATTGGCCGCGGCCGACAGCTTCGCGGTGCGGACCCGGAACGCGTCGGTGACGGTGCGACTCACCGGCATCAGGATCGGTTCCTCGCCGGTGGACTCGCCCACATCGAAGGTTTCGACCAGCGCTTCAACCGTCTCGATCGTTTCCAGCACGCGGCCAATGCCGCCGCCGGCCGCACTCAGGCGGACCTCGGCCGCGCGCAGGTCGGCCGCGCCGCCGCTGTCACCGCCCAGGATCGAACCGGAGGCGGTGGCGAGCACCGCCGAACCGGTTGCAGACAGCCGGCCCACCACCAGATCGCCGTTGGCTTCGCGGAGGTAGAGCGAACCCGCCACCTCGCCGCTCAACAGCGCGCCCGCGCCGATCAGGTCGATCACAAGCGGCTGCGCCTGGCTGCCGACATTGCCCGCCTTATTGACGGTCTTGTCGTATGCGGCGGCCGAGGTGTACAGGTCGAGCACCGTCGCTTTCACCAGACCGTCTTCGGTCGCCACGACGCCGTCGCGCGCAGCGAGCGACACCGTGCCGCCTTCAATCGTTGCACCCAGCGTGAGCGCGCCGCCGCCCGCTTCGATCACGAGCGTGCCGCCGTAGGTCTCGATGGCATCGGACACGGTGATCGCGCCGCGGCTGCGGAGCACGATCTGGCCGGGCTCGGCCATCGTTGCGGTGTCGCTTGCGGCCGCAAACAGGGCGAAGCTGCGCAGCATGGGCGCGGGCGAGACCTCGGTTGCCGACCCGGCCTTGCCGGCGGTCAGCCGGCCCAATGTGATGGGCTGGTTGCCCGTGCTGGTAAGCGAGATGCTGCCCGCTGCGCGGATGCTGAGGTTCAGGATCGGGCCGCTGGCGTTGATCACGCCCGAGACATCGCCGCCCGAGACG
>RFXC01000102.1 GCA_009921765.1 Betaproteobacteria bacterium | reverse complement strand
ACGACGCATTGATCGAGCGGGTCGAACGCCTGTGGGCGATCCCTGCGCTCGGTAATGCAGAGCAATACCTTGCCTTGATGCACGAAGCCGGGTTCGAACCGGCTGTCTGCCACGACCTGCGGTCGGAGAGCGCCTTGCAGAAGGGCTTTGCGGTGACCCCCGAGCAGCAGGCCGATCTCGATGAACAGATCCGACGATGCGACAACCCGCTGCTCGGCCTGGTGCTTGAGGGATTGAAGGCGCTGGGTGCGGCAACCGCAGCCGGGTGTTTCACCATTGGCCGATTCCAGGCGGTTTCCCGTGGTTCTCGCCGACACTCGGCAGTGATATAAACGCGCCATGAAAATCATCGACATCTTCAATCATGTGATGCCGCCCGCCTACCTTGAACTGGTCAAGGCGCACTCGAAAGAGCCCGGCATGGTCAAGCGGATGAGCAACCTGCGCATGCTCTGGGACATCGAGCACAGGGTGGCCATGCTGCGCGAGCAGTTTCCGCAGGTGCAACAGGTGCTCACCCTGGGGCTGCCGGCGCCGGAGCTCATCGGCGACGCCTCGCAGTCGCCTGAGTTCGCCCGGGTGGCCAATGACGGAATGGCGGACATGGTCCGTCAGTACCCGGGTGAGTTCCCCGCGTTCGTGGCATCGCTTCCAATGAACAACGTTGCAGCGGCCCTGGCCGAAATGGATCGGGCGATCGGGCAACTGGGCGCGCGGGGCATTCAGATCATCTCCAGCGTGGCGGGGCGGCCGCTTGATGACCCGGAATTCTTTCCGGTGTTCGAACGCGCCACCCGGCACCACGATGTGCCCATCTGGATGCACCCGGCAAGGCCCGCCACCCGCGCCGACTACGCGGGTGAGCCGAAATCGCGCTACGAGATCTGGCAGGTGCTGGGTTGGCCCTATGAAACCAGCGCAGCCATGGCGCGTATTGTGTTTTCGGGCATGCTGCAGCGCCTGCCCGAGATGCGCATCATCACCCACCATTGTGGCGGCATGATTCCGTACTTTGCGGGTCGGGCTGAAACCCTCTGGGCGCAACTCGGTTCGCGAAGTGCAGATGGCGATGAGGCCGATGTGCTCAAGCGCCTGGAAAAACCGCCTATCGAATACTTCAAGATGTTTTATGGCGATACGGTGCTGGGTGGCGCTGCCGCCCCGCTGGCTTGCGGTCTTGCGTTCTTCGGTCCTGACCGGGTGGTGTTTGCAAGCGACTGTCCCTTCGATCCCGAGGAAGGGCCGATGTTCATCCGGGAAGGCATTGCGTCAATCGAATCGCTCAAGCTATCGGACAACGATGCGCGGAAAATTTATTTTGGCAATGCCGCGCGTCTTTTGAAGCTTCCGTAACCCTTCGGACTGTTCACATGATCCATTTCATTTCCCGCCTGGGCCTTGTGGCGGTGGCTTTCGCGGTATCTACGGCCGCGATGGCGCAGTCGTATCCGTCGCGACCGATCACGCTGGTGGTGCCCTACACACCGGGCACCGGAATCGACATCATTGCCCGCACCGTGGGCCCCAAACTGATCGAGCGGTGGGGCCAGCCCGTGGTGGTTGAAAACAAACCCGGCGCAAGCGGAAACATTGGTGCCAACGCTGTCGCCAAGGCCCAACCCGATGGCTACACCATGATGGTGACGGTCAACACGTTCACCATCACACCCGCGCTCTACGCCTCGTTGCCCTATGACCCGGTCAAGGACTTTACCGTCGTGAGCGGCGCGGCCACTGGCAATCTGGCGCTGGTGGCGCATCCATCGGCGGGCATACGTGATCCAAAAGATCTTATCGCGGTTGCCAAGTTGGGCAAGCTCAACTACTCGTCGCCGGGCAACGGTACGCCCCAACACCTTGCCATGGAAGTGATCAAGCGCCGAATGGGATTTGACGCGCTGCATGTGCCCTACAAGGGCGCCGCGCAGGCGCTCACCGACCTCCTGGGTGGTCAGGTTCAACTGGCGGTGCTGCCCGTACACACCGCCCTGCCGCATGCGCGGTCGGGCAAGCTCAATGCCATCGCGGTATCGGGTGAGCGCAGATCGGTGCTGGCGCCCGATCTTCCCACCTTCGCCGACCTGGGGCTCAGGAACCTGGGCCTGGATCTCTATTTCTGGGTGGCAGGCCCTCCAGGGTTGCCCGCCGACATTGCACGCAAATGGACGCAGGAGCTCGCCGCGGTGCTGCAGCTTCAGGATGTGCGCGATACCTTCCTGCGGCAAGGAATGGTGCCGAACGCCGTGCCGCCCGACGAGCAAACCCGAGAGATTGCCGCTGACGTGGCACGCTGGAGAGCGTTCGTGGCGGAGGCGGGCATCAAGGCCGATTGATTGGAAGTTGCCGACCCATACGATTTGGCGGACAGTTCACCCGGTTGTCGTTTGCCCATGAGAAGCCCTCAATGACCGATTCTTCCGCGGGTTCTTCCCCCTCACTCAGCCGCCAGTTCGCGCGTTGGGCGCATTCGCTCCGCTTCGCCGATCTCCCGGAGCCTGTTCGCGACAAAGCGCGAGCCTTCCTGCTGCATGCCCTCACGGGGGCCGCAATTGGTCATTCCTCCAGATCAGCGCGCCATGTTGTTGAGCTGGCCCTGGCGGAAGAAGGAAAGCCTGATGGTGCAAGCGTCTTTCACAGTCGGCAGCGTGCCTCGAGAATCGGCGCAGCGTTTGCCAACTCCGAGTGGATTCATGCATCGAGCATGTTCGACTCCTACCGGATGCTGAATCACCCGGGGCCAGTCATCATTCCCGCTGCGCTTGCATGCGCTGAAATGGAGCAACGCTCCGGAAGCGAGCTTCTGGTGGCGATCGTTGCGGGCTACGAGTTCATCTGTCGGCTCACAGATGACTTCATCCCCAGCACGGCCGCGCGCGGCTTCAGGCCAAGCCCGGTCTTTGCAACGCTGGGTGCGGCGCTTTCATGCGGCCTGTTGCTCGGGCTGGATGAAGACGGGCTGGTGTCGGCCATTGCACTGGCAGCCAATTTTGCCAGTGGCCTTAATGAAGGCCCACGTACCGGCGGCAATGAGCTGATGATTCACGAGCCCCAGGCTGCCCGAAATGGCGTCTTCGCAGCCGTGATGGCGCGCGCAGGTCACGTGAAGGGTTCGGAAACTTCCCTTGAAGGCCCGGCGGGCTTTTACAACGCGTTCATCGGCAACGCTGAAGGTAATCTCAGCTACAGTTTTAATGGGCAAACGCATAGCGATCCCCGACATATCTCGGAGGGGCTGGGTCGGGAGTGGAAGCTGCTCAGCTTCATCTTCCGGATGTATCCGTGCGCGGGTTACAACCAGCCGGTGATCGAGCTGATGCGCGAACTCCGTGAGGCACACGCGCTCGCGCCCGACAGGATCGCGCGAATTCGCGTTGCAATGAACACCATTGAAACGCTGTACCCCAGCCCGCTATTTCCGCGCTTTCCCGACTGGCAAACCCCACGAGCCGGCGAAACCACCCACTATTTTGCGGCCTACACCGCGGTGCATGGCGCTTATCCCGTAGCGGGTGGACAACCCCCTGCGGGGGCTGCACGCCAGGGCATCGACCCGGCTGCGACCGCCTTCATGTCGCGTGTCGATCTGGTGCCCGAGCCCCTCCGGCCCATGTTCTCGCCTGAGATCACTGTCGAGATGAAGGACGGTAGCGTGTTCCGCGCCGACTACCCGTATGAACGCATGGTCTGGGATTTTGACAAACTGGCGATGCGATTACAGAGCTGCCTGCCCGGCATTGCAGGCGGGCTGGGGGCATTTCAGATGCTCGAGTCAGCGGTACGCGCGATCCACCACGAAGACCTGGCATCGACAATCTTTACAACGGTCTCCGCGCTTCAATCCAGCGATTCCACCCATCATTGAAGGAACGAACACATGACACGACGCGCAGCACTGATTGGTTTCCTCGCATCGGTTGGCGTGTTCATGGCCGCCCCGCTGATGGCGCAGCCTTACCCCAACAAGCCTGTGAAAATCATCGTTCCCTATGCCGCGGGCGGAACCGGCGATATTCTCGCGAGGCTGATTGCGCAGGAAATCACCCGTGCGAGCGGCCACAGCTTTGTTGTGGAGAATCGAACGGGAGCGGGTGGGCTGATCGGCTATGGCGCGGCAGCCAAGTCGGTCGGCGATGGTTACACGCTGATCGCGATGGATTCAACGCTCACCATGTATCCAGGGCTGCACGGCGAAAAGCTCGAGTGGAATGTTGAAACTGATCTGGTGCCTATCAGCATGTATGCGCGCTCGCCGTTTGCGTTGATCACCAATCCGGTTCGGCAATACGCGAGCGCGGCTGATCTGATCCGTGCTGCGCGGGAGCGACCCGACACAGTCACCTTCGGTACGCCTGGAACGGCAACCGTTCACCATGTGTTCACGTCGCTGCTGCTTGCCACGACGAATGTGAAGATGACGCATGTTCCCTACCGTGGCGCGAGCGAGGCGCTGACCGGTGTGCTCAGCAACAGCGTCGATTGGACCTTCGTTGCGCTGCCCACCATCACGGGTCAGTTGGGTAATGAGCGCATGCGAATTCTCGCTGTCACTTCTGACACGCGCTCGGCGATGCTGCCGCAGATTCCCACCCTTAAAGAGTCTGGCGTTGCGATGTCGGTGGCCAACTGGTTCGGGCTTGGCGCACCGAAGGGAGTACCTGCCGATACGGTCGACTGGCTCGCGCGCAGAGTCAACGATGCAGTTCGTGCGCCAGAGGTCAACGCCAAAATTCGTTCGATGGGAGCCGAGCCGGTGGGCAACTCACCGGCAGAATTTACCGCTAATGTGCAGGCCGATCTCAAGCTCTGGACAAAGGTGATTCGTGACGCTGGAATCAAGCAGTAAGGCGCATCGATCAGATCAGCGAACTCTTCAAGGACGCAAGCACCATGAACCTGACCGCCGAACAAATCGCTCGCTTTCATGAAACCGGATACCTCACATTTCCGTCGCTCTTCAGTCGCGAGGAGATCGCACCGATCCAGCAGGCGGCAGTACGAAGCGTGCAAAGTGCCGGGCCGAACGTCACGCCAGAATTCAATACCGAGAGCGTGCGGATGGTGCATGGTGCCCACGCGCAGGAACCCGCTATCAACAATCTCTGCCGCCATCCGCGGGTCATCCGACCCGCTGAGCAGTTGGTAGGCTCTGGGGTCTACATTCATCAGTCCCGCCTCAACTACAACGCCGGCCTGGGCAGCGGCGGCTTCGAGTGGCATCAAGACTATGCCACCTGGCGAAAGGTTGACGGCCTGCCTGAACCGCGGGCATTGATGATTACGGTGTTCCTGGACGATGTGACAGCCGCACAAGGGCCGCTGTTGTTCATCCCGGGGTCACATCGTGACGGAGTGATCGACGACTTTGAACCCGTTCGGGACGCCACTGGCAATGTGTTGATGCGCCTCGCTGAGCGCCGACTGGTTGAGCTGGTCGATCGGGGCGGCGGCGTTGAGGCCGGTGTGGGCCCAGCCGGCACGGTGATCTTCATGCATTGCAACCTGGTGCATGGTTCAACGCCAAACATCACGCCGCTTCGTCGAGCGCTTTTCTACATCAACGTGAACTCTGTTGAGAATCGGCAAACTGCGTTTACGCGGGCCGAGTTTCATGCGGGCACTGATTTCAGCGCGATTGTTCCGGTGGAGGACGATGCGTTGGTTCAGTAGGGCAGAGCGGTGAACTGGACGAGATTGCTCTTGGATCCTAGGAGTGTCGGCGTGTCAACCCTGGATCTCGCGTTCGTGGGCGTATTCATTGCGTTTGCCCTGCTGATCGGCTTTGGCGGGAGACGACTGTCGCGAGTGCCTACAGCCGGTTGCTTCTGTTGCTCGCTTTGCTGATGGCGGCGTTCATTGCGCTTTATCAGTACTTTGACGTAGGGCCAGAGCCGGAAAACGCCGCTCTTCACGCGACTGCCATGGCGTTCACTCAGTTAGGGGTTGAGTCGCGTTCGCTGTGCGCCCGGCAACCAGGCAATGTGGTTCTACTGCGGCACCTGCGCAAGCACGCTTCTCGCAATCAGCATCCGCTGAATTTCGGACGCACCCTCGCCGATCCTGAACAGCCGAAGGTCGCGGAACATTGCACCGATTGGCGAACTATCCAGCACGCCCGCCGCGCCATGGATCTGAACTGCCCGGTCAGCGACGCGAAAGGCCATCTCCGATGCATAAAGCTTTGCCATGCTGGCGGATGCCCCAGCCGAGCCGCCGGTCTCGATCGCCTCGAATGCGGCCTGGATGAGCCCCTCAGCCGCCGCGATCTCGGTGGCACTGTCGGCGAGCATCCACTGGATTGCCTGCCGCGAGGCGAGCGGAGCGCCGAAAGTAACCCGCGTAGCGGCATGTGCTGCGCTCGCTTCCAATAGCCACCGTGCTGCGCCGAGACAGATACTCGCAACATTCAGCCGCCCTTCGTCGAGTGATGCCATCGCATAGGAGAAGCCTTTGCCGATTTCGCCCAGCACCTGGCTGTCAGCGACGAAGACCTCATTTAGCGTGATTTCGCCGAGCGTCCAGGCGGCCGTTCCAATCGTGCGATCGACTCGCGAGACGTGCAGGCCGGGCGTGGGGAAATCGACCAGAAACGCGCTGACGCCTCCCCGCGCGCGCTTGTCGCGATCGGTGACCGCCATCACCATCATCAACTGCGCGTCGTCAGCGAGCGTGATGAAGTGCTTGATCCCGTTGAGCTGCCAACCTCCCGCCACGCGATGGGCCGTGGTTGTCATCGCCGCCGCATCCGAGCCCGCCTCAGGTTCAGTCAGTGCGAAACAGGTTCGCGCCTCCCCGCTACAGAGGTGCGGAAGATAGCGGCGCTGCTGCTCGGCAGTTCCATGGCGTTGAATCGCCATCGGGGCCAGTCCGCTGGTGGAGGAAACCATTAGCGACAGGATGGGTGACAGTCGGGAAAGCTCCTCTTGAACCAGGCAATAGGCTCGAAGGTCCATGGCGGCTCCGCCCCAGCGCTCGTCCAGCCGGATCCCAAGGAGACCCAGTTCGGCGAAGGTTCGTACCATCTCGGGCGTGAACCTTCCCTGCGCTGCCATCTCGCGCGGAAAGGCTGCCATGCGCCCCTCAATCGAGCGCCGAAGCGACTGCCTGAGCGCGGCAAGCTCGGCTCGGCTCATGGCGGGCCCGCTCACTGCTTTGCGCTCTGTCCGGTGAGGACGACCGACTCCAGTCCGAGATCGCGGATGACGTAGTCACGGAGCTTTCTTTTCTGGATCTTTGCGCTGGCAGTCATGCCGATGTGCTCAAAGCTGCTGATAAAACGCACATACCTTGGAACCTTGAAATTTGCACACCGCTCGCGGCACCATGCGATCACTTCTGGCTCTGTGAGCACTGCCCCGGGCTGCAGAATGATGTAGGCGGCTGCCACCTCCACCATGCGCGAATCAGGGACGCCGACGACCTGCGCCTGCCGAATGGCTGGGTGTCGATGAAGGACGTCTTCTACCTCGGCGGGCGCCACGTTTTCTCCGCCCACCCTGAATGAGTCCTTCAGCCGTCCAACAAAGGCGAGCCGGCCTTCGTCGTCGCACACGCCCAGATCGCCGGTGTGCAACCACCCGCCGGAATCGATAGTGCTGGCGGTGTGCTCGGGCATCTTGTAATAGCCCTTCATTACATTCCAGCCCTTCACCAGAATTTCGCCGACCTCGCCAGACCCCAGGTCACGTCCCAGCTCCTCGGACCAGATCCGGATCGAAACACCAGGCAGCGGCTTTGCAAACCCGTGAATGCGCGTCTCCCTGTCGTCGTCGACGCTGGCCATGGCAGCGTTCGGTGCGCACTCCGACATGCCAAAGGCGGAGCACAGGCCGGTGATTCCCATGCGTTCGATGATCTGCCGCATCACAGACGGGGTGGCCGCAGCCCATCCGGCGCGTAGCGAAAACGATCGGCCGGGGAAGCTTGGATGGCTCATCATCATCAGGAACATTGTGTCGTTGCCGCTCGTGTGGGTGCAGCGTTCACGCTCCATGATGTCGAGCACCTGCTCGGTGTCAAAGCTGGGAGTTGTCAGATAGCAGGCGCCCGCCTCGATGGAGCAGAGAAGCGACATGGTGGTGCCCGCCGCGTGAAACAGCGGACGACCGCTGAAATAGCGGTCGCCAGGCCGAAGGTCGAGGCGACGGCCCACTTCAAAGGCGTCGCGCAGCATGCTGGCGTGTGACAGCATCGCACCCTTGGGGTAGGCGGTGGTGCCCGAGGTGTACTGGATGAGCAGCGTGTCGTCGGGTTGCACCGGGTCCGTCGCTGTCGGCGCCACCTCTTGCCCATCGAGCCGTGTGAGCGTCTCAAGCGGGCGGCAGCCGGCAGGAACGTTGTGGCCTGCCACGATGATGGTGCGCAGCAGCGGAAACGCGGGGTCGGGCAGGGCGCTGTCAAGTCCAGGCACAACGCTCCGCAGCATGGCGATGAAGTCAATCGACAGGAATCGATCCGCGATGGCCAGCATTCGAACATCGGCCTGGCGAAGGCAGTAGGCGATCTCGTCGGCCTTGAACCGGGTATTGATCGGGACGGTAACCGCGCCGATGGTGCCAGCCGCAAGGAACAGGGTGCACCACTCACGCGTGTTGCCCATGCAGATGGCGAAGTGATCGCCGCGCTTGAGGCCCAAACGGCGAAGGCCAGCCGCCGTTTGCTGAACGTCATTCAGAAGCTGGGAATAGGTGCGCGACTCACCGTCAATGAGCAGGGCCTGCTGGTCGGGCCAGCGGCTGGCTGCCCGGGCAAGGCTTTGTTCACAGGTGCGTGCAGACCAGGCGTGATCAGTGGCGTGAATCATTTCTCTTTGAGACCGCGAAGCTCGGGTCGGTTCAGAAGACCGACCCAGTACTTTTCCTCGTCTTTAAGCGCCTGGGCGAATTGCTGGGGCGTCATGTAGAGGGCGGTTACAAAGTTGCTACGCATCTTGTCGATGAACTCCGGGCTCTGCACGGCCGTCTTGAGCGCCGCGACCAGTCGGTTCTGCGTGTCGGCAGGAATGCCCTTTGGTGCCAGCAGACCAAATTTGGTTTCCTCGACCACCTCGAATCCCACCTCTTTGGCGGTTGGAGCGCCGGGCAGGAATTCAGACCGCATGTTGCCGAGGGTTGCCAGTCCCAGAAGCTTGCCTGCACGGATGTTTGCCACGAAGGCGCTCGGAACACCGATCATCATGTCGGCCGATCCGTTCATCATGGCTGCAATCACCTGACCCATCCCGGTGTGCGGCACGTGCGTAAAGGTGACGCCCGCCGTGATTTGCAATGCCTCGCCAATCATGTGGGTGGTGGTGCCGACGCCCGAGGAGCCCATGTTGATCTTGCCCGGGTTGGCGCGGGCGTAGGCGATCATTTCGGCGAGAGTCTTGAATGGCGCATCGGTTCGCGACACCACGATGAGTGCTGTTCCGGTTAACGTACCGATCGGAACGAAGTCATCCATGGTGTATTGGGTCTGCTTCATGTGCGGCACAACCGACAGGGCCGAAGTTCCGGTGAAGAGCAGGGTGTAGCCGTCGGCGGGACTGTTGCGAACCAGTGTCGTGCCGATGGTGGCGCCGCCGCCGGCCTTGTTTTCCACCACAATCGGTTGTCCCAGTTCCTTGGACATGAAGGGCGCTGCGAGCCGCATCTGAACATCGGTGCCGCCCGGTCCGTAGGGAACGATCACCTTGATCGGCCGATCGGGAAAGGCTTGCGCCATGACGCTGGGAACAGAGCTTGCGCAGAGACTGGCGGCGAAACAGGCACTCAGGATGGTTTTCATGGCGAACTCTCCGAGGGGAGCCAAACGAAGCGATGACAAAGGGGGTCAGGCGGGGTTCAGTCGCGACTCAAGCGCACCATCTGGCAGCAGCGTGCACCAGTCGGCCGGTCGCTTTTGCAGTCCGCCCGAAGGGAGCTTGAACGCCTTGATGGCGTTGTCGCGCATCATTTTTCGATAGGGATCAGGCCGATAGTTGTGCGCCTGAATATCGCGCACCGCGCGTTCAGGTTCAATGACCGGCCAGTCGGTGCCGAACATGAATTTGTCCTGACCATAGGTGTTGGCGTAGTGCACCACCTGCGACGGCCAATGGCTGGGTGCGTAGGCATCGCCGCAGAAAAACACGTTGTCATGCTTCCACGCCATGGAAATCATTTCATCGACCCAGGGGACGCCCAGGTGAATGCCGATGAGCGTGAGCTCGGGATACAGGATCGCCACGCGGTCGAAGGCGATTGGGTGCGCCACGCTGGGCAGTCGAAGATCGCGGCGATACACCAGGTTGTGACCCACGTGCATCATGATGGGAACACCAAGTTCGGCACATTTCGCATTGATTGGCATGACATAGGGGTGGTCCGGCGGCATGTCGAACCAGTGCGGGTAATAGTGCGCGCCGACGAAGCCCAGATCCTTCACAGCATGTTCGAGTTCACGCAACTGGGCGAGGCCCAGGGTCGGATCGATGCCAGCGAGCCCCGAGAAGCGGTCGGGATGGGCTTGACAGATCTCGTGGACCCGCTCGTAGGACAGGTGCATGGAGGTGGACCGGCGCAGGTCGCCGCACCGAACGGCGATCAACAACGAACGTTCGATGCCGCACCGATCCATCTTTCTGATGTAGTCGTCGATGCTCACGCCCTGGGCCTGTGCAATGGACGCGTCCTGCCGCACCTGCGCTGCAAACGACTGATCGGTGGGATTGAGGCCAGCGGCCATTTCCTGGGGGGTTCTGACGTTGACGACAATATCGATAGCGCCGAGGGTGGTCATGAGTGATGTCCGGATGTCCGAGAGTTGAGATCGCCCTTGATGGCGCTTGTCACCATCAACTGTCGGGCAAATCGTCCTCCACAGCAATTGGAGTCGATGGTTTCCGGTATGGAGTGAGACGCGGGGCTTGCCGCGCGGCGCGGTCGGTGCCATTCTCTCCCCGCCCTCGCACTCCTCACCCGTTCATGCCATACCCGCTTCGGAACCCGCTTGCCCAGTGCGTAGCCCCATGAAACCGCCAGATTCCGCTCGGTCTGCAATGGTGGTGGGAGCAGGCATTGCCGGGATGAGCGCTGCGATCATGTTGCGCGAAGCAGGCCTCTCGGTTCAGTTGGTGGATATCGCGACCGAATGGAAGATGTCCGGAGCCGGTCTCACCATCAGCGCCTCCACCCTCCGGGCGCTGCGCATGGCCGGACTTCTCGACCAGGTGATGACCCGAGGCCATACACACGCCGGTATCCAGGTGTGCGACGTGGAAGGTCGCCCGATCAGGATGGTGGTGAGCCCGCCGCTACCCGATGCGGAGGTGCCGGGCGCTGGCGGTATTCTGCGCGCCACCTTGCATGCGGTGATGGCCGAGCGTCTGCATGCGCTGGACATCCCGGTACGGCTTGGCCTGACGCCTGAGTCGATCCTGACACGCGATCGCGGATGCGAAGTGGTGTTGTCGAACGGCGGCGTGGAGCATGTCGATCTTGTGGTGGGCGCTGACGGGCTGTCCTCGGGTGTTCGGAAGCTGCTGTTTCCAATGGCCCCGGCCCCCGTCTTCACCGGGCAGGCTTGCTGGCGGCTGGTGATTCCCAGACCTGCGGCGATCGATAACCGACACTTTTTTCTGGGTGGACCAGTCAAGGTGGGCCTCACCCCGGTGTCGCAGGATGAGATGTATCTCTTTCTGCTCGAGCATGTTCCTTCCAACCCGTGGCGCCCCGAGGCTACGCAGTACGAGGTGCTGGGATCGCTGCTTGCGGGATTCGGGGGTGTCCTCGCCGACATCCGTGCCGCCCTCAATCCCGATTCGAAAATTGTTTACCGCCCGCTGGAAAGCCACCTTCTGCGGGATGATTGGTGGCGGGGCAACGCCATTTTGATTGGCGATGCCGCACACGCCACCACGCCGCAACTTGCCTCCGGTGCCGGTATGGGGCTGGAAGATGGAATTGTGCTTGCGCAGGAGGTGTCGCGTTCAACGAACCTGACCGAGGCATTCCGAGGTTTCATGCGTCGTCGCTTCGAGCGTTGCAAAATGGTGGTGGAGAACTCGCTTGAGATCGGGCGACTGGAAATGTCTGGGGCGTCGCCTGCCGACCAGACAGCGGTGGTGGATCGATCGCTTGCGGCGCTTGCTCAGCCAATCTAGTTGTCATGGTGATTCGTTTGTTTTCAATGCGACCTTTCGTTCTGAGGGCAGCCATGTTGTTGGAGATACGCTGATGAAAATCCCTTTGCTTATGTCTTTGCTCGTTGGCGCTGTCGGTCTGTCAATGACCGTGCCTGCAGCTGCGCAAACCTATCCTGCCCGCCCTGTAAAGTTCGTGGTGGCCTCCACCGGCAGTCCCCAGGACGTGATCGGCCGATTGTTTGCGCAGAAGATCCAGGAAAGCTGGGGGCAGCCGGTGGTGGTTGAAAATCGCGCTGGTGCCGGCGCACTGATTTCAATTCAGACCGTGGTGAAGGCGCCGGCAGACGGCTACACGATTCTGGTGTCATCCACTGCGTTTGCCGTGACCCCGTGGATGTACGCTCAGCATGGCTACGATTCCGAGCGCGATTTCATTCCGGTGGGCCTGCTCGCTTCCGCACCGAACGTATTGGTTACCAGCCCCGCCATCGGGCTGCGGACGCTGAAGGAGGTGGTTGAGCGTGCGCGTTCGGGCAAGGTTCAGTATGGTTCGCCGGGCTACGGGACCACCCCGCAGCTGTCGGCGGAATACCTGTTCAAGTCGCTCGCCCGGGTTGATGTCCTGCACGTGCCCTACAAGGGCATTCCCCCAGTGATTACCGCAGCCATTTCGGGCGAAGTCGATGTGGCATCGACTGCGCTTCCGCCTGCGGTGCCGCATATCAAGGCGGGCCGTCTGGTGGGCCTGGCCGTTACAAGTGGTTCGCGCAACCCAGCCATCCCCGACGTTCCGACCATTGCCGAGGCGGGGTTCACCGGCTTCGAAGATGAGTCTTGGGTAGGGGTGTGGCTTCCCGCTGCCACGCCCGCGCCCGTGGTGGCACGATTAAAAGATGAACTCGATCGCGCAGTGGATGCCCCCGATCTGCGCGACAAACTCCGGGCGATCGGGTTTGAGGCCAGCACGCTCCGCGGCGAAGCGTTTGCGCAGATGGTCAAGCGCGAGCTCGACAAATGGCAGCGTGTGGTGAAGGAAACCGGCGCCAAAGTGGAGTGATGGGCGCGCCTCCTTCACCAGCCAGGGCCGGCAAGCGCATCAGGCCTCGGCTCGACGGCCCGCATGCAGCCAGCCCCGCCCCCGCGGTGCTTGCGCTTCAGCTTCTCGGCAGCTGGAACCGGCTCGCCAATGGTCATGTTGCGCTGAGCGCCGGTTGCTCCTGCGGCGTGGCGGACAGTCAACTCCGGGTGCAGGACTTCGAGCAGGACATTCTCGATTTTCTTCGCGTCCGGCACCCGATTGCGCTGCGCGCGGATAGCATTCAGACATTGCTCACCGACCTGGCCCGACGTGCTGATGATCACGCTCGCCCCGTGCTAGCCGACCTTGCCCGCAGTCTCGATTCTTTCGAGGCGCAGCATAGCGGACGTTAATTGCGTTTCAGGATCCCCCATCGAATGAATAAATCGCCCTCACGTTTTCGGATTGCGGCTGACATTGGCGGCACCTTTACCGATGTGGCAGCTTTTGATGAACGGTCCGGCCGCCTGTTGCTGGGCAAGACCCTCACCACCCCTGCTCGACTGGTCGACGGCATCAATACAGGCGTCGGCAAGGCCGGTTCACGCATGGCTGAAGCCGGGCTGTTTCTGCATGGGTCCACCATCGCAATCAACACCATGCTCGAGCGAACCGGCGCCCGGGTGGCGCTCGTGACAACGCAGGGCTTCCGCGACATTTATGAAATCGGACGGGTGAACCGACCGGACGCTTTCAACCTGCGGCATCGCAAGCATGAGCCGCTCGTTGAACGCGCACTGCGCTTTGAAGTGCGCGAGCGGTTGATGTACGACGGCTCGGTGCTCGAACCGCTCAACCTCGACAGCCTGAACGACGTGGCCGATCGGATCGCGCAAGAAAACGTTGAAGCGATTGCGATTCTGTTCCTTCATGCCTATCGCAACCCGGCGCATGAGGTGGCGGCGCGCAAGGTCCTTCAGAAGCGCTTTCCGGGGCACTTCATCACGATATCGTCCGAGTTGTCGCTCGAGTACCGCGAGTTTGAGCGCACCTCTACGGTGGTTGCCAATGCCTACGTCGGCCCTCGGGTTCATCGTTATCTGGAGGAAATCGATTCGCAGACACGCCGTGACGGTTTCGCCGGCAAATTCATGGTGGTTCAGTCCACGGGTGGCCTGTATTCCCTTAGCGAGGCAAAGCAGGAATGCGTGCGAATGATGGAGTCGGGTCCGGCTGCAGGAGTGATTGGCACCCAGGCCATGTGCGCCACCATGGGATTGAAAAACGCCATAGCGTTTGACATGGGGGGGACCACCGCCAAGGCGGGGGTGGTTCGTGATGGTGTGGCCCTAACCACTGGCGCCGCAATGATCGGGCACTATTTTGTGGGTCTGCCCCTGCTCACTCCCATGATCGATATTCATGAGGTGGGCACGGGCGGCGGCAGCATCGCGCGGATCGCGCCGAGCGGTGGGTTACGGGTGGGGCCGCAGAG
>RFXC01000101.1 GCA_009921765.1 Betaproteobacteria bacterium | reverse complement strand
TCGATCTTGGCCTGTCGATGGCGTTCGAGAAGCTGCCCGCAACCAGCACCGCCTCGCCGCGTGGCTGGGTGAGCGCCACCGCCACCGCAAAGACCGCGGAGGAGTTCGGCCTGCCGCTGATGGACGCCAAGGCCAAGCGCCTGAGTGTCCAGGTGAATGCGGGCACCGATGGCCGCACCGTGGTCGACTACAAGAACGCGCCGCTCACGATTCCGACCGGCGCCACCGGCGCTGGCACCGTGCCGTCGATGGCCATCAATTTTGATGGCAGCCTGGGCACGCTGATCCGCGCGGCTGCCGACATCGAGCTCCAGGTCGCCGACTTCTTCTGGGTGAGTGGCTCGGTGGGCTTCGAGAAATCCACGCGCGACGTGGTGCTGGCCGATGGCACGCCGGTTCGTGCCGACATGCTCGCCTTTGGTGGCCGCGATCTGAGAGCCTTTGCGGGCCTCAATGGCCCGTATTGGGTCGACAGCAACCTCGACGGCAAGATCGACGGTACCGACACGCCCAACGGACGCGCGTTCGGCCTGGTGATGGAGGACGTCGACTTCGGTGTGGCGCTGTTTACGCCGGTGGCCGGTCAGGCACAGGTGGCCGATCTGAAGTGGGGCGCTGCCACCGCCACCGCGGGACGCGTCGAATTCGTGGGCTTGCCTGACATCACGATCAAGGTCAGCAATATCGGTCTGGACATCAACCTGGTGGTGGGTACCCCTGCCAACGTCGATGACGACACCAAGGTGATCAACTTCGCCGCCGACGAAGGCCGGCGCGCGATAAACGTCATCAACGGCCCCAGCAGCACGATCAAGATCGATCACGATGGCCGCCTGGGTCAGTATGTGCGCGCCACCGGTGACGTGGAACTGCGGGTGGGCGACTTCTTCGAGGTCACCGGATCACTGGGCTTTGAACGCCGTGCGCAAACGGTACGGCTTGCCGATGGCAGCCAGGTCAAGACCGAACTCATCAGCGTGGGCGGGACGAACTTGAGTGCCTTCGTTGGCATCGGACCGTACCGCAAGGACCTCAACCTTGACGGCAAGATCGCCAACGACGAAGTCAATCCGGATGCACGCGGACTCGGCGTGAGTGGTGTGGAGTTCGGGCTCGCCCTCTTCCAGCCCGAATCCACCGAAACCGCGTATGCGGGCAAGCGCTGGACAACGCTCACCGGCAGTATTGAGCGAGTCGATGCGCTGGTGGGTCTGCCCGATGACATCAAGCTCAAGGTGCATTCGCTCGGTATCGATATCAACCTTGCGCATGGCTTTGCTCCGGCCGATGCCGACAGCAAGGTGATCGACTTCGGCACCCGCACGGTTGACGGCAAAGACGTGAGCGGGGCGGTCGAGATCGCCACCGGCACGGGCAAGAGCCTGCAACTCGCCCTCGATGGCCAGCGCGGCGAACTGATTCGTGCGGCGGGCGGCATGGAGATCGATGTCGCAGGCTTCTTCCATGCCAGCGGAACGCTCGCGATCGAGAAGTCGGCCCCTGACTTCAAGCTCGCTGATGGCAAGACCGTCGAGACGGCGTCAACGGCCCCTACCGTGTCGACAGCAACGGCGACGGTCAGGTTGACCTCAATGATGCGATCAATCCCGAGGCGATCGGGCTGACTGCCAATGGCGGCGAGTTCGGTCTGGTGCTGGCCGATGACAAGGCGAGCAGTCGCCGCTGGATTGCGCTCGAGGCGAGTGCGGCCGAGGTGGCGCTGGTGGGTGTGCCGGCGGTGACGGCCGCCGCCCGTCATATTGATGTGGCGGTGAACCTGGTGCAGAACCCCCTGTCTGGCGCCGACTCGCGCACGCAGGTGATCGACTTCAAGGCCAAGCCCTTTGAGGTTTCGACCGGTTATCGCACCACCCGCATGCTCGACATCGATGGTCAGCGCGGCGAATCGATCCGCGCCTCCGGCGAATTCGAGATCGGTCTGGGCGGCTTTGTGCATGCCCGCGGCATGCTGGGCTTCGAGAAATACAGCACCACGGTGAAACTCGCCGACGGTACATCGGTCGTGGTTGATGCGCTCAGCTTCGGCGGCGATGACATCAATGTGTTTGCCGGCGTGGATGGCCCCTATCTCATTGACAGCAATGCCGATGGAAAGATCACCGCGGCGGATACGCCCAACGCGGCAGCGCGCGGCTTTTCGCTGGAAGACGGTCGGTTCGCACTTGCCATCCTCACGCCGCGTGGCACCGCACCAGCGGGCCTTGCCGGGGTCACGTGGGTAGGCCTGGAGGCCGGCGCCGATGCCATCGAGTTTGTGGGCGGTCCGGATATCGATCTGTCGGCGCGGCGCCTGTCGGTGGAGGCCAATCAGGTCTTCGGGTTGCCCAACACCGTTGATCCCGCGCGGCGCGTCATCGACTTCCGCGCGAGTCCGCAGGACATTGTGGTCGGCACCAACCCCACAACGGGCGCGAGCGCGCTCTACCGGCTTGATGTCCAGGGCGATCGCGGCAACCTGCTGCGGGCGGTCGGTGATGTCGAGATCCGGGTCGGAGAGTTCTTCTACGTGGGCGGCTCCCTCGGCTTCGAGAAGTCGACCCGTGACCTGGTGCTGGCCGACGGAAGCCGCGTGAGCCACGATGTGCTCACGGTGGGCGGCACCGACCTGCAGGCCTTCGCCGGCCTGAATGGCGGTCCGCTGATCGACAGCAACCAGGACGGCACCATTGACAGCGATGACACACCGGGCCCCGATGCGGTGGGCTTCTCGCTTGCGGGCGTCGAGTTCGGTCTGGTGGTCGGAACCGAGCGCGAGGTAATCCGCTCGACGCTTGACCAGAAGCTCGCCTGGCGCGATGTGGCGTTGTCAGGCACGAGGCAGGTCGCGCTTGCAAGCGGCGCGGCGGGCGGCACCACGCAACTCATCTGGCTGTCGACCGATGGCGGCATCACCTGGACCGCAAGCTCTGCGCCCACCGGTCTTGCCTATGACTCGGTATCGATTTCGCCTGACGGCGACACGGTTGCGGCCGTGGTGGCAAACGGTCCGGTGGTGGTGTCGCGCGACGGCGGCAAGACCTGGGCGGTATCGGGCGCCCGAAGTGATGCCTACACCGATGTTGCGGTACTCGCCAATGACCGCGTCATGGCGGTCGATTCGGCAGGCCGTCGCAGTCTCGATGTGCTGACCCTGTCGGGCGAATTCGCGGTGGGCAACTTCATTTCCCTGAGCGGGCTTGCCGATCAGCGGATCACCTATCAGGTCACGGCCAACGACCTGACCTCAGACGGCAAGGGCTCCCGATTCCGCGCGAGCAGCGAGCAGGCGCTTGCCAATATCGCGGCCAAGCTTCGTGCCGCGATCAACGCAGCCTCGGGTTCGAACGCGATTGCCGCGGGCAGCGGCGCCACCATCACGCTCACCGCGCGCAAGCCGGTCGCCGAAGGTGGCGGCTGGTATGAGTTTTCCTATGCCGCGCTGTCGCGTGCCGGACGGCTAGCGAGTGTCGCGCCTGCCTCGAGCATGACAACCGCCTCGCTATTCGCGATCACCGGTACATGGCTGCCTGGCCAGACCATCCGGGTGAGCGGGCTGGCACAAGGCGAGATCGCCTACAAGGTGGTCAGTGGCGACTTCTGGCCCAATTCCGCGACCTTCGGTCTGTCGGGCGATGCGCTGGTCCAGGCCAACATCGCGATCAAGCTTCGCAACCTCATCAACGCCATGCCGGATGGGCGAGCGCTTGCGAGCACCAGCGGCAACTTGCTCAAGCTCGACGCGCGTCAGCCGGCGAGCGCGGGCGGCGGCTGGAAGTCGATCGGGTTCGCCATCACATCCGGCAGCTCGGGCCGAATTGTGGCGCAGGCGACGCAGGGAAGCCTCGGTGTTCAGACCGACGCGGTCGGCCTGTCAGGCAACTGGGTGGTAGGCGACAAGATCACGATTTCGGGCGTCACCACCAACCCGGTCGTCTACACGCTGGTCGATTCCGACTTCAAGGTCGGCATGGATGACAAAGGGGGCGTGGCCACCGCCGCACAAGTCCAGGAGAACATTGCCAAGCGGCTCTTCACGCTGTTTTATTCCGACAGCCGCTACGCGAGCGGCGCATTTGCGCTCGGCTTACTCACGGGCGGGTCGGTGAGCTTCAGCGCTGACGCCGAGCGCCTGGCGCAGGCCAATCGGAAGATCCTCACGGATGCCGCGATCGCCAAGTTCGAGACCGACAACAAGCTGGGAGCCAAGGAGAAGGCCACCTACCAGAAGGTCAAAGACGAACTCACCAAGCTGGTGACGACCAAGCCCGCCGCCGCTGGCACGGTGGTCGATCCGTTGCTGAGCGGCGGCGTGCTGGTCCTGAAGGGCAAGACAGTTGATCAGACCTTTACGCTGACTGGCACCACCACCAGCCAGGGCGGACGGGTGACCGTGGCCCGGGCGGCGGACTTCGAGCCGCTCCGCGGGGCGTTGCAGGTGAGCCAGTCCGATCTGGCGCAGGGCTTTGTCAATGCGGCGCCGGCTGCGATCCGCAATGCAAACTGGGTGGCGGTTGCGCCGTACGCGGTCAACGACGCGGCGGGCACCAGCAGCTTCATTGCCGCCGCGGGCCCGCAAACCTTCGGTAGCGCGCCGGGCCTGCTGGTGCGCGCCAATGTCGCGGCGAATGGGGCCTTGCAGGTCGAGGAAATCACTGTCAGCCGGGGCCTGCCGTTGAACCTCGCCTGGGCCTCGGTGTCTGCCGATGCGAAGGGCGAGCGGCTGCTTGCGGCGGCCACGGATGGTCGCCTGTATGTGGCTGACACCACTGTGCCCGGCTGGCGCTGGCAGGCCGCCGAGTCTGCGCGCGACTGGACAGCGGTGGCGGTCTCGGCCGATGGCAAGCAGATGGCCGCGGCTGCGCGCGGTGAGCAGGGGGGTATCTGGGTATCGAGCAATGGCGGGTCCAACTGGCGGCTGGTGATGTCGTCGGCGGGCCAGAACTGGACAGCGCTTGCGCTCACGGCCAACGGCGGTCGCCTGATTGCAACGGCCGACGGCACCGGAATTTTTGCCACGAACCTGGCGACGGCAGACGCGCCGTTGCCGACCCGGATCGGGATCGAGGCAGACGCCGGCGCGGCCCGCCTGCTGGGCATCGACGCGATCGATATCGCGGTCACAGACATCGGGGTTCAGGTCAACCTGCCCGGCCGTGAGGGCGGCCAGGTGATCGACTTCGCGAAGAGCGCGTTCGATGTCGTGACCGGCCCCGATTCGCAGCGGCGGATGTCGATGGCGGGCGCCGATGGCGAGCTGCTTCGGGTCTCCGCCGATGTGCATATCGCGATCAGCGACTACGTCTATCTCGACGGCACGGCTGCGTTCGAAAAGCGGGCCACCTCGGTGAAGCTCGCGGACGGCAGTACCGTACCCGTCGAAGTGTTGTCGATCGGTGCCTCGCAGGTCGAGGCCTTCGCGGGCCTGAACGGGCCCTATCGCGTCGACAGCAATAAAGACGGCAGGATCGACGATACCGACACCCGCAATGCCGATGCGATCGGCCTGTCGCTTGGTAATGCGAATCTGGCGCTGGGCCTCTTCTATGCGGAGCCAGGCGCGACAAATGCCAAAGGCGTCTCGCTTGAAGGCGCAACCTGGACCGCACTCACCGCACGCACTGCAGCGGTGGAGGTGGTGGGTGTGCCGATGCTCAAGCTGTCGGCAACCGAGCTGTTTGTCGAGGTCAACCAGGTCGAGGGGCTGGCCGCAGGCCTTGGCGCCGACGCGCATGTGATCGACTTCAAGGCGATGGCCGATGCCGGCAAGCCGGTGGCGATCCGGACCGGTCCGCAGAGCACGCTCAATCTGGTCGCGGACGGCAAGCGTGGCGAGTCGATTCGCGCCTACGGCACGGTCGCTGCGTCGGTGGGCGATTTCCTGTCGCTGTCCGGAACGCTGGGTTTCGAGCAGTACAGAAAAGACGTCACGCTTTCGGGCGGCGACACGGTGCGCGATGCCCGCCTCATGGTGATCACTGGCGCCGACATCTCGGCGCGGCTCGCCACTTCGGCTGATGCCGATGCGATCGGCGTCGAGATGAAGAATCTCGATTTCGGTCTGGTACTGGCCCAGTCCTCGGCGATCGGCGACTCGCGCAGCTGGCTCTCCGTGCGCGGTCAGGCCGAGTCGGTCGCGATTCTCGGCACCCAGTCGTTGGGCGTGACGCTGTCGGGCAGCAACGTGATGTTTGCCGCCAATATCGGCTTGGGCACCCTCGCCGATGGCCGCGCCAATCGGTCGACGCTCGACTGGAGTGGCGCACGCTCGCTCTCGCTTGCCGCCGGCAACAGTGCCGCGGCAGTGATCGATTTCAAGGGCGAGGTGCTCGAGGTGGGCGGCACGATGCTCGTCAAGGTGGGTGATGTCTTCCAGGCGAGCGGCTCGGTTCTGGTGTCCAAGCAGGATCGCGATATCCAGGTGGGCGGCCGTACCGTCGCCGCCACCGGGTTCCTGATCGGCGCCTCCGACGTGAGTGCGTCGGTGCAGGGCATCGATGTGCAGGGTCTCGACCTGGGTCTGGCGCTGATGACGCCTGCCAACGCCGCACCAGGCGACACCCGCACCTGGCTTGCGCTCAAGGCGCAGGTCGACAGCATCGCACTTGATGCCGCCGATTTTGGCCTGTCGGTCAACGACCTCACGTTGTCCGCGACCAACCTCGGGCTTGAACTCAACCTCGGCTTTGGCGCAGAGGGCCAGGCTCAGAACGAGACGGTGCTCGAGTTGGGCACCAGCGGTTCCGGGACTGCCGCGGTCAATCATGCGATTGCGGTGCGTACCGGCAAGCAGGTGGCCGGCAAGGACGAGACGATGCTGCTCGACTACAGCGGCACCGGTCCCTATGTGGCGGTCACCACGGATGCGAAGATCGCCATCGGGCAGGCGGTGCTGCTCCAGGGCAGTTTCGCCTTCGCACGACTGGGCAACCGCTCAGCGAGCGTGGTGGACAAACAAAATGTCGCGCAGACGCGGATGATGACGGTGTCCACGCTCTCGGCGCGCAATGTCAACATCCAGCTCGGTGCCGGCATCGGTACTGACGACTTTGTTGGCGTCTCGCTCGAGGGCGGCTCGGTGGGCCTCATGCTACTCGAGGATACGCAGGGTGCGGGCAGCTTCATCGGCCTTCGCGCCGGCGCCGAGCGTGCCGCGCTTGACGGCATCGATGGACTCACGCTCGAGGGCGGGCAACTCATGCTCGCGGTCAATACCGGTCCCGGCTCGGGTGCCTTACAGGGCAGCGTAGTCGACTTCACTGCCGGCGATCTGGATGCCGACGGCAAGGCAGGCGGCACGACGCCGGTTCGGCTGCGCGGCAACACCGTGGCCGACCTCGACTTCAAGACCACGCGACTCGAAGCCGGTGGAACACTCACCATTGCGCTCTCCGACCCGGCGGCTGGCGCCGGTGCGAAGCCGATTTTCAATGCCTCGGGCAGCATCGCCTTCCGTCAGTCGGGCAACACCCTGCTGCTTGCAGCGAGTGAACTGACCGCCACGGTCAACGTGGCCGACATGAGTTTTGGCATTGTCGACGGCACCATGGCTCTTGTGATGCCGGGCGAGGGTTTCGCGCTCGATCTCAAGGCCACGGCAGGGTTGCCGGTGCCAGGTCTCAACAACGTGACGCTCTATGGCGATGTCTCGCTCGCGCTCAACCGCACCGGTCGCGCGATCGATGAATCGATCTCGGTGGGTTCGGGATCGGTGAAGGTCAAGTTTGATGACGCGAGCGATGCCACGCGCTTCTCGCTCAGCAACCTCGACGCCTCGCTCGACGGCGTACTGGGTGAAACACTGGTCGATCTGTCCTCAGGTCTGGTGTCCATCCGCAAGGAGCTCGAGGCGGGCGAGAAACTTCCCGTGGTCGACAAGACGCTCGACGATGTGCTGAACCTCTCCCCGGTGGTGAGCCTGGGCGATTACATCCAGCACTATGTGAACAGCTATCGTGACAGCGCCTGGCAGTCGCCGCTCGGGCTCGCCAAGCCCACCTATGGTGCGCTACGGATCCCGACGATTGCCGGGCTCAAGTCGTATCTCGATCAGACCTGGGCGCCCAAGGCGGGCGTGTCGGCAGGCCTGGACTTTGCGCTCAACCAGGACGGGTTGGCGTTCGGCTTCCAGGGCAAGGTGAAGCTCGGGACCGACCTGTTGCCGATCGAACTCGATGCCGGGTTTGATGCGATCGGGCTCAAGTTCGATGCCCGGCTCGATGTGCAGGCGAAGTTCGAAGCCGATATCGATCTCGATTTCGCACTCGACTGGTCCAATGGCTTCAAGGCGACCTTCGACCTCAACCGGTTGGGCTTCCAGGGCTCGCTCACAGCCAAGGATGTGGTGCTTGCCGCCACACTCGGACCCGTCGATGTGAGCATCGGCCGCGCCGGCAAGGACCTTGGCGGGAAGGACTATCTGCGCGGATCGCTGCAGGCTGATATTGGCGGCGCCATCAGCTTCACCGGCGGCGAATTCAAGCTCATCCCGGGCACGAACAACCTGAGCGTTGATCTGCCGGTTTATGCGTCGGTCGCAGGTATCGACCTGAGCGAGGGCGCTACCACCATCCCGCGCGTAAAAGTTGGCGGTGATCCGTTTGCAGGCACGCTCACGGTCACGACCGAGGGCATGGAGGCGCTCACCAACTTCTCGAAAATCCGCATCGAGGATGTGCTGTTCGCGCTGCCGGACATGCTGGACTATCTCAAGACGGTTGATCTGGACAAGCTGGGCCTTGGCGAGCTTCCGTTCCTCGACACCGCCTTGTCCGAGGTCCTGAATGTGGCCGACGTGTTCAAGACCGAAGTGATCGACAAGATCGATTTCAACCGGCCGATCAAGCGCTGGGTGGCACTTCCCGGCGAGACGGGCTCAGCCACCGGCAAGGCCCGGGTCGAGGCGGGCGGCAACACCCTGATTGGCGCGCCCGGGCAGTTCAAGGCCTCGATGAAGGGTCACTATGTGACGATCGCCGGTGCGCAGCGCCCGGTCATCGATGTGGCGGAAGACGGCAGCAGCCTGGTGCTTGGCGGCAGCTTCCGCGACGCCGCATCCGACCTGGCCTATGAGGTGCACAAGAAGCGCGAGCGGATCCGTACCATGGGCGAGTTCGTCGATGCGCTCAACCGCTCGGGACTGCTCGGCAACAAGAAGGCGACCTTCAGCCCGCTCACGCAGGAGCTGGTGGTGCCCGTGACACTTGGCGCCACGCTGACACCGGTCGAACTGCCGATCAATTTGGCGCTGGGCGGCGGCGACCTGTCGCTCTCCACCACCGCAGTCGCAAGCCTGGGAATCGGTATCGGTTCAACGCTAGACCTGGTGCTCAACCTCGGTGGCGCAGCGCCCGAGTTTGCGATAGACAATTTCAAGCTGGACGCGAGTCTTTCGGCTGACGTAAAGGATCTCGCGGTCAACGCCCAGCTTGGTTTCCTCGGCATGACTGCCGGCGGCGCGGGTACCGGATCGGGGCTTCACATCGCGGGCCGGGCCACGCTCGAACTCGATCGCACGCCCAAGCAGGCGGGCGGTGCGCGCTTCAAGTTGAATGAGCTGCTCACCGAGGGCCTCACCAGCCTGCAGTTCGGCATCACGGGCGATGCCTATGCCCGCATGCGGGATCTCACACTCAAGACCGGCGGCGGCGCGGGCTTCAACATCGGTCGGGGGCTTGAGCTCGGCGTCTATGTGCCCGACTTCGCCAATATGGCCGGCTTCAAGCTCGTGTTCGATTCGGGCTTTGACATCACCGACAAGGCCGATCTGGACAAGCACGGGCTGACCGGCAAGGAGATCGTGGCGGTGGTGCCCGATCTCGGCTCGATCTTCGATGTGAGCCGGCTCAGCTTTGCCGACATCATCGGCGGCATCCGCCTGGTGGGCGATGTGATCGAAGAGGCGATCGGCGATCAGCCGTTCTACACCGAGAAGATTCCGGTGATCGAACGCTCGCTTTCCGAGATGCTCGCCTTCGGCGACAACTTCCTCGCGAAGATCGAGGCCGCCGGCGCCACGCCGGCCGGCGCGCTCGATGAAGCCGAGCGGCTGATCGAGGAGGCGCTCGGTCTTGAGCCGTCGCTCCTCGATCTTTCAATCGACAACGACAAAAAGCTGCTGCGGATCGACCTCAATTACACGCTCGAGTTCGCCGAAGCGTTCAACCTCAAGCTCGATCTGCAGACGCTGCTCAAACTCGCGGGCGATGGGTTTGAACTGCCCCCCGCGATTGCGGAAATCTTTGATGTGTCGGGCGCAGCCGCGGGTCGTCTGAGCGCAGGGCTTGCGCTCTCTGCGGGGATCGGAATTGCACTGCCCGGCGCGCCTGCGGGTACGCCTTTCGTGCAGCTCCTCGACTACGATCCAGTCGCCCGCAAGGGCACGAGGCTCGACCTCACCGCGTCGGTGCAGGCGGGCGGCGTCACGCTCAAGCTGAAGGTGGGACAGATCGAGGCGGGCATCTTCGACGGCACGATCGTGCTCGACGAAGACGCCGACATCAAGACGCTCGCGCCGGCCGCGCTGCGGGTCGCGCTCGAGAAAGGTCAGCCCAAGGTATCGGCAGTAGGCGCGTTCGATATCGATCTGCCGCTCAAGCTCATGCTGAAGGGCAAGCCGGTTCCGCTGGGCGATCTGAGCGTCTATACCGACCCCGCGCTTGGCTCGGGTGGGGTGCAGGCGCTCTTTGAGCAGATCGCAGGCGTGCGTGCGGCCGAGCCGTCGGTCCTGAAAGTCGATCTGCCCGACTTCGAGCGGCTGCTGTCGACCGACAACGCGCTCCTCAAGATGCTCTACGACCCGACGCCGGTGCTCGATGGCATCGATCTGGGGTTGGGCGAGCTGCAGAGCCTGTTCGAGGCCACGCTTGATGTTGATCTGCCCTTCATCGGCAATGGCCTGGCCGAGGTGGGGACGATGATCGGCGATCTGCGCGGCGGGCTGCTGCTTGATCTTCGCAATTCGCTGCTGGGCGAGGACGGCCTGCCGGTACCCGGCAAGCCGGTTGAAATTCTGCAGAAGACGCTCTTTGACGCCTTCAATGGTCTGGGCATCCTGCAGGACACCAACCGTGACGGCAAGGTGAACGAGGCCGATGTTGATATCGGCTTCTATGACGTATCGGGCAAGCGCCTCATGACCTGGGTGAAGGGCATGCCCTTCCCGAAAGGTCCGGTCGATGCGATCCGCTTCGACATGGATCTGGGCGGCCGTATTCTGGGCGGTGGACTCGACATTCCGCTCGATCTCAATCTGCCCGGCTTTGAACTCAAGGTTGATGGCGGCTTTGCGCTCGATATCAGCTGGGCGTTCGATTTCTCGTTCGGGTTGTCCACGCAGGAAGGCTTCTATCTGGGCGTGAACCAGGACGAAAAGGTTCCGGAGCTGCGGCTGGATCTGGGCCTCTTCCTTGACGGTGATGCGAGCGACCCCGACAAGATCACGGCCTTCGAAGGCCGCGGCAAGCTCCTGTTCTTTGAAGCCGGTCTCAAGGATATCGATCACGACCCGAACAAGCCCGGCCACCAGCCCAGCGCACTCACGGGCCGCCTTGCGCTCGATGTGGTGGGCGATGGCGCGGGCCGGCTCACGCTCGGCAAGGTGCTTTCGGACGGGCTGTCGGTCTTGCGGCCGAGCTTTGTCGTGGACGCCGATCTGCGGTTGGGCCTGTTCCTTGCCGCGACCGGGCTACCCAAGCTCGAGGCGGATTTTGTGTTCGACTGGGGCTGGTCGCTCGACGATCCTGGCAAGGTCGAGATTCCCCGCATCAACATCGAAAACCTGCGGCTTGATCTCAAGTCGACGGTGCTGGACTGGCTGCTGCCGATTGCTGACAAGGTGGCCAAGGGCGTGGCGCCGTTCAAGGACATCGTGAACGCGCTCGTCACGCCCATTCCGGGTCTCGAGCAGGTGGTGAAGGAGGATCCGACCCTGCGAGGCGTGATCAGCAAGGTGGTTGCGCTCCAGGACCCGAAAGCACCGCCCATCAACTGGGCCTTCCTCGATGCAGTGCGCTTTGCGCTCGAGATGCCTGAGGCGGTCCGCACGCTCGCCGCAATCGGTTCGGGCATGCCGCTGGGCAGCCTCTACAACCTTGGCCGCCCTGACTTCCGGTTCCAGGCAGCCAAGATCGGCACCGGCCCGAGCAGTGACGCGTCGGTGCTCGACAAACTCACCCTCGAGGTCGGCAAACTCGGCGACAAAGCCTCGGGTGGTGTCAAGACCAGCGGCAGCGCGACCGAGCGCTCGGGCCTCGTGTTCCTGCCCTACATCCTCGACATCGGCAACTGGGCGAAGATGTTCAGTGGCGGCAACGCCACGCTCTTCACCTACGAGTTGCCGCTGCTCGACTTCGGTGTGAGCTTCGACGTTCAACTCGCACGGATTCCGGTTCCGATCCCGCCTGTCTCCTGGATCCAGATCGTGATCGGCGCCTTCGGCAGCGCCCGCGGCTATGTGGACCTCGCCTTCGGCTTTGACACGTATGGCATCCAGAAGTTCATGGAGACCAACAACCTGCTCGACATCGCCGATGGCTTCTTCATCAACGACTATTCCCTGCCCGTGCTTCGCAATGGCTCGTTCGTACCGAACACAGGTGGCAAGGAGAAGCCCGAGTTCGGAATCGACCTCGAACTCGGACTGACTGGCGGCGTGAGCCTGGGTGGCGTTGCCGAACTCGGGCTGGGTGGCTCACTCACAGTCGGAATTGATGCCGATCTGAACGATATCCGCTATGCCAACGTCAAGCGTGATGCCAACGGGCAGGTGACGCTTGCCGAGTTCACGGGCGACGGCAAGATTCGCGCCTCCGAGCTTCTTACGATGCTGATGTACGAGAACCTCGGCCCGCTCAACCTGTTCGATCTCGATGCGGAACTCGGCGTCACAGGCAAGGTCTACGGGAAGGTCGGTATTCCGCCCTTCCAGGTGTCCGCGCAGGCACGGTTGTTCAACCTGAAGCTGCTCGAACTGTCCTACGATGCACCCACCATCCAGCCGCGCTTTGGCAGTGTGAGCAACGGCGTACTTACGCTGTTCTCGGGCCCGCGCGCGGCTGACCGCACCTACATCGACACCACCGACTCAGGCGAAATCTGGAAGCTGAGCGGCTCGGGCGGCAAGGTGCAGGTGGAATTTGCCGGCAAGTTTTATCGTGAATTCACCGGCGTCAAGCGTATCGAGGTTGACCTGGGCCAGGGTAACGACAGCTTCGATGCCTCGCGTCTGAGCGATGTGACCGTGTTTGCCAAGGGCGGTGGCGGGGATGACACCATCATTCTCGGTCAGGCTGGCGGCATGGCGTTTGACGAGGAAGGCCACAACACGCTGAAGGCGGTGGAAAGCAGCACGGCGCCGGTCACGCTGATCGGCGGTGCCGGCAATGACTCGCTTACTGGCGGCGCAGGCAATGATCTGTTGATCGCAGGCCCGGGCAGCAATACGCTCACGGGTGGCAAGGGTAACGATGTGTTGTTTGCGCTCGAGGGGAGTAATCGCCTGACCGGTGGTGATGGCGTGGATCGCTATGTGTTCATCGGGTCGCTGGGTGCAAACCGGATGATCGAAAAAGGCGATGAAGCCTCAATCCTCGATTTCTCCGGCGTCATCCCGGCCGAACTCGCGGCCTTTACCGGTCCGGTCGTCGGCGCGCCGACGGTTTCGATCCCGGCGGGCTTTACCGCCACGCGTGGCGGCCCTGCCAATCTGCTGTTCCGCGGCACCCCCTTCGCATTTGATGGCCCAGCCGACCGCCAGCTGACCGTGACGCTGCGCGTGCCCGACGGGGCCGTTAGCGCCAAGACTGCTGATCGCGTCACGGTGGGCGGCAGCGACACCGAACGTACCTTCAGCGGCACGCTCGCCGATCTGAATGCGTTCTTCACCACGCCAGGGCGGATCACCTACAACTACACGAGCAAGGAGGCGAGCCGGCCGTTGTCAGTCGAGGTGGCCTATGGCGCCTTCATCAACACTGCCCAGGCCACCATCACCGCAAGCCTCACACTGGATCAGGTACGCGGCTGGCGCGATGTGGCGGTGGCGGGTAACCGCCAAGTTGCGGTGGCATCGCCCAGCACGGCGCTCTTCGCCAGTTCCCCGGGCGGCATCTGGCTGTCCACCGATGGTGGCACGACCTGGACCGAATCCGCGGCGCCCAAGGACCGACAGTACAGCGCGGTTGCGATCTCGGCTGATGGCCA
Organism: Betaproteobacteria bacterium; assembly: GCA_009921765.1. Next base: position 425 of record RFXC01000101.1, on the reverse strand, counting down.
GAAGATTGTTGCGGCGGTGACCGGCGGTGGGCTGCTCGCCTCAGCCAACGGTGGCGTGACCTGGGCTGATGCCGGTGCGCCGACTGATTCATACACCGACGTGCTCATGCTGGCAGACGGTCGCGTGATGGCGTCCGATCGCGCGATCCGCGAGCAGTATGTCAACAGCCCCACCGACAAGGGTTGGAGAAATACAACCGGTGTGGTTCGCATCTCGGATGCGCAGATGCGCAACTGGCGCGATGTGAGCGGATTGCCAAACGCCAACTGGACCGACGTCGCGTCGACCGCCGACGGCCGCGTCATGCTGGCGGTGTCAGGGCCGGCCGAGTTCGGCACCACAGCGCCCTCGATCTGGCTGGGTCGGGCGGCCACAGCCGGGGCGGCCCCGACCTGGACCCAGGCCACCACCGGCTTGCCATCGA
>RFXC01000011.1 GCA_009921765.1 Betaproteobacteria bacterium | reverse complement strand
GGTGCAGCCGCGGATGGCGACGCCTGGACGGGCGACGGTGTCGCAGCCGGGGACGACGAAGCCGCCGCGACGACGGGCGGCGCTTTGCCCCCGGCCGCTTCCTCGGCTTTTGGCGTTCCATTGGCCGACTTCGCAGCAGTACTCCGCTGCGCCGAAGCCGACGATGCGACAGGCGGTGCCGCGCCCCCCGATGCCGGCGAACGTGCAGGCTGCAGCGCGGAACCGATCGCAAGGGCGCCTGCGATCAAAAGCCCTGGAATACCCACTACCCACAGGGCAAAGCGAAGCGGACGGTTGGCAGCTGAATCGATGACTCTCGCCAACACCCCGGGAGTCGGTACAGGCTGTGCTGGAGCTGGCATGGAAGCGGTGGGGGCCTGGCCGGACGCGGGGGGATACTCGGCGTTCCCGCGTGGCTCGGGTTCGCGGGCTGCCGGGGTGCCAGCAACAGGCTCGTCGCGCTGTGTGCGGGTTGGTGTGTCGCCGGGCGGCGCCGAAGGAACGTCGTCTGCCGCCGCGGCCGGGCGAATATCCCAATGGAAGGCAGCCGCCCCAAGCGCTGCCAGGCAGGCATTCAACGCCGGTGGGTGCTCGATGATGAGGAGCAGCCGAAGCCCCGAGCCCGGCAGCGCGCGGCACAATCTGACCAGGAGCTGGATCGAGTCGGGCGCCCGCTCGGCGGTCACCCGTACAGGCAGTACGGCCAGCCGCTCGACACCAGTGGTCGTGTCGGTTGCCTCGCGAATGGAAAGCCCTGCCACGATCCGGTTCACATGCTCGATGAGTTCGGTTGGGTCAAGCGGTGCATCGGCCGCGACCCGGACCGTCGGCGTGTCATGCAGGCGGCGCAGCAACCGGATTGCCGAATGCTGGACCGCAAGCGGGCGGTCGCTGGACAGCACCAGGTTCAGCCGCTGGTTGACCAGCGAATCGAAGGCAGCGTCAATCATGTCGGGATCTTAACGCTTGAGGGGCCATGTTCAATGCTGGGATGCCGCGTCTGGCGTCTGCCGATCAGCCATCGCCTCGATCACCCGTTCGCGGACCAACTCGGGCGCAAATGACTCGATGAACGCAAACGTGAAATCGCGTAAATAAGCGCCCCGCCGAACGGCAACACGGGTGGTGTTGATCGGGAACAGTCCGGCGGCGCCGAAGCATTTCAGCTGACGGTCGCGCTCAGGATCAAAAGCGACCGAGGCGATGATCCCCACGCCCAGGCCCAGTTCCACATAAGTCTTGATCACGTCTGAATCAATCGCGGTCAGCACGATATCGGGTGACAGACCGCGGTCGGCGAACGCGCGGTCTATATGGCTGCGTCCGGTGAATTCCTTGCTGTAGGTGACGACCGGATAGGTCGCGATCGCCTCCAGGGTCGGTGCTTTTTCACGCGCCAGGGGATGATCGGGCGGCACCACGACCGAGTGCGTCCAGGTGTATGCAGGGAGCGCCACCAGATCGTCGAAGTGATCCAGCGACTCGGTGGCGATGCCGATGTCCGCCTCGCCGCTCAAGACCCATCGCGCAACCGCAGACGGGTTGCCCTGCTGCAGCGAGAGCCTGACCTTCGGGTAGCGCTCGCGAAATGCGGCGATGACTGGCGGCAAGGCATAGCGCGCCTGAGTATGTGTGGTGGCGATCGTCAATCGCCCGGAGTCGCCTGCAGCATAGTTTTCACCCACTCTTCGCAGGTTGTCGATTTCGAGCAGTATCCGGTCAATGATCCCAATCAGCTCCTGCCCGGGCGGGGTCAGCGCCACAAACCGGCGACCGTGTCGCTCGAAGATGTCGACGCCAAGCTCCTCCTCGAACTCGCGGATCTGCTTGGACACGCCCGGCTGCGAAGTGTGCAGCGCACGGGCGGCGTCGGTGAGGTTGAGCTTGCGCCGAACGGTTTCCCGAACATAGCGCAGTTGCTGCAAATTCATAATTTAATGCCTATTTGGTATCAAAAGCTGACGTAACAAAACTATATATTATTTTGATTTTGGGGCGTAAACGGGGGCTCATCGCCAGGCAACCGTTCGGGCGCGGGGCGATAATGCGCGCTCTGATGAACGAAGACCGTCTCCTCGCGATCCCTGCCTTTCGAAACTTCTGGCTGGGGCGTCTTGCTGCCACCGCTGCCAACCAGATCTTCGCGCTGGTCATCGGATGGGAAATCTATGAACTCACATCGAGCGCCTGGTGGCTCGGTGTCGCCGGACTGGTGCAGTTTCTTCCCTCTCTGCTCTCGTTCCTGCTCGCGGGCGATCTGGCCGACCGAATTGATCGCCGCTTGATCCTGATCGGGGTCATGATCGCGATGAGCGCGATGGCGGTCATGTTGTGGCTGGCGGCGCTGGCCAACGCGGTAAGCGTGCCGCTCCTTCTCACGGTTTGTGCGCTGCTGGGGCTGGTGCGCCCGTTTCAGATGAGCGCCCAGCAGTCGCTTCCAAGCGTGCTGGTGGCGCCGCGCCTGCTTGCGAGGGCGGTCGCGCTGTCCAGCGCGGGCTCCCAGGCTGTCTTTATCGTGGCGCCGGCGCTCGCGGGGCTGGTTCTGATTGCAGGTGCGGTTCACGTCTACGCACTGTGCACCCTGGTGTGCGTGGCGGGCTGGGTGTTTCACGTCAGGATTCGTTATGACTACACCCCGCCCGCGCCGCGGCCGCGCTCGATCTCCGATCTGTTTGGTGGTGCGGTGTTTATCTGGCAGCGACCCGGACTTCTCGGGTCCATCACACTCGACTTGTTTGTCGTGATGCTCGCAAGTGTGAGCGGGCTGCTACCCGTGTTTGCGAAGGATGTGTTGGAAGCCGACAGCTGGGGGCTGGGCCTGCTGCGCTCGGCACCGGCGGTGGGGGCGGTGGCCATCAGTTTTCTGATTGCACGCTGGCGCTTTGAACGTCATACCGGACGGATCATGTTTGCCAGCGTTGCGGTGTTTTCGCTTTCGCTGGCGGTGTTCGGACTCTCGCGGGATCTCTGGCTTTCGCTTGTTGCCTTGGCGATCAGCGGCGCAGCAGACATGGTGAGCGTGGTGATTCGCCAGACCATGGTCCAGATCGATACCCCCGACGCCATGCGCGGTCGGGTCTCTGCTTTCAATTCGATCGCTGTCACGGCGTCGAATCAGCTGGGTGATTTTCGCTGCGGCGCGTTGGCCCACCTTGTGGGCGCGGTGCCTGCAGTGGTGGCGGGCGCTGTTGCTGGAATTGCCATTACCGGGCTCTGGATTTATTGGTTCCCCGGGCTCTGGGCGCGTAAACGGATTGACGAGTCGCCGCCTGGCTAGGCCAGGCCCATGTCCGCGGTTATCATCCTTCGCGTCTTGGACCCGTACGCGAGCGCCCCATGTTCCGGATTGTTCGAACCAATCAAAAGCTGCATTCCGCATTTACCGAGCGCCTGGCGCGTGAACCGGGTCTTCTGGTCGAGCAGTTTGATCGTGATGGCAGCCCGGAACACGCCTGGCGCCTGCTGTCGCGCGCGCATGCCTATCAGATCTCGGCGGCGCGGGATGAATTGCCGGTGTCCTATCACGCGAATGCCGAGTTGCTCGCGCGTTGCCCGCAACTTCTCTGTGTGTCTTCAGGCGGGGCAGGGTATGACACGGTGGATGTGGAAGCCTGCACGCGTGCGGGAGTGCTGGTGCTGAATCAGGCGGGGGCGAATGCACAGTCGGTGGCCGAAGCCACGCTGGGGCTCATCATCGACATCACTCACCGTCTCTCGCTCTCGGATCGGCGCCTGCGTCGCGAGCGTGGGTTTTCACGCGAGGACCTGATGGGCGAAGAGATTTCCGGCAAGACGCTGGGTCTGATCGGCATCGGTCATGTGGGGCGCACCGTGGCCCGGCTGGCGGCGGCTTTTGGCATGACGGTGATTGCCTGCGACCCGCTCGTTGATCAGGAGGAGATCCGTCGACGCGGAGCCGAGCCCGTGGACCTTGACGCATTGCTGCGGCGTGCCGATATCGTGTCGGTACACTGCCCAAGAGACGCTGGCACGCTGGGGATGATGAACGAAGCGGCGTTTGCAAGAATGAAGCGCGGCGCCTACTTCGTGAGCACCGCGCGAGGCGGCATTCATGATCAGCGTGCGCTGCTCGCGGCCTTGCAGTCGGGTCAGATTCGGGCCGCTGGATTGGACGTATGGGAGCAGGAACCGCCGCCGCTCGACGATCCGCTTCTTCAGCACGAGGCAGTGGTGGCGACTTACCACACGGCTGGCGTGACCACCGAGGCGCGGGCGCGCATCGCCCTGTGGGCGGCGGATCAGCTGGCCCAGGTGCTGGCGGGCGACGCTGCACCCCGAGCGGTCAATCCGGAAGTCTGGCCACGCTTTCAGACGCGTCTGGCAAGCGCAGCCGCTCAGGAGCGTTCGAGTCCGCCGCCGCCGAGTGCGCGATAGAGCAGAACCTGGTTCTGAAGCAGTTGTAGCCGGGTTTGAATGACTGCCTGGCGGGCGGTAAAGAGCGAGCGCTGCGCGTCCAGCAGGTCGAGATAACTCGCAATCCCGTTTTCGTAACGTAGCCGCGCAAGTTCCAGCCTCGCCGCCTCGGCGTCGGCCACACCATTCTGGGCGTCCAATTGGTCAACCAGCGTCTGCCTGCCGGCCAGCGCGTCGGCCACCTCGCGAAACGCGGTCTGGATGGCGCGTTCGTATTGTGCAAGCGCGATATTGCGTGCCGCCTCGGTTGAGCGGAGGGTCGACTCGTATCGCCCACCGGAAAAGATGGGCTGAAGCAGGGCTGGCGCAGCCGTGAAGCCCCAGCTGCCGCCCGCGAACAGGCCCGCCAGGTCTCGGCTCACCGACCCGAATGCTGCGGTGAGCGTGATGCGCGGCAGAAAGGCCAGGCGCGCAGCCTCGATATTGGCGTTCGCAGCAATCAGTTGCTGCTCTGCCGCCCGGATATCCGGGCGGGCAGTGAGCAGATCGGACGGCAGCCCCGCGGGCAGCGGTGTCAGGGCAATGTCGGCAAGCCGGAGGGTGGCGAGCACGGGCGGCGAGGCACCAGGGCTGCCGATCAGCAGACCAAGCGCGTTGCGATCGAGCGAACGCTGCCGTTCCTGCTGGGCGCGCACCGCGCGGGCGCCTTCGGTGAGCGATTGCGCGAGACGGAAGTCAAGCTCTGAGGCTGCACCATTGTCGAAGCGAAGGCGAGTCAGGCGCAGCGACTCGAGGCGCGTTTCCAGCGTCTGGTTGGTCAGGGCAAGCTGTTCTTCGTCAGCGATCAGGTTGAGCCATGCGGATGCGACCGCGGCGACCAGCGCAAGACGCGCTGCATGAGCGGATTCTTCCGAGGCCAGGACCTGCGCTCGTGCTGCATCGCTCAGGCGCGCGAGGCGCCCGAAGAAATCGATTTCCCATGCCGAAAGCTGAAGCCCGCTGTTGACGCTGCGAAGCGTGGTGCCGTTGGGCTGTTGGGCTGATGACCCGGCGATGCCGACCCCCACCGTGGGCATGCGATCCGCCTCGCGCAGGTCAAGTTGCGCGATCGCCTGCTCGATTGCGAGCATGGCGATTTGCAGGTCCCGATTGCCGGCGAGCGCTGTCTCGATGAGTTGCTGGAGGGCGGGGTCGGGGAAATAGTTGCGCCAGCCGAGGCGCGCTGCCGGGCGCCCGTCGGGCTCGGCGGCTTGAGTGGTGGAAGGGTCGGCGTACCGCGCAGCAACCGGTGCGGCGGGCCGCTTATAGGGCGCGAGCGGGCTTGCGCACCCCGCGGTGATCAGTGCCGCCAGGAAAAGAAGTGCGACCCGGGCGATGCAGTGCGAGGGCGATGTGCGCCGCAACCCCTGGTGTCCGGGCAATCGACCAGCGGGTGGAGCGAACAGGACGTTCATGCCGAGCCTCCTGGCGGCGGTACCGGGGAATCGGGCGCCGGATGGCGCTTGCCTTTGAACATGCTTCGGATCACCACGAAAAATACCGGTACGAAGACGACCGCGAGAATGGTGCCGGTCACCATGCCGCCCAGCACGCCGGTGCCGATCGCGCGCTGACTCGCCGATCCGGCGCCGATCGCTTTCGCAAGCGGCAGCACGCCGAGCCCGAATGCGAGCGAGGTCATGATGATGGGCCGGAAACGCAGTCGCGCGGCCTCGATGGCCGACTGCACGACCGAACGTCCCTGCTCCTGGAGGTCTTTGGCGAACTCGACGATCAGGATCGCATTCTTGGCCGAGATGCCGATGATGGTCACGAGCCCGACCTGGAAGTAGATGTCGTTGGCATAGTCGCGAAGCAGGGTGGCCACCAGCACGCCCAGCACGCCCAACGGCACCACCAGAATGACCGAAACCGGAATCGACCAGCTCTCGTAAAGCGCGGCCAGCACCAGGAAAACCGCCAGGATTGCGAACGCATAAACAATCATGGCCTGCGAGCCGGCGAGCTTTTCCTCGCGCGACTGTCCTGTCCACTCGTAGCCGAATCCGGGAGGCAATTGCGCGGCAAGTCGTTCCATCTCGGCGATGGCTGCGCCGGTGCTGTAACCGGCTGCCGGCGCGCCGGAGATTCGCATGGACGGGTAGCCGTTGTAGCGAACCGTTTGCGCGGCGCCGCTCACCCACCGGGTGCTTGCGAAGGCAGACAGCGGCACCGCCTTGCCCTGGCTGTTCACCACGTTGAGCTTCATCAGGTCTTCGGGCTGCATGCGCGCAGGTGCGTCCGCCTGTACAACCACTCGTTGCATACGGCCACGATTGGGGAAATCGTTGATGTAGGCCGAACCCAGCGCGGTCGACAGGATGCTGTTGACCGCATCAAAGGAAACACCCAAAGCGTTGGCCCGATCGCGATCGATGTCCACCTGCAACTGAGGCGCGTCTTCCAGCCCGTCCGGTCGAACCTGCGTGAGCACGGGGCTTTGCGCTGCCATGCCCAGCATCTGGTTACGTGCGGCGAGCAGCGCCTCGCGACCGTTGCCGCCCCGATCCTGAAGGCGGAAGCTGAAGCCCGTGGCCGCACCCAGCTCGGGAATGGGCGGGGGGCTGAGCGGAAAGATGAACGCATCACGCACGCCCATCAGTGCGCGGAATGCCCGTCCGGCGAGCGCCTGCGCGGACTGCTCGGGGGCGAGTCGCTCCTTCCAGTCGGTGAGCGTGACGAACGCAAGCGCAGCGTTCTGCCCCTGCCCGGAGAACGAAAAACCGAGTACGCCAACGATGCTGCGTACCTCGGGCTGCTTCAGCATGAATCCTTCCACCTGTTCCATGACGGCGCGTGTGCGCTCCACCGTGGCGCCCGGTGGCAGCTGAATGCTCACCAGCAGGCTGCCCTGGTCCTCGGAAGGCAGAAAGGACGTCGGCAGCTTCTGATAAAACCAGGCTGCGGCACCCACAATTGCACCATAGAGCACCAGATACCATGCGGCGCGCCGCACCATCCGGCTCACCAGCGCCTGATAGCCGTTTGTGGTGGCGAGAAACCCTCGATTGAACCAGCCAAACGGACCGCGGCTCGCCAGATGATGTCCCTTCGCAACCGGTTTCAGCAGCGTGGCGCACAGCGCCGGCGTGAGCGAGAGCGCCATGAGCGCCGAGAATGCGATCGAGGTGACCATCACCACGGAAAATTGCCGGTAAATATTGCCGACTGACCCGGGAAAGAAAGCGAGTGGTGTGAAGACCGAAATGAGGACCAGCGTCATGCCGATGACCGCTCCCTGGATCTGGTCCATCGCCTTTCGTGTGGCTTCCCTGGGGGGTAGGCCCTCCTCGGTCATGATGCGCTCGACGTTTTCTACCACGACGATGGCATCGTCCACCACGATGCCGATGACCAGCACCATGCCGAACATGGTCAGCACGTTGATCGAATAGCCAAGGCTGAGTAGCGTGGCAAAACAGCCCAACAGCGCGATCGGCACCACGAGGGTGGGAATCAGCGTGTAGCGCCAGTTCTGCAGGAACAGAAACATGACAAGGAACACGAGCACGATCGCTTCGAACAGGGTTTGAACGACCTGGGAGATTGAGATCCGGATGAAGCGTGAACTGTCGTAGGGAATCTCCCATTTCATGCCGGGCGGGAAATAGGCGGCAAGCTCGGCCATGCGGGCCCGCACCGCGTCAGCCGTGCCCAGCGCATTGCCGGTCGGCGACAGCTGAACGCCGATTCCGGTGGACGGCTGGCCGTTCAGCCGGGCGGCGGTGGCAAAGCTCTGGGCGTTGAGCTCCACCCGTGCCACATCGCGCAGCCGTACCGTCGATCCGTCGGTGCCGGCGCGCAGAACGATATTGGCAAACTCGTCAACGGTCGCGAGCTGGCCACCCACCACCACCGTGGCTGTCATCGATTGACCCGCGACCTGCGGTGACTCGCCGATTGCGCCTGACGAGACCTGAGCATTCTGCTGACGGATGGCGGCTGCAACGTCGGCCGCCGACAGGTTGAAGCTCGCGAGCTTCTGTGGGTCGAGCCAGATTCGCATTGCCTGCTCGGTGCCAAACAACTGCGCCTGGCCGACGCCGGGGATGCGTTGAATCTCGGGCAGCACGTTGCGCGACGCAAAGTCGCCAAGCTGTACCGGTGTGAACGATCCGTCAGACGAGGTGAGGATGGCAAACAGCAAAAAGTTGCTGCGCGCCTTTTCGACTCGTACGCCCTGTTGCGTGACCACCTGCGGCAGCCGGGGAGTCGCCCGCGACAGCCGGTTCTGAACGTCGACCTGGGCGAGGTCCGGGTTGGTGCCCGGCTGGAAGCTGATTGAAATCGAGCCCACGCCGTTCGACTGTGCGATCGATTCCATGTAGATCATGCCGGGCGAGCCGTTGATCTCCTGCTCGATCACACTGATGACCGCCTGCTCCAGCGTTTGCGCCGACGCTCCGGGGTAGGTTGCGGTGACCACGATGGTTGGCGGTGCAACCGGCGGGTACTGCGCGATGGGCAGCAGGCGGATGGCAACCAGCCCGGCCACGATGATGAAGAGAGACACTACCCAGGCGAAAATCGGCCGGTCAATGAAGAAGCGTGGCATGAAGCGTCCTCAGCTTCGCGGCGCGGCCGGCGGCGCTGCCGGTGGCGCGGGCGGCGTCCAGGGTACGGGTCGTACAGGCTGGTTCGGGCGGATCTTCTGGAATCCGTCTACGATCACCTGCTCGCCATCATTCAGTCCGTCAAGAATCAGCCAATTGCCGCCGCTGGCACCGCCCACCCGCACCGGCCGCACCGAGATCTTTCCAGAGGCATCAACCACCATCACCGTATCACCCTGGCTTGCGCGCGAGACCGCCTGCTGAGGCAGCAGCATCGCGCGCGCCGCCTTGGCCTGCTCGATACGCACGCGGACGTAAAGACCGGGCAGCAGGGCGCCGCCCGGGTTCGGCACCTCGGCGCGCAGGGTGACTTGCCCGCTGGTCGCGTCCACCGTCAGATCCGAGAACAGCAGCCGCCCGGCTTGCGGATGAACGGTTCCCCCATCGAGCACCACGCGAATCAATGCCGCCTCGTTCCCCGTGCTGCGCAGGAGTCGTCCCTGCTCAAAGTCGCGCCGCAGGCGCAGGGCCTCGTTGGCCGACTGCGTGAAATTCACATAAACCGGTTCGATCTGCTGAATGATGGCCAGCGGGGTAGCCTCCCCCTGACCTACCAACGCACCCTCGGTCACCAGGGCTCGACCGATCCGCCCCGAGATGGGCGCGGTAACTGTGGTGTAGCCCAGGTTGATGGTGGCGGTTTGAACTGCGGCCTGGCCGGCCAGGACCTCTGCTTCAGCCTGTTTTTGCGCGGCGACCGCGTTGGCAAAGTCCTGCTTTGATACCGCGTTGGCCGCAACCAGTGGGCGATAACGCTCGGCGAGAGCGCTTGCCTGGGAGAGATTCGCCTGAGCTCGCGCGAGTGTGGCCTGCGCGCTCGCCAGGGCCGCCTCATAGGGTGCGGGGTCGATCCGGAACAGCACCTGCCCGGCCTTTACGTCGGCGCCCTCACGGAACATCCTCTGTTGAACGATTCCCGCGGCACGGGCCCGGACCTGCGCCACCCGCGAGGCTTCAACCCGTCCCGGCAGTTCCTCGACCAACGCCACTTCACCCAAGGCGACCTTGACAACCCCCACCGCTGGCGGCGGAGGAGGCGCAGCGGCCGGCGCTGCGCCGGAAGCAGCGGGCCCTGCGGGGGCCGATGGGCCACAGGCGCCAAGGAAGGCACAGAGTACAAAAGCCAGGGCCAGGCCAGCGCGGGACATTGGTGCAGCAGGGTGCGGCAACGTAGCCGGACTGCCGCGTGTCGCGGCGGCATGCAGGGATGGGATCATGGTGAGCTTCCGGAGGAAGCGCGGATTGTAGCCGCCCCCGTGGAGCTCTCGCCGCTTGGCGGGTGGCGCTTCGGGTCATTCGGGCGTGGCGCCGATATACTCCGCGCTCATGACCCGTGACCTGTCAGCGCTTTTCGAGCGCAATCGTGAATGGGCGGCCCGCGTGGAGGCGAGCCGCCCGGGCTTTTTCACCGGACTCCTCGCACAGCAACGCCCACGGTATATGTGGCTGGGCTGTGCCGACAGCCGGGTTCCCGCCAATGAACTGGTCGATCTGCTGCCCGGCGAAATGTTTGTCCACCGGAATGTGGCAAACCTGCTCGTCCACTCGGACCTGAATGCACTGAGCGTGGTGCAGTATGCCGTCGACGTGCTGGGGGTCGAGCACATCATCGTGGTGGGACACAGCAATTGCGGAGGCGTGCGTGCCGCGCTCGAGGATCAGCGCGCCGGATTGGTCGACAACTGGCTTCGCCACGTACAGGATGTTCGCGACACGCATCGCGATTTTCTCGAGTCGCTGGAGGAACGTTTCCGCATCAACGCACTGGTCGAGCTGAATGTGCTCGAACAGGCGAGAAATGTGTGCCGAACCACCATTGTTCGCGATGCCTGGCAGCGCGGACAGACGTTGGTGGTGCACGGCTGGGTCTATGGTCTCCAGGACGGATTGCTGAAGGACATGAGCCTGACCGCCACGGCGGCATCCGAGGTGGAGGCCGCTTATGACCACGCCCTCGAGCGCCTGACCAATCGCTGGCTGGAACGCCAGGCGGCCGGGTAGCCGTGACCGGTTCGCTTGGCAAAATGGTCGCGAGCGAGACGCGCGACCGCTTGGGGTGGCGGTAATCGTTTAGCATCGCGCCTCGGTCAAGAGCAATCCCGGCGCTGAGTCGGGATGCGCACCGACCCCCGAACTCAACGCCCCACATGGGAGTCCAGGATGACCAGTCACGCGCGACGCCTGCAACTCAAAGCCCTCGCGGCAATCGCCGGTTTGACAAGCGCTGCGGGTGCAGCGGCGCAGAGTGCCGTGAGCGGATATCCCAGCCGTGAGATCCGGTTCATCGTGCCGTTTCCGCCGGGTGGTGGCAACGATATTCTTGCGAGGATGCTGGGCCCAAAAATGGCCGAGGCGCTCGGCAGGCCGGTCGTGATCGACAACCGTCCGGGTGCCGGCGGCAACCTGGGCACTGATCAGGCGGCTCGCTCGCCGGCCGACGGCTACACCATCGTCATTGCCTCGAACCAGGTCACGATCAATCCGGGCCTCGGACAGAAGTTGCCGTTCGATATCGAGCGGAATTTTTCGCCCGTCGCGCTTGTTGCATCGGTGCCCATGCTGCTGGTGGTTCACCCCTCGGTGCCGGTGAACAATGTCGGCGAACTGATCGCCCTCGCGCGCAGTCAGCCTGCCCGACTCAACCACGCTACGCCCGGTAACGGTACGCCCCAGCATCTCGCCTTCGAACTCCTCAACAAGCTTGCGAAGATCGAAGTCACGCATGTGCCCTACAAGGGGACGGGGCCTGCGGTCGCCGATCTGCTGGGTGGGCAGGTACAGGCTGCGTTTGCCACCCTGGCTTCGGTCGCCCAGCATGTCCGTGCGGGCAAGCTGCGCGCGATCGCGGTGGCCCCAGCGCAGCGCTCGCCCTTGATGCCCGAGGTGCCCACGGTGGCGGAGTCGGGCGTTCCCGGCTACGACGTGCCGCTCTGGTATTCAATCCTCGCGCCAGCCGGAACGCCCGCTGAAGCCGTCGATCGGCTGGCGGGCGAGCTGCGCCGGATCGTCGAGTCGCCCGACACGCGCGATCGGATGGTGAACCAGGGCTTTCAGCCTGGCTTCGTGGGCCCTGCCGCATTGCAGGCGATGATTCGCGACGATGTTCGGCGCTGGCAGGCAATCGGGCGCGATACCGGCATCCGGATCGAATAGGCGGATCATGTCGCTAGGTCAGGCGCTCGCAGGGATCAGGGTTCTCGATTTTTCTCAGATCGGAGCCGGGCCTACCATCGGCATGCTGATGGGAGACATGGGGGCAGACGTCACCAAGATCGAGGCCCCCGGCGGCGACCTGGGGCGGTTGATCGGCCCGCCCTGGCTGAGCGGTGACTCAGTCGTCGCCCTCAGCTTCAACCGCAACAAGAAAGGGCTTTGCCTCGATCTCAAGAAGCCGGAGGCAGTCGCCACGGTTCATCGCATGGCGGCTTCGGCCGATGTGTTGATCGAGAGTTTTCGGCCTGGCGTGATGAGCCGTCTCGGCGTGGGCTGGCCGGTGTTGTCGGCGCTCAATCCCAGGCTCATATGGTGTGCGGTGACCGCCTATGGACAGGACGGCCCCTGGGCCGACCGTCCGGGTGTCGACGGCGTGGTTCAGGCGCTTTCAGGTCTCATGAGTCAGATTGGCGTGGAGGGAGCTGAACCATGCAAGGTGCAGGTCCCGGCCGTGGACATGACCACCGGGTTTCTTGGCACGGTTGCGGTGCTGGGCGCACTTCAGGCAAGAGAACGTTCTGGATGCGGCCAGTACCTTGACGTCAGCATGTATGCAGCCGGCCTGATGTTGCAGCAGACCGGCATCGCGTCGTATCTCGCAAGCGGCGAGCTGCCCCGTCGAATCGGTAGCGCCGCTCCCTATGCAGCGCCGAACGAAGCCTACCGGACGGCGGATGGCTGGATCATGCTGGCTGCCTACCAGCCACCGCGCTGGCGGTCGTTATGCCAGATGCTCGGGTTGGGCGAGGGGGTCGAACGGGACCCCCGGTTTGCCGATAACGACGCGCGGGTCCGACATCGCAGCGAGCTTCGCGTTCTCATCGAGGAGAAACTCGTTGCGCGCCCAACCGCGCAATGGATTCCTCTACTCGAGGCGGGCGACATCATGTGCGCGCCCGTTGCAGATTACGCCTGGGTGACCCAATCCGAACAGTTCCAGCACATGGGGGCTGCGGTATCGATGCAGCTTCCGTCGGGTGCAACCTTTCAGTCCCCCGGTTTCCTGCTCGGAGACCGAAACGCGCAGTCGCGCGTACGCCATGCCCCACCCTCTATCGGTGAGCATTCGCGTGAGGTGCTTCAAGGTTTTGGTCTGACGCCCGAGGAAGTCGAGCGACTGATCGCGCAAGGCGCAGTGATTGACAATCCGGCGCGGGAGCGCGCCTCTGCAGGAGATAAATGATGAGGTTCAATGCAATCCGCACATTTAGGGATGACACGGGCCATCGCTTCAGCCGTGTTGTGGAGTTGGGGGTCGATGACCTGTCCCCGGGCGAGGTGGTGATCCGAAGCCGGTTCGCTGCGGTCAACTACAAGGATGCCCGGGCGGTCACGGGCGCAGGCAACGTGCTCAAGCGTTTCCCCTGTACGCCTGGAATCGAAGTCTCCGGTGTGGTGGAGTCTTCAAGCGACGCCCGCTTCCGCGCCGGCGACCTGGTGACGGTTCAAGGCGGGCGCGAGTTTGGTATCAGTCGCGATGGCGCCTACAGCGAAGTGGTGCGCGCGCCGGCCTCCGAGGTGTTTCCCGTGGTCGACGGCTTTGACCCCTTCTCGGTGGTGGCGCTTGGCATTGCCGCCTACACCTCGGCAGTTGCAGTGGAAGCCATCGAGAAGCACGGCACACGTCCTGAAGACGGCGAGATCATCGTGACCGGCGCCACCGGCGGATGCTCAAGCTTCGCCATCAGCATGCTCGCAGGCCTTGGTTACCAGGTGGTGGGCATGACCGGTAAAACATCCGAGCATGAGTACCTGAAAAGCATCGGATGCGTACGTGCAGTCGGGCGCGACATTCAGGCGCAGCACACCCGACCGCTGGATGAGCAGTTGTGGGCGGGGTCGATTGACGCCGTAGGGGGCGCGCCGCTTGATTTCGTCCTTCGCACGATGAAACAGCGCGGCATCGTGGCGGCGTTTGGAAACGCGGCCGGCGAACAGTTCACCACGTCCATCTATCCGTTCATCCTGCGAAGCGTGACGCTGGCCGGGGTGAACGCGAACCACCCGGTCGCCTCGCGCGGCAGTGCATGGCGCCGCATGACCGGCGACCTGCGGCCTCAGGCGCTGGACGAGATCGTTCACCGTATTTCGTTTGCCGAGTTGCCTGCGCACTGCGAGGCGCTGATCAACGGCGGGGTTCGCGGTCGCGCCGTTGTGTGTTTCAGCTGATCCGGTCTGGCGGGCCTGCGGCGCGGCGTTCTGCTCGCAGGCGAAGCCGTTGGGCGCCCAGCGTAAGCAGAAAGAGTGAGAAGCCCAACGCGTGGCTGGCGGGCGCAGGATAGACCAGCGCAACGCCGGCCACGAACAGCGTGGTGCGCTCCCAGCTTCGGCACTTGAGCCATAACCAGCCCTGAAATCCGCCCGCCAGCGCGGCAATGCCTGCCGCTGCGGTGATGGTGACGCGCGCCACCTCGAACCAGTCGGCTTCGGCCAGCGTTCGCATGGAGCCGGTCAGAAGCAGCATCGACCCCGATGGATCGAGCACGAAAATAAAGGGCACCAGAAACGCGGGGAGCGTGTATTTCCAGCACTGCAGGGTGGTGCGATAGGGATCGCCTCCGGTGATTGAGGCAGCGGCAAAGGGCGAGAGCGCGGTGGGCGGCGACACTTCAGACAGCACCGCGTAATAGAAGATGAACATGTGCGCTGCGAAGTCGGGCACCTTGAGCGCCATCAGTGCCGGCGCGGCAATCACCGCGCAGATGATGTAGGACGCGGTGACCGGCACGGCCAGCCCCACGATCCAGACGATCAGCGCGGTGTAGATGGCCGTCAGCAGCAGAGAGTTGCCCGCATATTGAAGAACGATCGAGCTGAACTTGAGACCCAGCCCGGTGAGCGTGACCACGCCCACGATGATGCCGGCGCCGGCGCAGGTTGCGGCTACATTGAGTACCGATCGCGCGCCATCATCGAGCGCACGAAGCAGGCCCGACTCCCACAGTCCGCGCCCAATCGGCACTTTGCCGGTGAAGATTCCGTGCGGGAGCAGCGCGCACTCGGCGCGCAGCAGGCTGGTGAAGAGCGACACCACCGTTGCCCAGAACACCGACAGTTCGGGAGAGAACCCGAGCAGCATGAAGCCGACGATGGAGACCAGCGAAAGGAAGTGGAACCAGTAGCGCCGCGAGAGCGACCAGGCGGACTCCACCTTCTCGAATACGGTGTCCTTCATGCCGAATTTTCTGACATCGATCTCGACCATCAGAAAAAGCGTGAGGTAGTACAGGCAGGTTGGGATGGCTGCCATCAGCAGCACGTCGAGATAGGAGATCTTGAGAAACTCTGCGATCAGGAAGGCTGCAGCACCGAGGACTGGCGGTGAAATGATGGCCCCCAGCCCGCCTGCGGACAGCAACCCCCCTGCAGCGTCTTTCGAGTAGCCCACTCGCGAGAGCATGGGGGCGGCGACTGCCCCCAGCGTGACGGTGGTGGCGACGCCGGAGCCCGACGGACCGCCCAGCAGAAACGATGCGAGCGTGACGGTACGGCCCGCGCCAATGGGCTTGCCCCCCATGGCCGCGAACGAGAAATCGAGATAAAAACGCCCGGCTCCCGAATGTTGCAGAAACGCGCCGTAGATGGTGAACAGGATGATGAGCGAGGAAGACACGCTCAGCGCGGTGCCAAACACGCCTTCCAGCGTCATGTACATGTGCCCCACCAGTCGGGGCAGTTCATAGCCCTTGTGGGTCCAGGGGGAGGGCAGCCAGGGCCCGAGGAATGCATACGCGACAAAGCAGAGCGTGATGAAGGGCATGATCCAGCCCGCGCTTCGGCGCATGGCTTCGAGGATCAGGGCCATCATCAACACACCAAACACAATGTCCAAGTCGTCGGGGACGATCGACCGATCGAAAAAGTCGTCTCCGCCCGCGATCAGCCAGGCCGCTACCGCAATGCCACCGGCGGCGAGCAGCCAGTCCCACCACATCACCCGATTGCGAAAGCGCCGCGCAACCGGGAACACCAGGAAAGTAAGAAACAGAACGAACGCGAGATGGGTGGCCCGCAGATGCTCGGGCCTGACGATTGCGTAGGCGGTGTAGAGATGAAACAGGGACATGATCACCGCGACCAGCGTGACGAAACGCGCCAGCATGCCGCTCAGCCGGTTGGTCGCCCCCTCCTCGAGTTCGATCATCTCTTCGGCCCGCGCCATGGCCTCGGCGCTGACGCGCTCGAGCGGCGCGGCGTTTCGACCCGGGTCGACGGAAGGGGAGGACATGGCGTCTGCGGCTTGGTGTCAACGACGCGGCGCTATCCCCTACGGATAACGCCGGGACGAGGCTACTGTGCGATTTTCTGACCCTTGGTGGCGAGAAACTTCACCGCACCCGGATGCCAGGGCACAGGGGACGCCTCGCCGCGCTGGTTTTCGAGGACGATGTTCTCGGCCTCTTTGTGGGCGCGGATCAGGTCTTCGCGCTTGTCGAAGATGGTTTGAACGATACGAAACGCTGTCTGCTCGTCAAGGTCGCGGTGAGCGACCAGCAGGTTCATGACGCTTGCCTGGCGGTTGTCGGTTTCCATTCCCTTGTAGACCGACTTTGAGATGGTGTCGCTCACGTAGAGGTTGCCGTATTTCTGGTTCATTTTGTCGACAAGATCGGCGTGGTCGATCATCTTTATCTTGGTGCCGGGCGTGTTGGCGAGATCGGAGACGGCTCCGGTGGGCAGTCCGCCCACCCAGAAGAACGCGTCGATTTTTCGGTCCTTCAGGGCGGCGACTGATTCCGCCACGCCAAGGCGTTCCCGCTTCAAGTCGCGGTCCTTGTCCAGGCCTGCCGCCTCGATCAGGCGAAACGCCATGACCTCGGTCGCGCTGCCGCCCGAGCCGGTCGAGACGCGCCTACCCTTGAGATCCGACATTTTGGTGATGCCCGTGCCCTCGACCGTGACCACGTGCATGCGATTTGGGTAAAGCACGAGAAGGGTCCGGACCGGGACGGGCTTGCCCTTGAATTTGTCGTCTCCCTTCAGCGCGTCAAGCGTGGCGTCTGCCATGGTGAAACCGATATAGGGCTTACCGGTGCCGATCAACTGAAGATTGGCGACTGATCCGCCCGTGACTTCCGCTGTGGCCTGCATGCCGGACACATATTTGGATAGCGCTGCCGCGAGGCCTCCGCCAAGAGGGTAGTAGACCCCGCCGGTGCCACCGGTGCCGATGGACAGATTCTGGGCGCTGCTGAGTGAAGCGAGTCCGAGGGCGAGCGCAGCCATGCCGAGCTTGGCCATTCTTGTGATCATGCGTGTCTCCTTGTTTGTGATGCTGTCTGAATCGAGTATGCCAGAGGCCACTGGAGGGCAGCGGCTGCAGGGGCTTATTGCTTCTCGATGCCGGCGCGTTGCACCAGGTCGGCATATTTTCGGGTTTCGCTCGCAAAATACTGCTTGGCGAACTCGGGGGTGCGAACGTTGATGACATTGCCCCCTTTGGCCATTGCGGCCTTCACCTCGGGCTCGGAAAAAGCGGTGACGAAAGCCTTGTGCACCCGGTTGACGTCAGCCTCGCTCATTCCCTTTGGCCCCAGCACGCCAAACCACGCCTCGACAATGTAGGAGGGCAAGCCCTGTTCGGCGAAGGTGGGGATATCGGGGGCGGCCTCCACCCGCTTTTCGGTACCGATGCCGACCGCCTTGATGAGCCCGTTCCTGAGGTGGCCCTGAACACTTGGGAGCGCCGCGGTGCAGAAGTCGATATGGCCACCCAGCAGGTCGGTGAGCATGGGACCTACGCCCTTGTAGTGCACAGCCCGGGCGCGGGTGCCGGATTCATTCAGGAACATCTCGTTGGCCAGATGAATGATGGTGCCAGCGCCGGCAGAGGCAACGGTGGCCTCGCCATTTCGCGATTTCAGCCATTCGATGAACTGCCGGGAACCGTTTGCCGGCACCTTGTTGCTGGCCACCACCACGATCGGCGTATACCCGATGACGGTGATGGGCACGAAGTCGGCGAGCACATCAAAGGGCAGCTTCGCGTACACGCTTGGGAAAATCACGACATTGTTCGAGACCACGCTCAGCGCATACCCGTCAGGCGCCGTGCGCGAGAGCGCCTGCAGCCCAACGATGCCGCCTGCACCCGGCTGATTTTCGACCACCACCGACGAGCCCAGCGCGCGACCGAGGGCGGCTGAGGCTGAACGGGTGATGGTGTCAACGCCCGACCCGGTTGCATTGGGGAGAATGAATCGGGTGACCTTCTCGGACTGGGCGCGCACGGTCTGGGTAAACGGCAGTGAACCAATACCGGCAAGGGCCAGGACCGTGCTGCGGCGCTTGGCGGCTGAGCGGGAACGGGGCATGAGACGTCTCCTTTTGGTTGTGGTTCGATCTTACCGGAGCGCGTGCGCCGTGCCGACGGTCGCGTGCGTATACTCGGGCCATCAACGAGGGGGGCAGAATGTCCGAAGACCTGCTGATTCGTCGCGACGGCGATGTCATGACCATCACGATCAACCGGCCCGAGCGGCGAAACGCAATCAGCCCGGCCGTGGTCGAAGGGCTGAGTGCGTCGTTTCGTGGTTCGCGCAATGACCCGTCGCTACGCGTGATCGTGCTGACTGCGGTGGGGGATCAGGCGTTTTGCGCGGGGGCTGACCTGGCCACCGGCCAGTCATTCAAATTTGATTACGCCGAGCCGCGCTTCCCCATGCCTGAGATGTACCGGCTTGCGCGCGACTGCAACGTGCCCATCGTCGGGCGAATCAACGGCACCTGCATGGCTGGCGGCATGGGGCTGCTTGCCATGTGCGACCTTGCCGTTGCAGCCGAACACGCCTTGTTTGGCCTGCCCGAAGTGAAGGTCGGTGTCTATCCCATGCAGGTCATGTCGGTTCTCCAGCATCTCGTGCCGCGGCGCCATCTGCTTGAGCTCTGCCTGACCGGTGACCCGGTGGACGCGCGGACCGCCCGCGAATTGGGCCTGGTGAACCGCGTGGTGCCCCGAGAGGAACTTGACTCCGCCGTGAACGACCTGGTGACGCGGCTGGCCGCCCGGTCACCGACTGCGATCCGGCGCGGCAAATATGCGAGCTACGCTATCGAATCGATGTCGTTCGAGGAAGCCCTTCGTTTCATGGAGGGCCAGATCGGCTTGCTTGCGGCCACCGAAGACGCGGCAGAGGGGCAGCTTGCATTTCGCGAAAAGCGGCCCGCCCGCTGGACCGGGCGCTGACGGCCGCTTCCCCTGGGGTCTGTCGCCCGGCGATCAGTGCCCCGGGCCGAGCAGTGCGTCCTTGTGCTGGGACAGCGCGGGCACGTCGAAGCCGATGCGTGCAGGCTCATTCCTGAAGTGGATCGGCGAGCCGATATGCGGGCGGCCTGCCGGATCATGAAGCAGCATGCCGCGCTCCACGAGGTTGGGGTCGGCGAACGCCTCGGGCAGGGTACGCACCGGCCCCCAGCAGAGGTCCAGCGAATCGAGGATGGGTTCCCACTCGGCAAGCGTGCGCGCTCGAAACGCCTCTGCCAAAAACGCCATGACCGGCTGCTGGTGGGGGCCGGGGCCCTTCAGCACCAGGGGCACCAGGTCGTCGCGCTTCAGGTAGCCGAGCAGCGCGCGAACAAATTTGGGCTCCTGGCCTGCCAGCGTGAGCCGACGGCCATCGCCGCACTCGTAGAAGCGGTAGAACGCCGATCCGCCCGTGGTGCGCTCATGCTGGTTCACCGGCTGACGGCCCTCGGCGAAGGTGGGCCCCACCACATTGACGCAGGCCGAAACGACAGAGTCGAGCATGGAGATGTCGACATAGTCGCCCTGGCCGCTTACCGTGCGACGGTAGAGCGCCATCAGCACACCTGCCAGTCCGTGCAGGCCGCCCACGATATCGGCGATCGCGACCCCTGGAATGGCCGGCTTGCCGTCTTCGCCGGTGGTAATGCTGGAGGCGCCGGCCATGGCTTCGGTTGCAAGGTCATGGGCAGGGCGGTCGCGCCATCTGCCGGTCTGCCCGAATGCGGAGATGGAGCAGTAAACGATGCGGGGATTGCGCGCGGCAATGGTGGCGTAATCGAGACCCAGCCGATCAACCACCCCGGGCCGGAAGGTTTCGATGAAGACATCGGCGGTGTCGCAGAGCGCGAGCAGCGCATCGCGGTCGGCCGGATTCTTGAGATCCAGGGCGATGCTTTTCTTGCCGCGATTGATGTTTCTGAACATGACGGTGTGCTCGCCATCGCGCAACCCGATATGCCTGGCGGGATCACCCTCGCCCGGCATCTCGATCTTGATCACATCGGCGCCATGGTCGGCGAGGGCCAGCGTGAGGTAAGGGCCAGGGAGAAAATTCGACAGGTCGATCACACGCAGTCCGGTGAGTTTCATGAGGCAGCCTCAAATAATCGGAACCCTGATTGTAGGGCCGCAGCGGTACCGTCGGCGCTGGTAAAGTCGAGGCATGTCCGGATTTCGAAAGGCTCGTCATGTCCCGCGCGCTCACCATCATCTCCTCCATGGCCACCCGGCTCCTGCTCGCCGAGCAGGCGGGCCTGTATCGCCTGCGCCGTAGCGCCGCAGTCGATCTGGAGGCGGTGGGTGGCGTGGATGCAGCGAGGCGTGTCGAGGCAGGCGAGGCATTTGATGTGGTGGTGCTTGCCGACGCCGTGATGTCGCGCCTGGCCGAAGCCGGGTATCTGGTTCCGGGAACGGTGGTGCCGCTCGCGCGCGCTGAGGTCGCTGCTGCGGTTCGCGAGGGGGCAGAGCGCCCCGACATCACGTCGGAATCCGCGCTGCGCAGTACCGTCCTTGCCGCAAAGTCGGTGGGCTACTCCACCGGCCCAAGTGGGCAGCATCTTCTCAAGGTGTTCGAGCGCTGGGGCATCATGCCGCAGATCGCTGGCCGTATCGTGCAGGCACCGCCCGGCGTACCGGTTGGAAAGCTGATTGCCGAGGGACAGGTCGAGATCGGGTTTCAGCAACTGAGCGAGCTCATTTCGCTCAAGGGCATTCATGTGTTGGGCCTGGTGCCACCGCCCGCGCAGATCACCACGGTGTTCAGCGGTGCGGTCGGTGCGCATTCAGAGCGTCCTGACGCGGCCGCCGAGTTGCTCGCCTTCCTCGCGCACCCCGAGCATGCTGAACTGCACCGCCGACACGGGATGGACCCCGCCTGAGCGGGCGCGGTCAGGTCAGACTGCGACTAGCTGAGCAGGTCATCGATGACAGAGCCCAGATCGAAATCGGGATCGTCATCAAGCTGATCGGTGGGCGAAGGCGGTGTGGCGCTGGCCATCGGTGTATCGAACAAGCTGATGAGGCCCTCTTCGGGCACGGGCCCCGCTGACGCCGCATCGGCTGGCGATGCTGGGCTCAACGGTTCAGCGAGTATGGTATCGATCTCGGCGATCAGCCGGTCGAGCGCGCCGCTTCTGAGCACCGCGAGTGCAGCTTCAGCCGCAATCACGCCCATGAAAACGCCCAACGCCACCTTGAGTGTGGTGTCGCTGGTGGCGAGTGCCCTCAGTCGGTCAAACCAGCCGTCGGGGCTGCGTTGCAGTTCGCCGAGCGCGCGCACTGCGGTGCCGCTGCCGCTTTGCTCGATAAAGCGCTCGGCAGCGGCCCGGCGCTGGGCGATTTCAACGGTTGACAGCGTCTGGCCGCCAACCGTCAGCGTGCCCGAGCTCACTCTGGAACGATGCCGGCTCGGCGCACGGCATCACCCCACTTGATGGTCTCGGCGCGAATAAAGGCGCCAAACTGCTCGGGGCTGCTGCCCACGGGTTCGGCGCCTGCTCGGGCAAGCGAGTCGCGCACCTCGGCAATTTGCAAAATTCGTGTCACCTCAGCGTGAAGACGGGTGATTGCACTCGCAGGGGTGGCCACCGGCGCGACAATGCCGGTCCATCCGGTGACCTCGACGTTGCGCAGGCCCTGCTCCAGTGCGGTGGGAACGTCGGGTGCAGCCGATGCGCGGGTGGGCTGGGCCACCGCCAGTGCGCGCAGCTTGCCCGCACGAACCTGCGCGAGCAGGGCAGGCATGGTGCCGAAGATGAAATCGACCTGACCACCGACCAGATCAGTGATGGCAGGAGCCTCGCCCTTGTAGGGCACATGAAGCAGTTTCACGCCGGCTGCGCCAGCCAGGAGTTCAGCCGCCAGATGGCTCTGGTTGCCGATGCCCGCCGATGCATAACGCACCGCATCCGGGCGGGCGCGCGCGGCCGCAATCAGGTCGTCGGTGTTGCGGAATGGGCTTGCCACATTGACGGCCAGCATGAAGGCGATCGAGGTGGTCTGGGTGACCGGTGTGAAGTCTCGCTGCACGTCGTAGGGAAGCTTCCGGTAGACGTGCTGATTGATGGTGAGCGTGCTGGGCGAGGTCATCAGGAAGGTATGGCCGTCGCTTGCGCGCGCGCCTGCCTCGCCCGCGATCAGTCCGTTGGCGCCGGGGCGGTTGTCGACCAGCACATTGACGCCCAGGGGCTCGGCCAGGCGCTGGGCGAGTAATCGCGCAGCGATATCGATACTGCCGCCGGCGGACTGCGAGACGATCAACCGGATCGGTTGCGAGGGCCAGCTTGTCGGCTGCGTGTGCCCCGTGGGGCTGATCGCGATCAGCGCGCCAAAGACTGCAGCGAGCAGCGGTCGGCGAGCGTTGCGAGGGGCTGGGGACTGCGGTAAGCGCATGAGGCACTCCTGAAGACAGACAAACGATCAGGGATCGAAGGCAACGAGCTGAGCGACGTTCGGGCAGCGATCAATTGCGTGAAGTGCATCTCGCAACTGTCGGGCGCGGTGGTCACCCCAGATTGGCCCGGTCAGATCCTCGAACTTGCGATCAAGGTCAACGGGGTTGACTGGGCGACTGGGCTCACCCGAAGTAATGTGGCACTCGCCCCGCACCTCGCGACCGTCGCGAAGCCGCATCTGCAGGCTCACGCGTTGCAGGCCCGGATATGCCGCGGTATACGCCGGCTCTTCGGTAACGTGAATGCGCGCGCAGAGCCCGCGAATGGCTGGATCTGCCACCGCTTCGTTGTCAAATGCCGCAAGTCCGGCGCGGCCGCCCGCAGCAAGGGTTGCGACGGCGAACGGCACGGAAAAGCGTGTGCCGAACCAATCGGAAGGATGCTGCTTGGCGAGAAACGCCGCGAGCCGGTAGGCCTGGATATCGATTCGTTCGATGTCGTCGGGCGAGGGAGGGTGGGGCAGCTTGCTCGCGGCATCGTGCCACGCGTCGATCGCCGAATGCACATAGCGTGCGGTGGGGTAGAGCTTCAGATAGCCATCGGGCAGCAGCCACTGTTCACCCAATCCGGCCACGGCGGCATCGCGGTCGAAACCATCGCCCAGCACCAGGCTGAAGGTGGTGTTCACGCCATCCGAGGGGCCGGTGACGCCAGCCGAGGCAAGGCGAACAGCCATTTGTCCCATCAGGCTGCTGTGGCCCGCATACCAGTTTCTTACTGTAGCCCCGTCCAACATGGTGTGGCGGTTGGTCGCCATGCAGGTGGAGGCCGCGAGGCTTGCGAGCGCACGCATGCGTTCCACCGGATAGCCGGAGAGCCGGGCTGCGACCAGTGCTGCGCCCACGACGCCGAAGGTGCCATGGGGGTTCACGATCAGCTTGACCTTCGTGGCCATGCCGATCCGGGCCACGACTTCGTAGGCAAGCGCGAACGCGGCGAGCACCTCCCGGCCGGGCAGTTCCCGCTCCTGGCCGATTGCCAGTGCAGTGGGCAGCACCTGTATGCCCGGGTGACCGTTTGCGAGTGTGTTGCCTTCGTCAAAGTCGTGCCATGCACCGGCTACCCCGTTGAGGAGCGCTGCGTCCTGCGGGTTGGCGCGACGGCCGCGCCCGATCACCCACGCTTTTCCGGGAGCGCTGGCTGCGAGCTGCGCGTCCGAGAAGGCGACAAGCTCTGGCGTACGCATGCCCGCAGCGATGACGCCAAGGGTATCAACCAGGATCAGTCGGGCCCGATCCAGCACCCTTGCGGGAATGTCCTCGGCGCGGGTGCTGCCGACGAAGCGCGCGAGCCGTTCGAGGTAGTCGGGCGATGTCTGGGCAACAGCGTCAGTCATGTCGGAATCAGTTGGGTTGGATGCCTGCTGCGCGAACCAGCCGACCCAGCCGCGCAACTTCATCGCGAATCCGTTGCCCGAACACCTCGGGACCGTCGCCAACCAGTTCGAAGCCGAGGGTGCTCAATTTCTCCCGTACTGCCGGGTCGTTCATGGCGCGGGAGATTTCCTCATGCAGCCGGCGAACGATGGCGGGGGGTGTGGCGGCTGGCACCACAATTCCGTTCCAGGCCACATAGCTGTAGCCCGGCAGGCCGCTTTCGGCGACGGTGGGCCACTGCGGCGCAGCGGGCGAACGTTTGGACGAACTGACGCCCAGGATTTTGAGTTTGCCCTCGCGAACGAAGCCGATCACATTGGACATGCCCGAGAACATGACCGGTATCGTGCCGCCGACCACATCAGCCAGTGCCTGACCCATGGCCTTGTGTGGCACATGGTTCATTCGAACGCCGCCGAGGTCGATCAGAAATTCCATGGCCAGATGCTGGGCCGAGCCGACGCCTGTGGAGGTGAAGTCGATTGCTCCGGGTCGGGCGCGTGCCTGGGCCAGAAGTTCGGCGACGCTTGCTGCGGGAAACGCAGGATGCGCAACCAGTGCCAGCGGGACGGTCGATGTGAGCGTCACCGCGGCAAAGTCGCGCAGGGTGTCGTATGGAATCTTGGCGTAGAGAACCGGATTGGCGGCCAGGATGCCGTCATTGGGCATGAAGAGCGTGTAGCCGTCACCTGGCGATTTCGCCACCATTTCGGCGGCGATGATGCCGTTGGCACCGGTGCGGTTATCGATCACAACGGCGTGTCCGACCTGAGTGGCGACCTGGGCAGCAATGGTGCGGCCAATGGTATCCACCGCGCTTCCCGCACCGAAGGGAATAACCAGACGAAGAGGGCGGTCGGGGAATGTCTGTGCTGACGCTGAAAGCGATGCGGCGGCGATCAGACATCCCGCTGTCACGCGACGGAGAAAGCCACGGAACGGTTGAAAACCAAAGCGGTTCGCTGATTGCATGACAGATCCTGATTTTTCGTGGTTCCACTATACCGCGCGTGTCACCTGCGACCAGACTGCAGCAGACCGGCTGCGTTTGCAATGCGCCATGCGCCGCGTGCGGCGAGTGCGCCGTCCAGGGTGACCGATCGCTCCCCAGCCATGCTGAGAACCGCAGCGTATCGCGCACACAGCGCAGGCTCGCCCACCAGGTGGACACCAGGGCCGGTTTCAGCCGCCATGCTCTGGCGTGAGGCATGGCGCTGATCGGCCGGTGCGGCTCGCAGCGAGCCGTCGCGCTGCCCGGCGGCCACCTCGGCGCCGATCAGGAGGCCCGACAAATAGTCGGACAGGGCATGGGGTTCAATGCGGTTCATCAGGCCAGCTGTTCGCACGGAGAACAGGAGCGTGCTGAGCAACTCTGGTGCGTGCAGGCCGCGCGTTGCGCCAAGTTCGAATGCCTGCGCGGACCCCGCGCCGGATGTCATCAGTCTGCCCAGAATGCTGTGCTGCGAAAGTACGGCAAAGAGCTCGCCCGTCATCCAGGTTCGACAACCCAGGATGGCGCCGGCAGGACCGCATCGAACCCATTTCGAGTGGGTGCCGGGAAGGATGACGGTGGCTCCGTCAGGCAGATCGGCGCCCCACACCTGGGTTTCTTCGCCGCGCATGACGTCGTCGACCGCCTCAGCATGCATTCCGTTGATGCACGCGATGCCCGGGATCAGATGCAATTCGGCCCCGTGACTCAGTTGCACCCGGGTCAGCGCCGCTGCCGCGGCGCCGGGCGTTGTGGGCGCTTGCAGATAGGGCGCTTCGACCCAACCCTGGCGGCTACCGATCATGCCGCTCGCCATCACGACCAATGACGGATCGCTCAGCCAGTCGGCGCAGAGTGAACGAAGTGCGGCCTCGAACTGGCCTTGTTGCACGTTGAGAATGCCGGTTGGCGCGTGACGCTGGGAAATTGTGGCGCCCGCTTCATCGAGCAGCAGCGCTCGCAAATTGGTGGTTCCCCAGTCGAGCGCAATCAGTCGCGCGGGGGCAGTGGATGCATCAGTCTGCGGTCGAAGGGTCATGGAGCGGCTCACTGAACATCGCGGTGGGCAGGAACGGAGCGACGGCGCTCAGAACTCGAGATTGTCGAGGAGACGCGTTGCGCCCAGCTTCGCTGCCCCAAGCACCACCAGCGGTTCGTCGGCTGACTGCGGGGGCTGGAGGTCGGATCGTCGGCGAACGGTCACATAGTCGGGCTGCCAGCCCCGTGCAGCGAGCGCGTTGAGCGCCGCTTGCGCGCTCGCTGCCAGGGCCGAAGGCGTTCGGAGATCGCCCGCGGCGTGCCGGTCTGCGATATGGCGAAGTGCTGTCTGAAGCTGCGGCGCTTCGGCGCGATCGCGATCGGACAGGTAAGTGTTTCGCGAGGACAGGGCCAACCCGTCGGATGCTCGAGTGGTCTCGACGCCAATAATCGTGATCGGTAATGCCATCTGGCCCACCATCCGCGAGATGATCATCAGCTGCTGATAGTCCTTTTTGCCAAAGATCGCCACCTGCGGCTGCACGATGTTGAACAGCTTGTGTACGACGGTGGCGACCCCTGTAAAAAAGCCCGGCCGAAAGGCGCCCTCGAGGATGTCGGCGATTTCTGGCGGCGGCGTGACCTGAAACCGCTGCGCCTCGGGGTAGAGCTCGCGCTCATCGGGCGCAAACGCCAGATCGCACCCGGCTGCGGTGAGCGAAGCCACATCCTGCGCGAGTGTTCTCGGGTAGCGGTCGAAGTCCTCATTGGGCGCGAACTGCAGACGGTTGACGAAGATGCTGGCAACCACGGTATCGGCCTGCGTTCGTGCTGTCGCCACCAGATCGAGATGGCCTTGGTGCAGGTTGCCCATGGTGGGCACAAAGGCGATGCGTTTCCGGGTCGAGAGGACCCGGCGAAGGTCGGCGATGGTGTGAAGGGTCTGCATGGTCAGGACGAGATCCGGCTCAGGGGCGTGGCCCAAACAAAGTACGATCGACCGCGCGCAGGTCGGAGACTAACGCATCCCGGTGGGTCATCACCCGCAACTGGTGTATGTTCGGGCAGGGTAATTTTCGGGCAGGGTAGTTCTCGCGCAGGGTAGTTCTCGCGCAGGGTAATTGGCGCGCATTCGCGCCCTGTTCACAATCGCTTCCGGAGGCTCCGGTGAAACGCAAGCAGCAACCGAATCTGTTGGTAATCCTGATTGATGACCTGCGGTACGACGAGTTTGGCGCGGGGGGCCACCCCTACATGAAGACGCCGCACATCGATCGGATTGCGCACGAGGGCGCCTTGTTCACGCGCGCCTTTCACACCACGCCAATCTGCTCGCCCAACCGCGCCTCGATTTTGAGTGGCCAGTACGCAAGCCGTCACGGCATCATCGACAACGTGGCGCGTGACGCCATGAGTCATCGGCTGCCCAACTACCACCTGGAACTGCAGCGCCTGGGGTATGAAACCGCCCACATCGGCAAATGGCATATGGGTAACGACGGACGCCCGCGCGCCGGCTATGACCGCTGGGTCAGCTATGACGGTCACGGAAGCCTCACCGATCCGGTGCTCAATCACGACGGCCGGTATCGACATCATCGCGGCTACATCACCGACATCATGAACGAGCTCGCGCTCGATTTTGTTGATCGCCGCCATGACAAGCCTTTTTCGCTGTTCTTCGCTCACAAGGCGGTTCACCCCGATGCCGAGCAGGCCGCCGACGGCACGCTCAAAATCTCCGCGCAAGGCGGCTACGTGGTGGCTGAGCGGCACCGCAACCTCTATGCGCGCGACATCTTTCCCCCCACACCCAACATGCTGACGCCCGCCGAGGTGGTGAAGTCAAAGCCCGCCTGGGCCGAGTGCTTCGAACTGCGTGAGCAGAAAGTCTCAAGACAGATTCTCAAGGCCGTCCATTCCGGGACCCAGCGAGAGATCCGGCTGCGTGCCCAGATGATGGCCGCAGTCGACGAAGGCGTCGGCGCCCTCCTCAACGCGCTCGAAGCGCGAGGCGAGCTTGACAACACCTGCATCGTGTTCCTGGGCGACAACGGTTATTTTTTCGGCGAGCATGGGCTCGGTCCGGAGCGGCGTTTTGCCTACGAGGCGGGTATCCGCTCGCCGTTTGCGGTGCGCTATCCGCCCGCCATCCGGGCGGGGTCGCGCCGGGACGGCCTGGTGATCTGTCAGGACATTGCGCCCACGCTGATCGAATTGGCGGGCGGCAAGCCCGGCGCCCATATTCAGGGGCGCTCGCTCCTGCCCATGTTTGCCTCGTCACGGGCCCGACTGCGCCGCTCGCTCATGGTGGAATACTGGGCAGAAAACGCCATGCCCTGGCTGGTGGGCATGAGCTACAAGGCGGTCCGTACCGAGCGCTACAAGTACATTCACTGGGTCAATCGAGGTCGGGACGGCGAACTCGACGAGCTCTACGACCTCGAGACCGATCCCTGGGAACTCAAGAATCTGAACCGGTCGCGGGCCCACGCAGCCACCCGCGAGCGCCTGCGCCGCGACCTGGGCACACTGGTAAAGCAATCAGTCGGACTCTGAGGGCGGCGTCGCCAAGACCGCTTGTACCGCTTGTTTGTACCACCCGCTCGTGCCACCCGCACCAGCGGGCGGTCACAACCCGTTCGGTGGGGTCAGACCCCGGATGCGCTCAATCAACCTTCGCACCGGAAGCCTTGACCAGCGGCACCCACTTCGCGAGATCGTCGCTCACGATTTTCGCGAACTGTGCCGGGCTGATGGCGGGTGCGAGCTCGAAGCCCTGCTGGGCGAGCCTGCCGCGAAGCGTGGGCTCGTCGAGCACCTTGCCGATTTCGCCATGCAGACGCTCCACGATCTCGGCCGGCGTGCCAGCGCGCGATACAAACCCAAACCAGGTGTTGACTTCATAGCCCTTCACGCCCAATTCATCGAGCGTGGGGACATCGGGCAGAAGCGGTGACCGACTGAGGCTGGTGACCGCCAGTGCCTTGAGCTTGTTCTCGCGGATCTGACTGATGACCGTGGGCGTATTGAAAAAGCCCATGTTCACCTCCGCCGACATCACGGCCAGAATGCCTTGGGGCGCGCCCTTGTACGGCACGTGAATCAGCTCGGTTCCCGTCATGCGCCCGAACAGCACGCCAGACAGGTGATGACTGGTGCCGCTTCCGCCCGATGAAAAGGTGAGGGTGCCGGGCTTGGCCTTGGCCTGGGCAATGACGTCAGCGGGGCGGGTTGCAGCAGCACCAGGTGGCACGATCATCACATTGGAGACACCGCCCACGAAGCGGATGGTTGCGAAGTCCTTGATGGAGTCGTAGCCCGGCTTTTCATACAGCGCCTGGTTGAAAACCAGCGTGCCCTGCGATGCAAAGCTGATGGTGTAGCCGTCAGGTGCCGAGCGTGCAACCTCGGCCATGGCGATGGTGCCGCCGGCCCCAGGCTTGTTCTCGACCACCACCGGCTGGCCCAGGGTGCGTGACAGTTCGGTGCCGACGGCGCGAGAAATAATGTCGGCGGTACTGCCCGCAGCGAGCGGAACCAGCAAACGGATCGGGCGGGCGGGCCAGCTCTGCGCCATGGCTGAACCAGTGCACAAGGCTGCGAGCGCGATTGCAAGCCGTGCACTCAGGTGGGCGGTGATCATGGGCGAGCTCCTGTAGAGGTTAGAGCGGCAATTCGCGGAGTTTGCGCGGGAGCGACCACGCGGGCACTGCGCCCTGGTCGGTGATCAGAAACTGGTCTTCGATGATGAATCCGCCTTCGCCATCGGCATAAAACGGGGTTTCAAACGCGAGGACCATGCCCGTCTCGATGGGGAGATGAGCTTCCGCAGCAATAAAAGGTGGCACCTCGCAAAAGGTGTCGTGTCCGAGGCTGTGACCCCAGTGGCCGCGGCTGAAGGTGTTGAAACCGGCGCGTCGCATGGCCTGCGTGGCGGCTGCATGCACATCGCTGAAAAGCCGCCCGGGTCGCATCTGTTCAAGACCCGCTTCGAAGGCATCACCGAGGGCAGCCATGATCTGTGCAGAGTGCGGGCGCGTCTTCCCCAGCGTGAAGGTCCGGCCGCTGTCGGAACTGTAGCCATCCACCAGACAGCCCACATCAAACTTGAGGACGTCACCCGCGGTGATTTTCCCGCCCCCTTGCCAGGGGAGAGGGCCGACCGTGATGTATTCCCACTGACCGGAGAGTTTCCAGCCTGTGCTTGCCGCATGCTGCTGAACACCTGCCTGCCAGGCGGCGGCAATCTCGTTGCGGTGTACGCCTTGTGCGACCGCGGCGAGAGCCTCATGCATGCCAGACTCGGCCAGCGCCGCGGCGCGCTGCAAACAATCGATTTCGCGGGCTGATTTCACCGCCTTGATCAACGCAACGGTTTCCCCCGCATCGGACCAGCGCGGCCCCGGGAGTGAGCGCTGGAGCCAGGCAAAGTCGGCGGCAGGCCAGAAATCAAGGTCAAGTCCGATCCGGGCCCGTTGCAGGCCCCGGCCGGTCAGAAGCCGTGCGAGCGCGGCGAACGCGGCCGATGCGTCATACGCGGCGGGCCTGCTGAAGCCGGGCGCGCGGCCGGCAGCCCGGTGCGCGCGTTCGGTGATCGCTGCGGCATTGAGCGAAGTGTCATCCCAGGGGCGGAAGTCGGCGGTTTCAACCCAGTCGGGATGCGTGAAAACGTTGCGTTCGCCCAGGGCCGCGCGCGTGGCCGGCCCAAACAGTTCGGTGCAAACCGCCCCGACCGGCGCCTCAGCGTCTGCCGGAATCAGCGCGAGCGCAGCGCCCGCCCGCCGGAAAAATGCCGCCACCCCAGGCGGGGCGGCGGTCGCCCAGCGAAACGACTCGGGCTTGGCGAGCAGCAAGGCATCGAGTCCGCGCTCGGCCATCAGACGTGATGCGCGGCTCCGGTCGATGTCGGCTGTCATGGGGCGTGATGCCAGCGGCCGACTGGGCTCAGGGCTCGAGGTACAGGTCGGCGAAGCTTCCCCGAGCGCCTTCCGCCGTGGTGGAGTAGTTCTTCACCTTGCGAGCGGCAATCGTGATGTTGGGGTTGGCGCCGAACTCGATGGACGGGATATCAGCCGCCACGACACGCTGGAGGTTGACGAACAGGTCGCGCCTGCGCTTCTCATCGGTTTCAATCGCTGCGGCCTCGAGCAGACGGTCGGCTTCCGGGTTCTGATAGTGCGCGGCGTTCGAGAAAGGCAGGCCGATCTTGAAATTCTTCGACCAGAACACCCGCTGCACGCCCACCGTGGGATCGAACAGGTTCAGAAGACTTTCCGCGGTCATGTCGAAGGCGCGCTCGGTGTACACCTTGCGGGTGTAGGTGGCGAAATCATAGGCCTCAATTTCGGCGTCGACGCCGATCCGGGCGAGCGACTGGCGAATGAAATCCGCCGTGCGGCGCTCGAGGAACGGGTTGTAGAGCAGACGGAGCTTGAAGCGAATGCCATTCGCCCCACGCTTGAGTCCGGCGGCGTCGAGCGCGGCTTCCGCGGCCTTGGGGTCGAAGGGCTGGTGACGGACCGATGAATCGTGATAGCGCGTCATGGCCTGGCCGATGATCGAGCCTGTCACCTTTCCATAGCCGAACCACACCACGTTGTTGTACGCATTGACATCGATTGCCTGCGCGATGGCGCGGCGGACGTTGATGTCTTTCACCACCGGGCTGTCAAGGTTGAAATAGACCTGCTGATGATTGCCCCAGTAGGGCCACTGCGAGGAGTCGACCACCAGGCGTGGCAGCTTGCCGAAGCGCGCCACTTCGGAAAGCGGAATCACCGCGTTACCCAGATCCACCTCGCCGGATTCGAGCGCTGCGGCTCGCGCCACCGGGTCGGGTAGGAAGCGGACCACGATGCGGTCAAGGTAGGGCTTGGGCTTGTCCCAGTAGTCGGGGTTGCGCTCAAGCACCACGTGGCTGCCTTGCACCCACTCCTTGAAGCGGAACGGGCCCGTGCCGACCGGCTCGCGGTTGTGTTTGTTGGTGGCAATGTCGGTGCCTTCGTACAGATGGCGCGGCACGATGGGTGATTCTGCCGAGGCCAGCGCGGTGAGCATGGCTGGCGCCGGCTTGTCGAGCACGATGATCGCGGTATGCGGGTCGGGCGTGCGCACCTCGGTGACGCTTGCAAAGGTGCCGCGCCCGCGCGGGTGAAACTGCTTCAGCGTGTTGATGGAGAAGCTCACATCGGCGGACGTGAAGTCTTTCCCGTCGTGCCACTTGACGCCGCGACGCAGTTCAAAGCGATACTGCAGACCATCTGCGCTCACGCTCCAGGCGGTGGCGAGCAGCGGTTTTGGCCGCAGATCCATGTCATAGGTGAGGAGCCCTTCGACGATCTTTGGGCCGATGTCGGTGTTGCCGCCCGCCGAGGTGTTGATGGGCACCAGCGAGGTTGGAATCGGATTGACGATCCAGTTGAGCGTTCCACCGTGACGAGGCTGAGCCGATGCCAGGCCGAGGAAGCCGGCAGTTGCTGCAACCAGTCCGGCGTGGCCAATGAGGCGGGTGAGCCGGGTAATGCGCATGTTGTTCTCCCTGGGAAGCCGGCCAGTATAATTTTTTCTCGGCAGCTACGCAGGACCGCGTCGCTTTCCGGTTTCTCTGAGCGACATGAACCTTTCTCCCGCCCTGCGCATCATCGTTCGAACCCTGCTTCAGGCGCTGCCTGCGGTGCTGGGTATCGTTTTGCTCAATTTTCTTCTGCTTCAGGCCGTTCCCGGCGATGCCGCGCAGGTGCTGGCCGCGGAATCCGGGTCGGCCACTGCCGAAATGATGGCCCAGCTGCGCGAGCGTTTCGGGCTCGACGTCCCCATTCTCCAGCAGCTCTTCTCCTATCTGGGCAACCTCGCCAAGTTGAGCCTCGGCTATTCGCCCCGATTCAATGTGCCGGTTTCCGAGCTCATCGCCTCGCGTCTGGGCAACACCCTTCTTCTCATGGGGGCGGCGCTCACGTTCGCATTCATCACGGGCTTGCTGATGGGAACCGCCATGGGGGTATGGGCCGGCCGCTGGCCCGATCGCCTGCTGAGTCTGCTTGCACTGGTGCTCTACAGCACCCCCGGATTCTGGCTCGCGCTGATGGCCATCGTGGTGTTTTCGGTGTCACTGGGCTGGCTCCCGTCAGGTGGCACAGCCACCATTGGCGCTGACCTGCGCGGGCTCGACTGGGTGCTAGACCGCGCTCGGTACCTGGTGTTGCCCGCGCTCACTATGGCGGCCTTCTATGTGGCGATCTTTGCCCGCCTTACCCGTGCCGCGTTCCTGGAAGTGAGTCGGCTGGACTATGTCCGGACTGCGCACGCCAAGGGCCTCCATCCGTGGCGGGTCACGATGCGCCATGTTTTGAGAAATGCGTTGATCCCGGTGACCACGGTTGCGGGGCTGCATCTTGGTGCGATGCTGGGCGGCGCGGTGGTGATCGAGTCGGTATTCGGGTGGCCAGGGCTGGGACGCCTTGCGTTTGAATCGGTCATGGCCCGCGACCACATCGTGCTGCTGGGCATTCTTCTCATGAGTTCACTCCTTGTGATTGCTGCCAATCTCGCGGTTGATCTGTTGCAGCTGCTGCTGGACCCCAGGGTGAATGCACGATGAGGCCGCATGCTCGGTCGGGGGGCGCTCGCGCGCCTCTCGCGGTGCGCCACCCCGCGCTCGCAGCGTTCCTCCGCGACCCGGCCGCCATGACCGGTCTGACGCTTCTGGTGGTGGTGGCTGCGCTCGCGCTGCTTGCGCCCTGGGTGTATCCGGGGGATCCGCTCGCGATGGTGACGCGACCGCTCCTTTGGCCAGGCGAGAGCTTGACCTACCCGCTGGGAAGCGACTCGATGGGGCGCGATGTGCTTGCCGGCATCGCCCATGGCGCGCGCATTTCGCTGGTTGTGGGGCTCATCGCAGCCGTGCTGAGTGTCGCGATCGGCGTGATCGTGGGCGCGGTGGGCGGTTATTTTGGTGGATGGCTGGACGATGTGCTAGTCCGGATCACCGAGCTTTTTCAGACCGTTCCCTCGTTTCTGCTCGTGATTGTTCTGGTCACCATCGGACGCCCGTCGGCGACCGTGGTGGTGTTTTCGATCGGGCTCGCCTCCTGGCCGGTGATCGCCCGTCTGGTTCGTGCCGAATTCCGGAGCCTAGCCGAACGAGAGTTCGTTCTCGCTGCGCGCGCCCAGGGCTATGGGCACTTCCGAATCATCTTCAGTGAAATCCTGCCGAATGCGGCGCCCCCGGTAATTGTCACGACCTCGGTGCTGGTCGCAACCGCCATCCTGATGGAATCTGCGTTGTCGTTTCTCGGTCTCAGCGACCCGAACATCGTGTCCTGGGGGCGGATGGTGGGCGAGGGCCGGGAATTTCTGCGAACCGCCTGGTATCTGAGTGCCGCGCCCGGTATTGCAATTCTGCTGAGCGTGCTTGCGCTCAACCTGGTGGGCGATGGTCTCAATGACGCGCTCAATCCCAGGCTCAGGCGATGAGTGCACCTGAACTTCTTCTGGACGTGCGCGATCTGCGAGTGAGCTTCGGATCGGCCGCAGGTCGCGAGCAGGCCGTTCGCGGGCTTGACCTTTCGATTTCCGAGGGCGAGTCGGTCGCGCTGGTGGGCGAGTCGGGCTGTGGCAAGTCCACGGCTGCGCTGGCACTGATGCGACTTCTTCCCGATTCGGCGGCATGCACGGGCCAGATCCGGTTCGCCGGTCGACATCTTCCTGAACTGTCGGCGGCCGACATGCGGGGGCTTCGCGGTCGGTCAATCTCGATGATTTTTCAGGAGCCGATGAGTTCGCTCAATCCCGTGCATCGGGTGGGTGACCAGATCGTCGAGGTGCTGCGTGCGCATGAGCCCCTGTCTCGTGATGCTGCCCGCCGCCGCGCGGTGGAGTTGCTCGAGCGGGTCCAGATTGCCGAACCCGCTCGCCGATTTGATGACTATCCGCACCAGCTGTCCGGGGGGCAGCGGCAACGGGTGATGATCGCCATCGCCATCGCCTGCGGGCCACGGTTGCTGATTGCCGACGAGCCCACCACCGCACTCGATGTCACGGTGCAGGCGCAGGTTCTGGCTCTGCTCGACCGCCTGCGGCGTGAGCTTCGCATGGCGCTGCTCCTGATCACGCATGACCTTGGGGTGGTTGCCGAATACGCCGATCGCGTACTGGTGATGCTGGATGGCGCGCTCGTCGAGGAGGCGCCGACCCAGCGCCTGTTTGAAGCGCCGGCCCACCACTACAGTCGCCAGTTGCTTGCAGCGTCTTTGCACTGTCAGCCGCCGCCAGTCGCACCGCCCGGGGTTGCGCGTCCGGCTTTGCCGCACGAAGACATCGCGCTGTTGCGGGCCGATCGCCTGGTGGTGGCTTATCCTCGTACGCGGTCAGCGCGCGCGAACGCGGTCGACGGTGTGTCATTTTCGATCGCCGCAGGCGAGACCCTGGGGCTCATTGGTGAGAGTGGTTGCGGCAAATCAACCCTTGCGCGGGCGTTGATGCGCCTCATCCCCCTCCATGCCGGGACGATCCACTTTCAAGGCACGGAGGTGGGCGCGCGGCGCGAACGGGCATTAGGCGCCCTGCGACAGCGCGTGCAAATGGTGTTCCAGGATCCTTACGGCTCGCTCAATCCGCGCCAGTCGGTTGGCCGGATACTGGACACGGTCCTGGTGGTCAACCGGTACGGGGACGCGGGCGCCCGCGCGAGCCGTATCGATCGACTGATTGAGCGGGTGGGGCTGCCGGCCGATTCACGCCGCCGTCATCCCAATGAGTTTTCCGGCGGGCAGCGCCAGCGGATCGCGATCGCGCGGGCGCTGCTCGTCGAGCCGGCGCTTCTGATACTAGATGAGCCGGTTTCCGCGCTCGACGTGTCGATTCAGGCGCAGATCCTTGATCTGTTGCTCGAACTGAGGCGCGATCTGGGGCTTGCCTACCTGTTCATCTCGCACGACCTCGCCGTGGTACGGCGGATGTCGGACAGGGTGGTGGTGATGCGAGATGGCCGGTTCGTGGAGGAGGGCGCCAACCCCGCCATCTGGGAGGCGCCGCGTCATGCCTACACGCAGAGCCTGATGGCTGCGATGCCGCGCGTGCGATGGCGCGTGGCGGCCGCGAATCAGAGTGCCGCGGTGACCCCGCCATCCACATAGAGCACGTGCCCGTTCACGAAACGTGACGCATCGCTTGCCAGGAACACCGCCGCGGGCCCCAGGTCTTCGAGATCGCCCCAACGACGGCTGGGGGTGCGGCCGACAATCCAGCTGCTGAACTGCGGATCATTCACCAGGCGCTCATTGAGTTCGGTCTTGAAAAAGCCCGGGCCGATGCCGTTGACGCGAAGGCCCTGCGGCCCCCAGTCATTGGCCATCGCCTTGGTGAGCATCTTCACCCCGCCCTTGCTTGCGGTGTAAGGCGCGACCGTTGGGCGAGAGACCTCGCTCATGACCGAACAGATGTTGATGATCGAGCCACGCTTTCGGGCGATCATGCCCTGGGCAACCGCCTTGCTCACGTAGTAGACGCTATCGAGGTTGGTTGCCATCAGGCGGCGCCAGTCGTCGTCATTGAACTGGTCCAGCGGGGCGCGGATCTGAATGCCGGCGTTGTTCACCAGGATATCGATCGGTCCCTGGGACTCGATTCGCGCCACGGCCTCGCGAACCGAGCCGGGATCGGTCACGTCGAAACATTCGGCAGACACCGACAGGCCGCTGTCATTCAACTGCGCTCGGGTGGCATCGAGTCGCTGGGCGTTCCGTGCATTGAGCACCACGTGGGCGCCAGCCGATGCAAGAGCCTCTGCGATGGCGAGACCGATGCCCATCGATGAACCTGTGACCAGCGCTCGGCGACCATTCAGGCGAAAGCTATCTATTACGCTCATGAGGGACTCCTTCAGAACAGCAGTCGCACCAGCCAAAGCGACAGGCCGGGGAAGAACAGCAACAGGATGCATCGTGTGGCGTCCCAGATCAGGAAGGGCATGACCCCCCGGTAGGTTTCAGACATGGGAACGTCTCGGGCGAGGTTGTTGACCACGTAAACATTGAGTCCAATGGGGGGCGCGATGAGACCGATGCCAACCGTCATCAGCACCAGGATGCCGAACCAGAGCGCCTTGGCTTCGTATTTCAGCCCCCACAGCTCAAGCCCCATCACTGCCGGAAAGATCACTGGGATGGTGAGAAGCAGCATCGAGAGCTCGTCCATCACGCAGCCAAGCAGCACGTAGAGCAGCATGATCGCCATCACGATCGTGAGGTCGGGAACGGGCAACTGAGTGACCCACTCCGCAATGAATTTCGGCATTTCCGTGAGCGCGAGTGTTGCGTTCATCATGTCGGCGCCGAGGAAAATCATGAACACCATGCCGGTGGTTTCTGCTGTTGAAACCAGGGATTCCTGAATCCCCGCGAGCGTCAACTCACGCTTGGCGAGACCGACCACAAGCGTCATGGTGGCACCCACCGCTGCGCCCTCGGTGGGCGAAAAGACCCCAGAGTAGATGCCGCCGAACACGACAATGAATACGAATGCAATCGGCCAGACTGCCAGGAGGGCCGGCAGCTTGTCGCGCCAGTTGAGCCGCTCGCTTGGCGGGGCCATGTCGGGCCGTGCACGAGCGTAAAGCGCGACCACCACGATATATCCCAGCATGGCGAGGATGCCGGGCACCATAGCGGCTGCGAACAGCTTGGCGATATTCTGCTCCGTGAGAATCGCGTACACCACCAGCGGAACCGACGGTGGAATCAGTATGCCCAGGGTGCCGCCAGTGGCGAGGGTGGCCGTGGCCAGACGTCCGCTGTAGCCATGGGCGCGCATCTGGGAATAGGCGACCTGGGTAATGGTGGCCGAGGTGGCGACGGAAGAGCCGCACACTGCACCGAATGCACCTGCCGACAGAATGGACGCCATGGCGAGGCCGCCCCGCACATGCCCCACCAGCGCGGAGGTGGCTCGGAACAGATCGCGGCTCAACCCACCCTGGGAGGCAAATTGACCCATCAGGAGAAAGAGCGGAATCACGCTCAGGTCGTAGACCGTGAGGCGGGCAACCGCGCTTCCCTTGAGGAGGTTGAGGGTGTTGCCGGCGTCGGTCATGACCAGATAACCGATTGCGCCGGGCAGGAACATGGCAACCGCGATCGGAATTCGGATCGCCATCATGAGCAGCATGGCGCCGAACATGATGAGCCCAACCTGAGCAGCCATCGCGCTCAACGGAACGCTCCCGGCTCGTTCTGTTCGTCAGGCGGCAACGTGCCCGACAGCATCTGCCAACCCTGAATGAGGGCAATCAGCGCCGCCAGCGCAAGCCCCGGCGCGAGCGACGCATAGGCCCACCACATGGGTACCGAAAGGATCATGGTGGTTTCGCCCGCCTGCCGCACGGAGGCTGCGCCAACCGCTGTTCGCCAGGCGAGCAGGCCGTACATGAGCACGAGCAACCAGCAACCCGCGCCATCCAGCAGTTGTCGCGTTCGACCTGTACAGCCCTGGGTAAAGAAATCCACCAGGATATTGGCCCGGCGCAACTGGCACACCGGCAGACAGAGCGAAATGGCCAGCGCGATGCCAACCTGGGTGATCTCGACATCACCCGGAATTGGCGTATCCCAGACCGCCCGCATGATCACGCTGGTCGTGGTCATGAAGCCCACCGCCAGCGCAACGCTGGAACCGGCCAGGCCAAACACATGGGACAGCAAAGTGAGCACGGTGAACAGGGGCTGGCTAAAAAGGAACGGGCGCCGCCGGGGCGCCCGTGTTGTTCATGCCGGGGATCGGGGCGTTAGCGTGCCTTGGAATGCTTGGGCGGCCGATGGTGCGGGACAATTCGGCGCCACTGTTGCGGCTGATGATCTCTTTCAGGTCAGGGGCGAGTGCCTCGAACTTGGCTTCGTTCATCATGAACACGAAGCCCGCCGTAAAGAGCGCTGGCCGGCTGTTGTCGATCTCGGTGTGAAACTTGCTCACCTCATGGAGCTTGAACGGCGGAATAATCTCCCAGGCGGTGAGGAACCCGTCGATCGTGCCCTTGTTCATGGCGTCGGCGACCGCAGTGATTGGCATGCCGACCGGGGTGGCGCCCAGGCGTGCGAGCAGCTTCGACGACTGGCGGCTCGCTGCACGAATCTTCTGGCCCTTGAAATCTTCTAGGCGGTTGATGGCCTTGCCCGAGGTGCTGATGAAGCCCGGGTCGTGAACCCAGGTGGCCAGCACTTTGGAGCCGGGGAACTCCTTGGCGCCATGCTTCAGAAGATATTCCCAGGCGGCCGCGGAAGCGACCTCGGCCGAATTGGTCATGAACGGAAGCTCGAAGGCTTCCATGATCGGGAACCGACCCGGGGTGTAGCCAGGCAAGGTCACGGTGAGTTCATCGACGCCGTCTTTCAGGCGGTCGACGAGTTGGGCGGGCGTGCCGCCACCGGTCATCGCGGGGAGGATCTGGCAACGCAAGCGGTTGTTGGATTCCTGAGCGATCTTCTCGCACCAGGGCGCCACCACCCGCTTGTGTCCCATGCCAACGGTGGGCCACATGTGATGGAACTTGAGGAGGGTTTCCTGCGCAACGGCCGTGCCGGCGGACAGAGCAAGACCCGCAGCGAGTGCAAGTCTCGCAAACGGAATTCGGATAGGCGTCATCATCGTCTCCTGTTGGCGGGGCCCGCGCCCCGGTTCAAATGGGGGTTCTCAGTGCCAGACTTCGTTGGCGGTCTCGATCACCAGTCGCAGTTTGCTGCGCTGATCTTCCACCGCGATGTCGTTGCCATGAACCGTACTCGAAAAGCCACACTGCGGCGAGAGTGCCAGCTGCTCGAGCGGCGCGTAGCGCGCAGCCTCGTCGATTCGGCGCTTGAGCGCGTCCTTGCTCTCCATTGCGCCGAACTTGGTGGTTACCAGGCCCAGCACCACGATCTTTCCTTTGGGCAGGAAGCGCAGTGGCCGAAAGTCGCCGCTGCGGTCATCGTCGTACTCGAGAAAATAGGCGTCGACATTCATTCGGGAAAGCAGCGCCTCGGCCACCGGCTCATAGTTGCCCGCTGCGAAATGCGTGCTCTTGAAATTGCCGCGGCACAAGTGAACGCCGATCGTCATGCCCGCGGGCTTTCGCGCCACGACCTTGTTGATAAAGTCAGCATAGCGATTGGGAAGTTCGTTGGGATCGTCGCCGCGGCTGCGCGCGGCTTCCCGCATCTTTTCGTCGCACAGGTAAGCAAGGTTGGTATCGTCCATCTGCACGTAGTCGCAGCCGGCCGCAGCGAGGGCGTGGAGTTCGTCGCCGTAGGCCTTTGCCACGTCGTC
>RFXC01000002.1 GCA_009921765.1 Betaproteobacteria bacterium | reverse complement strand
ATCGAGCAGCTGCTCGATGCGGTCGGCCGGTTCACGCAGTGGGTCACCCTGGTAATGATCGCGCTGGTGGCGATCAACGTCATCCTGCGCTATTCGTTCAGCTTCGGATCAGTCTGGGCGCAGGAACTCGAATGGCATCTGCTCGCCATATTGATTCTGCTCGGACTGAGCTACGCGCTTCAGCGCGGCGATAACGTTCGGGTGGACGTGTTCTATGCGGGCTACAGCGCCCGCACCCAGCGGCTGATCGACCTGATTTCGCTCGGGCTCCTTTTCGCGGTGGCAGTGCTGTTCGTGAAACTGAGCATCCCCTATGTGATGCAGTCCTATTCCATCCGCGAGATTTCGCAGGACCCGGGAGGGCTCCCCTACCGGTGGCTGATCAAGGCATTCATACCCTTGGGCTACCTGCTGGTCGCCCTGCATTGCTTGGCCGCGTTCGCAAAACGACTCACGGAGCAGCGCGATGCTTGAGCCCCAGACTATCGCGCTGCTGATGTTGGCGGCATTCTTCGCGCTGCTGATGATTGGAATCCCGGTTGCCACCACGCTTGCCGTGGTCGGATTCGTGTTCGGATGGATCGGCTTTGGCGACGGATTGTTCAACCTGCTCCCGGCCCGCTTCTACGGCATCGTTGCGGGCTATCAGTGGATGGCCATCCCTTTGTTCGTGTTCATGGGCGTGATGCTGGAAAAGTCGCGTCTGGCCGATGATCTGCTGGATGTCATGGGCCTCCTGGCAGGCGGCGTAAGGGGCGGCATGGGGGTGGGCATCATCCTGTTTGGCGTTCTGATGGGTGCAACCACCGGGATCGTTGGAGCCACCGTCATCACGCTGGGGCTGCTCACGCTACCCACACTCCTCCGACGCGGCTATGACAAGGGAATCGCCTGCGGCGCCATCTGCGCCTCCGGCACGCTGGGACAAATCATCCCGCCAAGCCTGATTCTGATCCTGCTGTCCGACATCATGCAATTGTCGGTGGGCACACTCTTCGCGGCAGCCGTGATGCCCGGGCTGATGCTCGCGGGCCTCTACATCATCTATCTGCTGATACGCGGCTGGATGAATCCCTCGCTGATGCCGGCAATTCCATTGGAAGAGCGGCTCAAGGTCAGCCGTCAGGAGCTGATGGCTCGCTTTTGGAAGGTGGTGGTCCCGCCTGTCCTTCTGGTGCTGTGCGTGTTGGGCGCCATTGTGGGCGGCATTGCAGCGCCAACGGAAGCGGCTTCGATGGGGGCCGTTGGCTCGGTGCTGATCACGCTCGGCGCACGGCGGCTATCGTTGAGGGTGCTGAAGGACGTCGCACTGGAGACCTCGAAAATCACCGCGATCATGATGCTGATCCTGATGGCGGCACAGGTTTTCGCACTGGCCTTCCGCGGACTTCAGGGTGAGGATCTGATCACCAAGATGTTCGATCTGATTCCCGGTGGCGTGAACAGCGACATCTGGTTCATGATGCTGCTGATCTTTGTCCTCGGATTTTTCATCGAGTGGATCGAGATCAGCTATATCGCGGTGCCCCTATTCATGCCGGTGCTCATCAAGCAGGGCGTCGACCCCGTGTGGCTGGCCATGCTCATTACCGTGAACCTGCAGTCGTCGTTCCTCACGCCGCCGTTCGGGTGGTCATTGTTTTATCTGAAAGGAGTGGCGCCGCCCGAGGTAACGATTCGCGATATCTACCGCGGCGTGGTGCCGTTCATCGCGCTGCAAGGGGTCGCTCTGTTTCTCGTGTTCATCTTCCCCGAGATTGCACTCTGGTTGCCGAAAGTGATCGGGTGGTAGGTCTGCGAACTCCAAGCGAGGGCTGATCACGCCCCGGGCCGCTGCGGAGCTGCGTTGGGCAAACCGCGCGGGGAACCCTGGCCAGTGACGATCTCCAGCGGTCATCGCAGCCTCTCGACGGAGGGTGGTTCGAAATTTGCACGGGATAAAGCCGACGCACAGAGCTGGTGCGTGATCTTTCAAGAACGGAAGAGTGCCTCATGAGTGTAGTCGTCCCCGAAACAAGCGACGCCCCGGCTTCCCGGGTGGTCGATCTGATCGTCGAACCAATCAGCCCCGAGGCATTTCTTCCATTCGGCACACTGATCGAAGCGGCCGAAGACGGCAAACTGTTTGGCCCGGACGAGGCGCAACTGCAACTCACTCAGGGTACGCCGCGTTTCTATGTCATGCGGCTGCATGGTCGTCCCAAGACCTTCAACCGGATCACACGCCACCTGCAGGTCACCCAGTGTCTCGCCTCGGTGGGGGGCAAGCCCTGGCTGCTCGCTGTGGCCCCGCCCGACCGGCCCGACTCTGCAGATGGCGAACCCGACCCGGCAGCCATCCGCGCATTCCGGATACCGGGCAATGTAGCGATCGCCCTGCACCGCTCCACCTGGCACGCTGGTCCCTACTTCGACGAGCCTGTGCAGGATTTCTTCAATCTTGAGTTGGCCGACACCAACCAGATCGACCATCACAATTGTCTGCTTGACCGGCGATTCGGCCTGACCTTCCGGTTCGCCGACTAGAGCGCGGAGCTTCGGGTATGTCGCTTCGTGCCCACGACAGGTTCGCTTACTCACCGATTGTCAGTCGGCCGGTGTATGACTGGCCGGGCGGGCATCGCCTCGCGGTTTACATCGCGGTCAACGTGGAAACCTTCCCGTTCGGCGAAGGGCTGGGCCCCGACCTGAACCCCCGGCAACCCGAGCCCGACGTCGTCAACTACGGCTGGCGAGACTGGGGCAACCGCGTGGGTATCTGGAATCTGCTGGAGGTGCTTGACGAACTCACCCTCCCGACCGCCGCGCTCACCAACAGCGCAGTCTACGACCATCACCCGGACATCATCCATGCACTCAGAGCGCGAGGCGATGAGTTTGTCGGGCATGGGCGCACCAACGCGGAGCGTGCCTGCGACCTGTCGCCCCAAACCGAGGCACAGATGATTGAGGCCTGCGTCGCGAGAATCGCAGCAGAGGAGGGGCAAAGGCCAGAGGGATGGATGAGTCCCTGGGTCAATCAGACTGCGGGCACACCGGAGATGCTGGTCGCTGCAGGCCTGCGCTATACGCTCGATTGGCCAATGGACGACCAGCCGGTTCGAATGAACACCGCGAACGGCCCGCTCTGGGCACTCCCCTACGCACGTCAGACCAACGACATTAGCGCGCTGCACGGCGCAAAAACGCCGCCGCGCCAGTGGGTGGAAACCCTCTTCGACGCCTTTGACGGCATGCTGGAAATCTCCCGCCGACGGCCGCTTGTGTTCAACCTCAGCCTCCATCCCTATCTAATCGGCCATCCCCATCGACTGCGGCCTTTTCGTCGCTTCCTGGAGCATCTTGTTGCTCACCGCCGCGAGATCTGGATCACCCGACCTGGGGACATCGCACGTCATGTTGAAACACTTTTTCAAGCCGGCCGCTTGTAGCGCGCTACCACTGCAACCATGTCCCGCGTACGACCTGACCCCCGCGATACGGCCACTGCCCCCGACCTCGCGCTCACGGCCCTCTATGACAACAACCAGGATCCCCGCAACCAGTCCGACCTTCGCTCATTGCAGCAGCTGAGTACGCAGGCCTGCGCCGACCCGATGATGCAGGTCGACACCTGGCAGTGGGGTCGCGGCGAGCATGACTGGGTGCACAGTTTCCGGCCCCAGGGCGCGTCTGGCGCAGTCCCAGCGGTGTTGTTTGTTCACGGTGGGCGCTGGCAGCTGAACACCAGTTTCGAGACGTCATTCTGGGCCCGCGCGTGCACCGACCAGGGCTGGGCGATGCTCGTTGTCAACTTCGCTCCACTGAATGACAACTTCAGGCTTGACAACCAGATCACGGCAGTACGGCGGGCACTGGATGCCGTCA
Organism: Betaproteobacteria bacterium; assembly: GCA_009921765.1. The sequence continues at coordinate 61,726 of RFXC01000002.1, read as the reverse complement.
CCGAACACGCGGATCAACTGGGTCTCGATCGTTCAAGGCTGGCGGTAGCCGGTCATTCGTCGGGCGCCCATCTCGCAATGGCGGCATTTCTTGCCGGAATTCCCGGCGCGGCTGCTGTAGTCGGCGAGGCGGCACCCACGCATGCGGCATGGCGGGCGCTGCTACTAGTGGGGGGGCTCTACGACCTGGAACCCCTCACCCGCACCCGGTTTCAGGACTCCCTCCGCTTCACGCCGGATGAAGTATCCCACTGCAGTCCCCTGGTGCGGCTACGCAACTTGGCAAGCGTGACGGCTACTCTCGACTGGCCCGCCATCATGGTCGCTGTAGGAAACGAAGAAACGAGCGAGTTTCGCCGGCAATCCCGTGCCCTCTATTCGGCGCTTCAGGCCATCCAACCCGCTCGCGAACCCATCTGGTTCGAGGTTCCCGATACGGCGCACTTCGACGCACCACTTGAATTCAATCGGCCTAGCTCGCTCATGCGGGCTTTTTTCAGCCGCAACCTGGGAGTTCAATCATGATTGATTCTGGCTGGCCGGACACCCCTGCGATCCGCGCGCTGACCGCGAGAGTTCGAGAGGATATGGCGCTCCTTGCCTACCCGGGCCGCGCTTGGGTAACGCCCACCGGACCATCGGGAGACATGGCAGTCCATGATGTCGTGATCGTCGGCGCCGGGCAGGCAGCCCTCGGAACCGCGCTCGCGCTCAAACGAGACGGTGTGCATGACGTGGTGGTGCTGGATCGCCTTCCCGAAGGCGAGGAAGGCGTGTGGGAACAGTTCGCTCGCATGAGTCACCTTCGCACGCCCAAATTCACGGTCGGAATCGAAGGCGGATTGCCCAGTCTCGCGGCCCCTGCCTTCTATCGCGCGGCCTACGGCGATCTCGCCTGGGCATCGATCGAACGGATAGAGCGAACGCGCTGGATGCAGTTTCTGCGCTGGTTCAGGCACGCCGCTGGCATCAACGTCCGCAACCATGTCGAATGCCTGGGACTCATGCCCGAAAACGGTGTAATCGCGCTCACCCTGCAGGACCACAGTACACCTGGGCGCTCGCCCTCAACCCTAAGGGCCAGGCAGGTCGTGCTCGCAACGGGTTTTGATGGCGCCGGCGCGTGGCGGGTGCCGTCTGCGATTGCACGGGCGGTGGCACCGGAACGCCTGGATCACGCCTGCACTGCGATCGATTTCCGAAAGTTCGCCGGTAAGCGCGTCGGCATCCTGGGGCACGGCGCGTCCGCCTTTGATAACGCCTGTGTAGCGCTCGAGCATGGCGCGGCGAGTGTGGATGTGTGCTATCGCCGCGAACATATCCCAACGATCAATCCGCACCGTCGCCTCGAGTTCGCAGGCTTTCTCAAGCATTTCCCGGAGCTCGACGACCTCACGCGCTGGCGAACCAACCATTTTTTCGAGACCTATGATCAGCCGCCCACGCAAAACGCCTGGGACCGCGCCCACGCCCACAGCAATTTCAAGTCGCACTCGGGCTGCCCTTGGCAGAGCGTGACCGACGATGGCAGCCAGGTTCACGTGACGACACCCCGCGGCGAGTTCGTGTTCGATCACATCGTCTGTGCAACTGGCGCGGTGGTTGACTACAACGCGCGGCCCGAGCTGCGCACGCTGGGCCCCCTTGTAAAACGCTGGAGTGACGCCTTCACTCCACCTGCAGCGGAATCAAGCGAGACCCTGGGCGACTATCCCTACCTCGGCTCATCCTTTGAATACCTACCACGTGATCCTGCGAACGATGCATGGGTGAGTCGTGTTCGTGCCTTCAATTTCTCGTCGGTTGTGAGCATGGGACCGCACACCACCTCCGCAAGTGGGCACAAATATGCGATCCCCAGGCTGGTGGGTGGCATCACACGCGCGCTAATGCTTGAACAGGCTGCCGAACTGCTGCCTGCCCTGCATGCCTACGATGAGGTTGAACTGAGGCCGGTCGTGCCTCGGTCTACCCTGTCGCTTGCCAAGGCTAATGGCTGAGCCGACTCCGATGCCCGATCGTACCGATCCGCTGCCCCTGACGGTCGCGGGCCTGGGACAGCTGGGGCTCCCGCTTGCAGCGGCCCTTGCACAGGCTGGATTTACAGTGACCGGTATCGACCCGGATGAATCGCGCAGAAGCGAGGCGAGGGATCGGCTATTCACGGTTGTGTCGCAGGCGACGCCCGCCATGTGGCGGCAGACGCAGCTTCTGGTCACGGTGCTGCCAAGCGATGCCTCGACGCAGTCGCTGCTTAATGGGCCATCCGGAGCGCTCGCCTGCCTGCCCGGAGGCGCGATCCATCTCTGTATCGGGACCCTCAGCATGGCGCTTTGCCTGGCGCTTGCAAAGCAACATGCCGATGCGGGACACCGCTTTGCCGCCTGTCCGGTATTCGGAAGACCGGATGAAGCCTGGGCGGGCGACCTGACTGCGCTGTTTGGTCCCGGCAGTCCAGATGAAGGCGGCTGGCATTCAGCGGCCCAGCGAATCCTGGCCGTATTCGCACCGCGCCAGCATACCGTTGAGTCCCCCGCGGCGGCCAGCGCAATCAAGCTCGCCGGCAACCTCATGATCGCAAGCGCCATCCAAACCCTCACGGAGGCCTCCCGGTTTGTGCGAGCGCACGGCGCTGATGCGTCGACACTGCATCAGGTGATTACCGGCAAACTTTTCCGCGGACCGGTCTATGAAGGGGTGGGCGGGCGCGTGACCCGTGCGGCTGACAGTGGCCATGAAGCCAACGAACCAGCAGGCTTCACGGTACAACTGGGGCTGAAGGACATCACGCAATTGCTGGCTGCCGCGACCGCAGCAGGCGTATCCACGCCTGTGGGTGAGCTGGTCCGAGCCACGCTCTCTCGCGCTGCCGAAAAGGGCTGCGCCAATGTCGACTGGGCTGACCTTCCAGCCTGCCTTCCCAAGGGATGAACTCAATGAATCTTTTCGACAGCACGCTCTATCAAAATGTGCGAAAGCCGCTAGAACAGGCCACAGGCCTCCCTCCCCGCTGCTACACAGACAGCGCGTTCTACCAGCGAGAGGTCGAAACCATTTTTCATCAGGGCTGGGTCATGGTCGGCCGTGAAGACCGGATCGCGGCACCGGGCAGCTGGTGCACGGTGGAATTTTCCGATATCAGCCTGATTCTGACGCGCGATGCAAAGGGGCAGCTGCACGCGCTTGCCAACGCCTGTCGGCACCGCGGGGCGCCGCTCGCGCAAGGCGAGGGCCAGTCGCGAAATCTGGTCTGCCCGTATCACGCCTGGAGCTACAGCCTGGACGGTAAGCTCCTCGCCGCTCCCGCGATGGGCGATTCAATCGGTTTCTCCACCGATGACTACCCGCTTCACGCTGCGCGTGTCGACACCTGGGCGGGCTTCATGTTCGTTTGTGTGTCGGACGATGTCCCACCACTTTCGGCGTGGCTGGGAGATTTGCCCGAGCGGCTCGAGATGTATGACTTCGGGCGTATGCGAAGCGCCCGCCGGCTCACGTTCGATCTGCAATGCAACTGGAAAGTGTGGGTGGAAAACTTCATGGAGGGTTATCACATCCCTACCGTACATCGCTCCACGATCTCAAGGCAGAAGGCAATCAATATCCCCGAAGACCCGGGCCGCGGCGAATACACCGCCATCTATGAGCGACATGAAGGAACACGCGCGCTGCTTCACGGCGACATGGGCTTTCCCCCAATTGAAACCTTGTCAGGCGATTCGAGCCAGGGCAGCCGATTCATCCTCATCTATCCCGCTGCCATGCTGGCGATCGCAAACGACACCATGTGGTGCTTCGAGGCGCACCCCAGAGGTCCCGAGCGCACTCAACTGGTCCTCACCTCGTGCTTTCCAGAGCAGCGCTTCGAGCGTCCGGATTTTCAAGCGCTTGCAGCGAACTACTTCAAGCGACAGGACATTGTTGTGCGGGAGGACAACGACATCTCTGAACTTCAGCAGCGCGGACTCCAGTCGTGGCACGCCACGCCGGGCCGCTTCTGCATCAAAGAGAAGATCGTGCATGCACTCGACAACTGGGTGCTCGATCGCGTCCTGGGCGAACAGCACGGTGCAGGCTCGACCAGCGGTATGGGCACACGCGGCGCCCTCGCGGCATAAGGCAAATCACCATGACACACACAGCTTCCGCGTCGATTCACCTTCCCTCCGCCTTGCCCCGCGCAATCAGCTGGCACGCCTGTGATACTGCCCTGGTGGTCGTCGACATGCAGAACGGTTTTCTCAAGCCGAACGGCTATTTCGACCAGGTAGGCTACGACCTGAGCCACGCCGACCGAACCATCTCGCAGGTGCGAAGAAGCGTCCAGGCGGCTCGTGACGCCGGGATCTTTGTGGTTTACATCCAGAGTGGCTTTGATGCCGACCATTTGGTTGTAGGGGGACCCACCGCGCCGGTCTGGCATAAATCGGAGGCGCAGATTCTAATGCGCGAACGTCCGGAGCTCCATCGCAAGTTGATCACAGATGGCACTTGGGACTATGAAATCGTCGATGAGCTTCAACCTGATGCAGGCGAACTGGTGGTGCGCAAATCACGCTACAGCGCATTTGCGGGTACCTGCCTGGATCAGGTCCTGCGAGCGCGCCGAATCCAGAACATCGTCTTTACTGGTGTAGCCGCCAACGCCTGTGTGGAAAGCACGCTACGCGAGGCATATCACCGGGAATATTTTTGCCTGCTCCTGGAAGATGCAACGCACCATGCCGGCCCGCCCTATCTGCTCGATGCCACGCTTTGGAATATTCGAACGTTTTTTGGCTGGACAGCGAAGGTCGATGAATTTGCCCAGGCCAGCCGCACACGCGAGGCCGCGTGAGCGAGGCGCGCCGCTACCATGATGTAGGCGGGCGGATGGAATCGCCCGGCTGGGGCGATACCGGGCCTATCGACCGCAGAGAGAGATCACTCTTTCACTGGGAGCGACAGTGCGCCGCGATTCGCGTACTGCTGGGCGCACGCGGACTGGTACCACTTGACGAATTGCGTGACGGATTCGAAAGCTTTGGCGAGACGCTTTATCGTGAGCTGTCGTTCTTCGAACGAATGCTCACGAGCATGCTCAGCATTCTGGATCGAAAGGGGGTCGTGACACTTGCCGATATCGATCAACGGGCAGACGAGCTCAAGCAGCAATACCGCGCCGACCCAGGCTGGCTCGCCACGCTCGGAGATCGCTCCGCCGACCCGTGCGCACCCGGGTCAGTTCCTGATCCTTACGGTGGCAAAGGCTACCTGCCTATGGCCGACAGTCCGCCTTCCAAGTCGGAGTGGCGAACAATTGCACTCGCCGAGTTGCTTGAGTCGCGCGCGCTGCTGACACGCGACCAGATCCGCGCTGCAATCGAACGGATCGACGCCCCGCAACCTGCATGGGGCGCGAAGATTGTTGCCCGTGCATGGTGCGACGACGACTTCAGGCGGGCCATCCTCGCAGACGGCCGAGTGGCCTGCGAGGCATTCGGCATCCCGTTTCCAGACGGACGCCTTGCGCTCGTTGAAAGCACCGCCAGCGTGCACTGCGTGATCGTCTGCACGCTCTGCTCGTGCTACCCGCGCAATCTCCTGGGTCAGCCACCAGCCTGGTATGTGGGTAAGCCCTATCGCACTCGCACCGTATACGAGCCCCGGGCTGTACTGGCCGAGTTCGGATTGTCGCTACCCGACTCGGTCCGGATCGACGTGTACGACAGCACGGCTGATCTCCGCTACATGGTGCTGCCAGTGCGCCCGGTTGGATCAGACCTTCTCGACGAAGCCGCGCTTGCCGCACTGGTGACCCGTGATTGTCTGATCGGTGTTGCAGTGCCACGTCTGCCCCCTAAGGCGGAGAGCGTATCGCACTCCGCACCCATCCCATGACCCATCGCGTACCGAAAGAATCGGCCCACCTCAGTCTTGCGGGATTGAAAGTTCAATTTTTTGGGCTGGGCGCGCTGGGCTCAGCGCTAGCGAATCGGCTGGTGAGCGCTGGCGCCTCAGTGCAAGGCATTGATACAGACGCCATCGCTCAGGCGCGCTGGGCAGCGATACATGGCAGCGTCCAGGAAACCGAGCCGGCGGTCATCGTGCTCTGCGTCACCGACGAAGCCGCTTCGCTCTCCGTTATCGACAGCGCCCTGGGAAGCTGGCCACGAGGCGCGCTGCTGATTGAACATGGCACTGTGTCGCCCGCGTCGGCCTGTCGCACCGCGAGCCGCTGCCGGAACGCGGGGCTACGCTACGCCGACGCACCGTTGAGCGGCGGCGTAGAGGGCGCAAGACGCGGCGAGATGGTCGCCATGCTGGGCACAGATCCATCCGATCAGTCGGAGATCACCCGAGTTCTCGCTGCGTACTGTGCCCAGGTGATATTCCTGGGTAATGCGGGCGCGGGCCAAACCTGCAAACTCGCCAACCAACTTGCCATCGCAGGTATTGCTGCCGGACTCGCGTCTGCCCGACAGTTCAGCCTGGCTGCGGGACTCAATCTCGAACAGGTGTTCGCGGCACTGTCGCTTGGCAGCGCCCGCTCAGTGCAACTGGACCGACTGCAGTCTGCACTATCTCGCCCGGACACCGACGCGGCCGAACTCTTCACTTGGCTCCGTAAAGACCTCGACCTGTGCGCCAAGGTCTCCGACCAGTCCGACCCAATGGTGAAACTGTGGCGGACACTTTGGGACACCGACCCCCTCCCTCCGATAGGACGAGCACCATGACCGTTCAAACGACCTGCTTCGACATGGCCGGCGCCGGCGACGTCTCTCAGCTTGACGAGTGGCTGAACACGCTGCCGCTTGCCAGAATCCGGCGGCTGGTGGTCCTCGCAAAAACCGAGGGGCATCACGCACCGAATGATTTTTCTCGAGATTTGCTGAAGCTGAAGCTCGATCAGCTATTCGAGCAGACCGGCCTTTCGAACCGAGCCCTGTCCATGCTCGCCATCGGAAGCGAAGGCGTCGGGTCACCCAAAGGCTTCGCGTTTGCCGAGATCGATTCGTCCGAGACAGATGTAGAACCGGCTGATGAACGAGCGCCGGCGCGCCTCGCGATGGGCACCGCCTATAGCGCGCATGTGCCGATCGCGGACATCGGGACGCTTCGACTGGTCGACCGGGTGGCCGAGTGCGCGCGCGAAGCAATCGTCGATGCAGGCCTCACTCCCGACCAGGTGGAATTCCTGTTCATCAAATCTCCAACCCTTCCCGCCCGCCATGCTGCGGCCACACCGCGCAACAGCCTGCTGCACAGAGGCCGAGCCATCTCGGCACTGGGCGGTGGTGTCGCGCTCGGCGAAGTCGATCGCTCCCGACTGACCGAAGACAACATCACCGAAGACCTGTCGATTTACACCCGTCATGTACAGGGGATTGCCGGCGCGGAGATCCGACGCATTGAAGCAGTGGTGATGGGCAATCGCCCCGGTGCGGGCGGTAACCTGCAGATTGCTTCAACCCACACACGCGACCTGCTTGACCAACGATCGCTGCGCGCCCTTATGAGTCGACAGGGGTTGCGATTCGATGAATTCGGAGAGCTGGTTGACGGTGATCGTATCGAGGCGCTGATCGCCAAGATGATGGTCACGGAAGATGGCTTGGTACGCGGATCAAGAACCACTGTCTATACCAGTGGATGGGCCCCCGAATCTCACATTCGGGCGGCTGCATCAGGCGTTCTGGGCAGTCTGTTGGGACATCTGCGCTTTTTTGTGTCGGCCGATTCGGTGCATCAGGCACCACCAGGCGGCGGAATGGCCGCCATCGTGGTGCGCTGCTGAGGTTGATCAAAACTTCTTGCTAGCAATCGCAGCGGGCACTGCGCGCTCAGACGCGGGCGGCAGGAATTCACCGGTGTAGAAGTCGGCGACGCTCGGCTTGTTGGTGTACTTGAAGCTTTCACCGATCTGATCGATTGACCTTGCGAGCCTTGCGTTGTCTACATGGCCGACACCATTCCTCTTTACCTCGTCGGTAAAGAAATTGTCATTCATGAACATCGCAAAGCGCATCATCTCGGCGTTCTCGTTGGTGACCGGATTGCGTTTGAGAACGCTCGCGACCGCATCCTTCGGATTGGCCGCGGCATCAAGGAACCCTCGGATGCTGGCTCGCACAAACTTGCGAACAGTCTCTGGATTCGCTTGCATAAACTGCGGATTGGCAAGCAGCGCGTTACCGTAAAGTTCGAGCCCGAAGTCGCGCATGTAGATGATGGAGATATCCTCCGGCTTGTGGCCAGCGCTTCGAAGCGCTACCCAGGAGCTATACGCAAAGCTCACAATCGCATCAACCTTCCCCTGCATGAGCATAGGTTCGCGAACCGGAAAGCCTACGTTTTCGATTCGCACCTTTGCGCCGTCAAAGCCAGCCGCCTTAACGAAAGCAGCCCAGTTTGCGTAAGCGCCGTCGGCAGCAGGCGCCCCTACTAGCCGGCCTTCCAGATCCTTGGGCGTCTTGATGCCGCTTTTGACAAATGAGGTGACCGCGAACGCCGGTGCGTTCATCTGCATGAAGACCGCCTTAATCGGTGGGTTGGCAGGGTTATCGCGGAAGCGGATCAGAGAGTTGATGTCGGCCATTGCGAGGTTGTAGGCGCCACTCGCTACGCGATTGATGCCATCCACCGAGCCGTTGCCGGGGTCAAGGGTGACATCCAACCCCTCGGCTTTATAGAAGCCCTTGTCGATGGCAACCATAAAGCCGCTGTTGGGCGCTTCGAACCGCCAATCGAGGGAGAAGCGAACCGGCGTCTGGGCAAACGCCGAAGAGAGGGAGAGGCTCGTTACCGAAGCAGCCAAGAGGAGGGCTGCACGTCGCTTGAAGTCAACCATGGTGTCAGATCCTTTGTTGAGTGGGGATGCGCAGAGGGCCACTGCGACTCGGCTGCAAACATCGTGCCTGTTGGGCGCACCAGAAAGCGGCACGCTGCTTGCTAGTTCACCGCCATCAATGCTCGTTCGGAGAACTGCGGATGACCGCCAGCACCAATCTCGTTCGCCTGGAAAAGGTATCCCTGCGCTACGGCGAGGGCTCACGGTCGACGCTCGCGATTGATCAGATCGATCTGAGTATTCGTCGCGGTGAATTCGTGGCCGTGGTCGGCCCCTCCGGCTGCGGGAAAAGCACGCTGATGAAGATCATTTCCGGACTCGTACCAGTCACCGATGGCATCGCGCTGGTCGAGGACAGGGAGATCGCCGGTCCGCTCAAATCGGTCGGCATGGCGTTCCAGGCTGCCAACCTGCTTCCCTGGCGCACCACGATCGATAACGTGATGCTGCCGCTGGAAGTGGTCGAGCCTCACAAGCGCCGTATCGGCTCGCATCGCGCCGAGTACGTGGCCAAGGTGGAGGCCCTTCTCGAGCGCGTGGGGCTGCGCGGATTCGGCAGCAAGTTCCCCTGGGAACTTTCTGGGGGCATGCAGCAGCGTACGTCGATATGCAGGGCCCTCATCCATCAACCCGAGATCCTGCTGCTCGACGAACCGTTTGGCGCGCTCGATGCCTTCACCCGTGAAGACCTGTGGTGCACGCTGCGCGACCTGCAGACTGAACGCGGTGTGACTGTGATGCTGGTGACTCACGACTTGCGCGAGGCGACCTTTCTGGCGGACACGGTTTATGTCTTTTCGCCACGACCGGGGCGGATCATCCTGCGGCACGAGGTGGACCTCCCCCGGCCTCGGGATCTGAGCATCACCTACAGCCCGGCCTTTACCGAAACTGTTCAGCTGCTTCGCAGCCACATCCGTCACTGATCGCTGGGAGCCCAGAATGACCCGTCTTCCAACCTATGTCGTGTGGCCCGCGCTGTTTACGCTCGCGCTATTCGGTATTTGGGAAATCGCCTGCACCAGTTTTTCGATCCCACCTTCGTTTCTGCCTGCGCCGAGCACCATCGCCCAGGCAGGCTGGAACTTCCGCAAAACTTTGATCGACAACTCGGCGGTCACCTTGTGGACGACGCTGGTTGGCTTTGGCATTGCCACCGTCGTGGGGCTGCTCCTTGGCGCGATCATCGGCGCAAGCCGTGGACTCTATGAAGCGCTCTATCCCGTCATGATCGGCTTCAACTCCATTCCCAAGGTTGCGATCGTGCCCGTTCTGATCCTTTGGTTTGGCGTAGGAACGCTTCCTGCAGTATTGACCGCCTTCCTGATCTCGTTTTTTCCGATTGTGGTGAATGTCGCCACCGGACTCGCCACCACCGAGCCCGAGCTTCGCGACGTGCTGCGCGCGCTGGGCGCGAGCCGCTGGGAGATCATTCGAAAGATCGGACTCCCCCGCTCCATGCCCTATTTTTTCAGCTCGCTCAAGGTGGCAATCACATTGGCTTTTGTTGGCTCGGTCATGGCCGAAACGGTGGGGTCAAACAGAGGCGTTGGTCACCTGATGCTGAGCGCGCAGGCCGCGTTCCAGGTGCCTCTTGTGTTTGCAGGGTTGGTGGCGCTAGCAATTCTGGGTATCGCGCTCTATGCGGCGATGGTGATCGTTGAACGGCGCTTCACCGGTTGGGCCTATCGTTAGCCATCATGCCTTACAACGTGATCGTTTCAATGCGCTGGCAGCCTGGGCAGATCCTGCGGGTGCGCCCGATTTCAAGGCTCGGGCATAGCCGCACCCCAGGCTTCATCGAAGGAAAGATCGGTCGGGTGGTACGCGATTGGGGTGACTTTCCTGACCCTGAAGAACTCGCTCGTGGCAACCAGAGTGCCCCCTTGGTTGGGGTGTATCTGCTCGAATTCGACCCGTCAGAGCTTTGGCCTCAGAAGGGCGTGCGACACGAGCATCGCGTACTGGTCGATGTATTCAGCCCTAACCTGGAGCCGCTCTGATTGCGCCACCGCATGGTGCCCAGCGGGTTGCAATGGTGCGGGCGTAGTCCGCCCCGCACCGCGCTGGCGCGAATCGGCCGATTCCAAAATGGCACGCGGGTTGCAACTTTCCCCTGCCCTGCGACCCCCAAACTGGAGTATCTAGATGTCAGATCTTTCGAACGCTCGCCCATCCAGCCTTGAAGCCCTGCGCGAACGCGTACGCTTCGATCTCGAGTGCCTCAACTATCCGGCTCGTCCGTGGGTTCGGACACAACCGGGGGAAGAGGACGTGCTCGATTGCGCGATCGTGGGCGGCGGGCAGTACGGGCAAAGCCTCGCGTTCGGGCTCATGCGCGAGCGGGTGCAGCGGGTGGTTGTGTTCGATGCCAACCCGCCCGGGCTTGCGGGTCCATGGCTCACGTTTGCGCGAATGATCATGTTGCGCACCCCCAAGGATCTGACCGGGCCCGATCTCGGAATCGGCAGCCTGAGCTTTCGCGCCTGGTATGAAGCGCAACATGGCACGGCCGGCTGGGAGCAACTTTTTCGAATCTCCAGGCCCGACTGGCAAGGCTATCTCAACTGGCACAGAGAGGTGACCGGCATTGATGTGCGCCCTGCAACTCGGGTCACCCGCATCACGCCGATCGGAACCAGCCGGTTCGAGATCGAGGTAAGCACAGCAGACGGCAGCGTCCAGCGTTTCAAGACCAAGACAGTGGTGCTGGCTACCGGCGCGGAGGGGAGCGGTGCACGCGTGAAGCCACCGATCTTTGACGGCATCTCGAGCGACCGGCACGCACACACCAACGATCTGATCGATTTCAGCACGCTCAAAGGCGCGCGTGTTGGCATCCTGGGCGCCGGTGCGTCCAGCTTTGACAACGCCAGTGCAGCCCTCGAGGCAGGCGCGGCATCGGCTGATCTCTGCTTTCGAAGACCGCAGCTTCCGCTTTCGAACCCGCGCCGCTGGATGGAGTTCGCCGGGTACCTTGCGCATTACCCCGAGTTATCCGACGCAGAACGCTGGCACTACATGAAGCGCCTCTACGACATCAGCCAGCCGCCCCCCGAGCCCACCTTCAAGAAAGCCACCTCGTTTCCGGGCTTTCGGTTGCGTCCCGCCACCCCCTGGCTGTCGCTTCGGGAGCGGCATGGTGCGGTAGTAGCCGAAACCCCGCAAGGCGATCTTGAGTTCGATTTCGTGATTGCAGGCACGGGAATCGTGGTCGACCTGCAAAGACGCCCCGAACTGTCGGCGATCTCACCCCATATCGCCCTGTGGGGTGACCGCTTCCAACCCATGCCGGGTCAGGAAGACACGCGACTGGCGAAGTTCCCGTATCTCGATCGATTCGGCGCGTTCACAGCAAAGGATCCGGCAACTGCGCCCTGGGCAAGCCGGATCTTCGCAATTTTTCGAGGCGCCACGCTCAGCCTGGGGCCAAGTTCAGCCTCGAACAGCAACATTCGCTACACCGCGCCCCGGATCGTTTCGGGGATCACCCGGCAACTTTTTTTGGAGGATGCTGCTGCCACTCGCGCCGAGTTTGATTTGCAGGCGCATCATGAACTCACCCCCGAAGCGGTGTCGGCCGCCGGGGGGCGTTGATTGCGGCCTATTTGAACCACTTCTCGTCGAGCTTATCGAGGAAACCCTCCTTCTTCAGCTCGGCGAGAATACGATTGATCTCTTCAAGAAATGCGGCGTCGGCAAGTCGGGTGTTGATACCCACATCGCGGGAATCAAACGGCTCAGACAAAACAAGCTTTCCACCACGCCGCGAGGCGTTGTACTTCAAAACGGGAAGCGTGTTTACCACCACGTCTGCGCGTCCCGCTTCCACGTCTGCAAATGCCAGCGGAAATTCGTTGAAGGTCTTCAGTTGCTTCACCTTGGCGCCGTAGTTGTCGCGTACAAAGCGTTCCCCGGCAGTTCCCACCTGAACCGCAACAATCTTTCCGCTCAAGTCATCGGCGACACGAACCGGCGCGTTGGCCCTGGAAGCCGCCGCAATGCCCGAGTTGTAATAAGACGTGGAAAACGCAATGCGCTCGGCCCGCTCGGCTGTCTTGGTCATGGCGGTGATCAGCACGTCGACGCGCCGGGACGTGAGGGCTGCAATCAGCCCTGAGAAATCAATTTTCTCCCACTGGGCCTTTACCCCCAGCCGGCGGCAGATCTCATTACCCAGGTCGATGTCGAAGCCCACCAACTGCCCGTTCTCGATAAATTCAAAGGGCGGAAACGCGCCGCCGTTGCCGATCACCATGACACCCTTTGAACGAATCGCATCAAGGGTGCTGCTTTGTGCTGAAGCTGATGCGGGAAGCGCAGCACAAACCGCCAACATGCCCGCAAAGCGACGACGAGACAGGAAATCATGCTGCTCAGACATCTGTAACTCCGTATCGGTCAAGGTTTCAGGGATAGATCAACACCGGACGATCAGGCGCGCGACATCCGGTCGGTGAATCGGGACAGAAAGGCCTGCGTTCTTGGTTCGGCTGGCGCTACAAACATCTGGTCGGGGTGCCCCTGCTCAACGATCAAGCCTGCATCCATGAACACCACGCGATCGGCCGCTTCGCGCGCAAAACCCATTTCATGGGTCACCACCAGCATCGTCATGCCGTCCTCTTTCAACTGCTTCATGACGGCAAGCACTTCACCAACCAGTTCGGGATCGAGCGCTGACGTCACTTCGTCAAACAGCATCAGCTTGGGCTTCATCATCAGACAGCGAGCGATTGCCACCCTCTGTTGCTGCCCGCCCGACAGATCGCCGGGGTGGGCGTCAGCCTTCTCCGATAGCCCGACCTTTTCGAGAATTTGTCGCGCCTCGATACGCGCTGCGCCGGGGTCCTGCCCCAGCACATGGACCGGCGCCTCAATGAGGTTGCCCATGACGCTCAAGTGCGGAAACAGATTGAACTGCTGGAATACGATCCCGATCCCACGCCTGAGGCGGTCCAGCTCCCTTTCGGTTTGACGAAGCCGCATGCCTTCGGAGCCAGTGGTCCAGCCGACAGGTTCGCCATCGACACGAATCTCGCCCTGTTCGAAAGGCTCCAGGAAATTGACGCATGAAAGGAGCGTGCTCTTGCCGGATCCGGACGGCCCGATCAGCACCACCGCTTCGCCGCGTGCCACCGAAAGATCGACGCCGCGCAGCACAAGCTGGGAGCCATAGCTTTTGTGAAGGTTTCGAATCAGCAGCATGGCAGGCTCAGTGGATGCGGTAGCGACGCTCGAGCCAGCCCGTGAGCGCAAGCAACGGCAGTGTCAGCGCAAGGTAAAAGAGCCCCACCCCGGCGAAGGGGCTGAAGGTGTTGGCCTTCCAGGTCATCGCGTCGACGCCCGCGCGAAGCAGGTCGGAGATGGCAATCACCGAAACCAGCGCGGTGTTCTTGATCAGCGTGATGGACTCGTTGGTCAGCGGCGCAAGCACGCGGCGAATCGCCTGCGGCAGAATGATTCGTCGCATCGCCAGCGGATAAGACATGCCCAGCGACCGGGCGGCACGCATCTGGCCCCGATCGATCGACTCAATGCCGCTGCGGACAATCTCCGTGACATATGCGCCGTTGGTCATCGCTAGCGCGAGAATGGCGACGGCGGTTGCAGGCAGAAGGAGGCCGAGCGACGGAAGCCCGTAGTAAAGAAACAGCAGGATTACCAGGAGCGGAAGGCCCCTGACCACCGTGACATAGACACCCGCCGCCTTGCGCAGCAACGGCCGCGACGACACGCGCGCGAGTCCGCCCAGCACACCGATCAGCAAACCAAGCAGTGCGGAGGCCAGCGCGAGTTGAGCGGTGACCACTGCGCCTCGGGCAAGCGACGGCAGGGTCTCAAGAAAGATTGACCACTCGAAATCCATATTCAGCCCGCCTCGTGGATGGCTTCAGTCCGAACCTTGTCCAGTACCTGACCGATGAGCGGGTCGAACATTGCGCCACTCGCCTCAAGCGCTGGCTGAACCTGCTCTTGCCATCGCTCACCCGCCTCGCGCGCCTCGTCAAGAATCCGCTCTTCGTCAAAGGCAGTGATCCGGCCAGCTTGCATCACCAACTCGCCATTGATGACCACGGTATCGACCAAATCGGCGCCAGCCGAAAGCGCCCATTGCGCCACGGTATCGTGATGCGGAATCAGTGCGCGATGCCTGGCATTCAGCAGGATCAGATCCGCTGGCGCGCCCGGTTCGAGCTTGCCCCAAGCCGGCTCCAACCCCATGCTTTGAGCACCCAAGCGGGTAGCCATTTCCCACGCTGCATCGGGTCCCAGCCACTCACTTTCGTTGGTATCTGCGTCTCGATGCAAAAGGCTGCCAGCCCGGAGGACCGCCGCCATGCAGGCCGTATCGCCGGTTGCCGGGCCGTCCGTACCGAGCGCTACGCGCACGCCAGCAGAGCGAAGACGTCTCACGGGCGCGGTGCCGCTCCCAAGGCGCTGATTGCTCAAGGGGTTATGGGTCACGAATGCTCCGGAATCGGCGATCGCCTGGATATCCTGGCCATCGACCCAAACGGCGTGATTGATGGTCAGTTTTTCGTTCAATAAACCCGCGCGGGCCAACCGGACGAAGAACCCGCCCCCCGTCTGCAGATGCGACGTGGCGCGCTGCGTCTTGGTTTCAAGGACATGCATGTGCACCGCGCAATCATGGTCACGGCTCAGCATCGCGACCTCGGACAGAAGCGAGTCGCTGCAGCGTTGCGGCCCTCGCGGTCCGAGCATGAGCTGGATACGGCCAGCGGACGCCCCATTCCACCGTCTATGGGCTGCCCTGAAGAAGCTCGACTGCTCGGCAACTGAACGCCCCAGCCTCGCATCGATTGAGCGCGCGAGGAGGGAATCGCACAGCCCTCTAGCCCAGGGCAGGCCGTCAAGATAGGGGCGGTCTGCCAGTGTTGTTGCGATGGAGGCGCGCAATCCGCTGTCCGACCACGCGCCCACCACCTGCTCGAGCGACTCAGCATCGCAAGCGGGGTTCAGGAAATCATCCTGTAGCGCGACGGTGCCCGAGCGAATGGCGTCACACGCCACCAGCATCGCCCGAAGGTAGTGCCAGCGCGGCGGCACGGCGGGCGCCCCGAGCGGCGGGTAAGTGCGGGTGAGCCAGCGTTCAAGAGGCAAGGCCGGATAAAGGCCTCTTTCAAAGGCCTCATTCGAATGCACATGCGCATTGACCAGGCCGGGCAACAGAATGAGCGAGCTCGCGTCAATCCGTCTCGCCTGGCCCGTCGCCTGACGGGCATCAGCGTCTGCCTCTTCTACCGAGACAATCCGACCACGATCAATCAGTACGTCGACCCGTGACAGGCGCTCGCCTGCGCGCACCGCACGCTGCGCATTGACAATGAGAAGGGGATCGGAGGACAGCACGGCTCTGCGAGGAATGGCAACCGGACGTTGTGGGGGTGGATCCCACACGCATGTGAGACGCCCCTATCCAGCAATCCGCGTGCCGACCCAAATCCATCCGAGCCCGGACGAAACCAATGCAGACCGCACCCAATCGAGGGCGAATCGCACCGTAAGCGCGCGGAGCGCCCAATTTCCGGGCATGAGGCCGCTCGCCGATCGTTTCGAACGGAAGCCCCTGCCGGTTGACCCAGCAGGTGCGAAACCCGAACCACCGGGCGCCCACCACATCCCAACCATTCGACGAGACAAAAAGCAACGACTCGGTGGACAGCCCGAGCACCTGCGGTGCGAGTGCGTAACAGGCGGGGCTGGTCTTGAACTGCCTGACTGAATCGACCGAAATGCGGTGGCTCAACCAGGGCGTGAGACCCGAGCTGTCCGACGCGGCCCGAAGCATGTCGGGCGATCCGTTGGACAGAACGGCAGTGACAAGACCGCACGACCTGAGCGCCTGCAGCACCGAGAGGCATTCGGGATAGGCATCGAGTCGGGCGTAGCCGCTCATCAGGTCATCGATCTCGGCAGCAGCGAAGGAGAGGTTCAGCTTCTGCAGGCTGTAGACGAGCGCTGCGCGCGTCAGCTCCCAAAACGTCTGGTAGTGACGACTGCCAGAGGCCGACGGGTCTGACAGTGTCACCAGGCGCGAGTACTCGATCTGCTTGTCGCGCCAGATGGTTGAAATGGCCGCACCCATTCCCGGAAAGTGTTGCTCGGCGCGCTGACCGATTGAATACACATCGAACAGCGTGCCGTAGGCATCGAACACCACGCCGCGCAAGTCTGCCATCTAACCCTCCTGGAACGGTTCCGCCTCCAGCACCCTCCTGGGAATCAGCATCCGGTCGGCGATCTGCCTGACGGTTGCGTCATCGTGCACGAGCCCCGCGGCGCGCAGGTCGTGCAGCAACGCTCCCGCCGCCGTTTGCCGATAGAACCATTTCTCAAGTTCGACTGACGAAAGTGGCGAGGGTTGGGCTGCCGCAGCCTCCTCGTAGAAGGTGCGAAGATCATCGACCGCGAGCTTGAGTGTCTGCCACTCGGCAGCAGTGATCGAAGCCGCCTCGGCAAGCCCCAAGAGCATCGCCGCCAGCGCCTGCGGTGACTGGCCACTCAATCCGAACACGCTTGCGCCTCGGCGCTGGGCGGCAAGCGCCTGCCACGGTGCAAGCTGCGCGATTTCTGATTGCAACCGCGCAGCACGCGGAGAATCGGATGCTGCACCAGGCGCATCAAAAAATACGGGACAGGCTTCGCCCTCCGAGTCATCAGCATGCGCAAGACCATCAGCGGGGGCGTCCTCGGGAAAATCCTCGAGCACCGGGCCCGACGGACGTTCAAAAAGTGCGAGCAGCGCTCTCAGCACCCGACGCTGAAACGCCGGGTCGTGTGCCACCCCCATTGGCCGGCCCAGCGGAAATGGCACCCAGAGCGCACGCGGTGGCTGCATCACCTCGGTGTGCTCGCGAACGAGGCTGATCGACGCGGTAGCAATCCCCTCCGACTCCAGATAGTGACCGATGGCGCTCACGGCGCACGTGCAATTCGGTCAGACCGGCATCAGAACGGCCGTATCCACCCCGTCGCGACGCAGGAGGCCAGCGATCTCGCGGGCCTTCGCTTCAAACCGCGTGGGTGGAAACGGTGCCCCCATGAAGGAGTAGTGAAAGTTGGCCACCGAGCCGATGACGCCCTCCGCGGCGAGTTCACGCAACCGGGAGACGGGAAACACCACCTCAGGATCACGTCGAAAACCGCTTCGATCGAAGTTGACCGAGATATGACTCATCATGAGCGTTGCCGGGTTCACATCGCCGGGGATCACCCGGTAGCCGGTGGCACCTTCGCCCGGCGCGAACGCGGGGTCGCTGCCCGCGTGCAAGCCCGCCGTGCTGACAATCGCCACGCGACGCCGAGCAAGCGGCCGTGCGTCTGCCCACGCCTTGGGCGCGAGGCGAGGGGCCTGCTCGCGCATCTTGAGCAGGTGAGTGCGCTCGTATTCGGTCAGATCGGATAGTCGTGCCATGAACGTCTCCTGAATCGCGGCGGCTGACCGCCCGGTCGAGCATACACCCGCGGCCGACCAAACCATCCGGCCATGCGAGCGCACGAGACCTCGCCTATCGGTTCTATTAAAACTATCAATTTCCATAATCGATATTCCATACCTATCATTCGTTGCGTGCCGTGATTCACCACGAACACAGCGCACGCCAGGCTGTCTCTCCTCCTCACCATAAAAGGAAAACATCATGTCCCTGATCAACACCCGCGTTCAGCCCTTCAAGGCCAATGCGTTCGTCAACCGTACCGGCAAGGGCGAATTCATCGAGGTCTCCGAACAATCACTCACCGGCAAGTGGTCGGTCCTGATCTTCATGCCGGCAGCGTTCACGTTCAACTGCCCGACCGAGATCGAAGACGCGGCCGACCACTACGCCGAATTCCAGAAGGCCGGCGCCGAGGTGTACATCGTCACGACCGACACGCAGTTCTCGCACAAGGTGTGGCACGAGACCAGCCCGGCGGTGGGCAAGGCGCGCTTTCCGCTGGTGGGCGACCCCACCCACCGGCTCACCCGCGCGTTCGGCGTTCACATCGAAGAAGAAGGTCTGGCGCTCCGCGGCACGTTCGTGATCAACCCTGAGGGCGTGATCAAGACGGCCGAAGTGCACGACAACGCGATCGCCCGCGATGTGAAGGAAACGCTGCGCAAGCTGAAGGCCGCCCAGTTCGTGGCCAATCACCCCGGACAGGTGTGCCCGGCCAAGTGGCAGGAAGGCGCGAAGACGCTTGCGCCATCGCTCGATCTGGTCGGCAAGATTTAATCGGCCATCGAAAGGGAGTTTGTCATGCTCGATTCCGAACTCAAATCACAGCTGCAGCAGTACCTCCAACTGCTGCGACGACCGATTCGCCTCACCGCCTCGCTCGGCGATGACCCGGCCTCGGGCGAGATGCTCGCGCTGGTTCGCACCATCGCCGAACTGAGCGACAAGGTGACGCTTGATCTGAACGGGCATGACGCTCGCAAACCCTCTTTCCTGATCACTCCCGATGACAGTGACCACGGGGTCCGGTTCGCTGGCGCCCCCCTGGGTCATGAATTCACCTCTCTGGTGCTCGCCCTCCTCTGGACGGGCGGACACCCGCCAAAGGTAGAGCCTGCGCTCATCGACAGCATCCGCGAGATCGATCAACCGCTCAGCTTCGAAGTATTCATGTCGCTCTCGTGTCACAACTGCCCGGACGTGGTGCAGGCGCTTTCGTTGATGTCGATTCTGAATCCGCACATCAACACAGTGGTGATTGAAGGCGGCGTGTTTCAGGATGAGGTGCGCCAACGCGAGATCATGGCAGTACCCATGGTGTTCGAAAGCGGCAAGCTGTTTGGTACGGGCCGCCTCACCCTGGAGGAAATCCTCGCCCAGCTCGATACCGGGTCGGTCGCCCGCGAGGCGGCCCGGCTCGATTCGAGCGAGCCCTTCGATGTGCTCATCGTGGGCGGTGGCCCCGCCGGTGCCGCTGCGGCAGTCTACGCGGCGCGCAAGGGAATCCGGGTGGGTGTTGCCGCCGAACGTTTCGGCGGACAGGTCAACGACACGCTCGGCATCGAGAACTACATTTCGGTACTCGATACCGACGGACCGCGTTTTGCCGCCGCTCTTGAAGCCCACACGCGCACCAGCGGCGCCGACATCATGAACCTGCAGCGTGCGCGGGCGCTGGTTCCCGCTGCCGAACCCGGTGGCCTCCACGAGGTGAAATTCGAAAGCGGGGCCACGCTCAGGGGCCGCTCGGTGATCCTGGCAACCGGCGCCCGCTGGCGCAGTGTGAACGTCCCAGGCGAGCAGGAATACCGCAACAAGGGCGTGGCCTACTGCCCGCACTGCGATGGCCCGCTCTTCAAGGGCAAGCGCGTGGCCGTGATCGGAGGCGGCAACTCTGGCGTGGAGGCCGCCATTGACCTTGCGGGCGTGGTCGAGCATGTCACGCTCGTGGAGTTTGCCGGTGCGCTCAAAGCCGACGCAGTGCTGGTTCGGCGGCTCGAACGCCTTCCAAACGTGACGGTCCGGCTCAACGCCGAGACCACTGAAATCACCGGCGCCTCAGGCAAGGTGAACGGGCTCAGTTATCGCAACCGGCAAACCGGCGAGGCGCACTGGGTACCGCTTGAAGGCGTGTTCGTCCAGATCGGGCTCGTCCCCAACACCGAGTGGCTGCGTGGCACAGTGGAACTCAGCAGGTTCGGCGAAATCGTGGTGGACGCCGGAGGACTCACCAACGTGCCGGGAGTTTTCGCAGCCGGCGACTGCACCACGGTGCCTTACAAGCAGATCGTGATTGCGGCGGGCGATGGGGCCAAGGCGGCATTGAGCGCGTTTGACCACCTCATCCGATTGCCAGCTGAAGCGACCGGGGCGACTGATCGCAACGAAGCTCAACCTTTAACAATCGAAAGTTGAACGTTGTATTGGATTACGCCGGGCGCTACGCGGTCACCACCACGCAGTGCTCGGGCGGCAACACCATGACCACGCTCTGGCCGGTCTCGAACATTTCCCGCGAGGTGCCCTGCACGCGGACGCGTTGGTCACCGGCCATCACCACATACTCAACGATCCGACCGGAAAACATCAGGCGTTCAATCACGCCGGGCACTTCATTCCGGGCCCCACAGGTTCCGGCGTGAAGTTCGATATGTTCGGGGCGGATCAGGACACTCACGCCGGAGGTTGCGGTTGCACCACGCGACCCGCCCTCGGCAGACGACTCGGCGCCGGCCGGTGCCGAGGCAATCGCGCTCAATCGCCCGAGCGGCGTATCCACCACCCGCGCATCGCCGTCAACTGCCACCACCGTGCCCTCAAGCAGATCGGCCTGTCCGACAAACTGCGCGGCAAAGCGCGTGCGTGGCCGCAGATACAGTGCGCGCGGGTGCGCCACCTCAACGACCCGTCCCTCATTCATCACCGCGACCCGATCCGACAGGCTCATCGCCTCCTCCTGGTCATGGGTGACATAGATGGTAGTGGTGCCCACTCTGCGCTGCAGGTCGCGCAACTCCACCCGCATCTGCTCCCTCAGCTTCGCATCGAGATTCGACAGCGGTTCATCGAGCAGCAGGACGCGCGCCTCCTTCACGAAAGCGCGGGCGAGCGCCACCCGCTGCTGCTGACCACCCGACAGCATGGGTGCCGGGCGATCGCGGAACGCGGCGAGCCCCACCATTTCGAGCGCGCGCTCCACCCTGCGCGCGGCCTCAACCGAAGGCACACCCTTCGCCTCGAGCGGAAAGGCAACGTTTTCGCCCACTGTCATGTGCGGCCAGATCGCGTAGCTCTGAAACACCATTGCGATGTCGCGGCGATTGACCGGTACCGCAACGCCCCTCGCCGAAGAAAAAACCGTCTCATCAGCGATTCGGATTTCCCCCTCGTCCGGCATTTCCAGTCCAGCGATCGCCCGCAGCGTGGTGGTCTTGCCGCACCCCGAAGGACCCAGCAGTGTAAAAAACTCGCCAGGCTTTACCGCAAACGACACCTCCCGCACAGCGAACGCGTTGGGATCGGTGCGGTCATAGCGTTTGCGAAGCTGACTCACCTCAAGCATGTTGATTCATCCATCAGGGTTCATGCTGTCCGCGTGGTGCTTCGTGTGGCGAGCACATGCCACAGAGCAAGAATGAGTGCCAGCGCCAGCACCAGCCAGACGCCGACCGTGGCAGCACGGGTCGGCTCGCCCCCGGTCCAGTAATCCCAGAGCAGCGTGGGCAACACCGTGTTGTTGCGGCTGGACAGCATGAGCGCGGTGGAGAGCTCGCGCATCGCATGGGCCAGCACCCAGATCCAGATGGCCGCCACGGCCGGCCAGACCAGCGGCGCAGTGATACGCGCCAGAACACGAAAGCCTCCCGCGCCCGAGGCGCGAGCCGCCTCTTCGAGTTCGGGATGAATCTGCACCATCACGCCATTGGCGAGCCGGCTCCCAAACGACAGGTAGTGCGTGACATAGGCAATCACCAAAATCCAGATCGTGCCGTAGACCGGAAACACCTGATCAAGCGACAGGTAGACATACACCACCGCCACACCCAGCATGACACCGGGAATGGCGATCGGCGCAAACGCCAGATTGTCGATCAGCGTTGCCCCCCGTGGCCGCTGTCTGACCACCAACCACGACACCACGAGCGAGAGCAGCGCAACCGCGGTGGCCGACACGACGGCGATGGTGAGCGAGTTGAGCGACGCGGCGATCAGGCGAGCGTTGCGGAGAAACTCCAGGTGATTATCAAGCGTGGCGAGCGACAACGACGCAAGGTTGGGCCTCGTCTGATAGGGCATGAGACTCGCCCAGATAAGAATGGCGAGCGGCGCAACCACCGCCAGCAGGAAGTAGACGGTGACCGCACCGAACGCCGGCCAGCGCCAGCGGCCGAGCGGCGATTGTCGCGGGCGAAAACCCTTGCCGCTCACCGTTCGATAACGCTGGCTCTCGCGGGTGAAGCGGAAATAGGCATATCCCAGCACCGCAAGGATCAGCAGGAAAAAACTGCCAAGCGCACTCACCTGCCCGTAGAGCGGAACACCGGTGGGACTGTCTGCGGTGAGGTAGAAGATTCGGGTGCTCAGCACATAGATGCGCGCGGGCATGCCGAGTGTGCCCGGAATGTCGAACACCACAAAGCACACGATCAGTAAAAACACCGCGCACGCCGCAAGCGCTGGCCAGAGGAGCGGCAGCAGCACTTTCCGGATCAACCGCCAGGTAGACGCACCACTCGCGAGCGCCGCCTCCTCCAGACTGGGATCCATGTTGCGAAACGCAGGCGCAAGAAAAAGGAAGGCGGTCGGCACCAGGGCCAGCGCCTCGACGAAGATCATGCCGGGTACCGAGTACACATTGAACGGCGCCGCGCCCAGACCCAGCCCATCGCGAAGCAGCAGATTGAAGAAGCCCGTGCGGGGCGACAGCAGCATGGCCCAACCGATTGCGAGCAGAACCGGCGGAGTGGCCATCGGCAAGATGACCAGCACACGGAACGCGCCACGTCCTGGCAGATCGGTACGTTCGATCAGCCAGGCGAGCCCGGTGCCGAACACGAGCGCGAGCGCGGTCGAGCCGAGCGCGAACACCACCGTAGTCGAGAGCAGCGCGGCAAAATCGCCCGCCAGAAAGACCTTGCCAAAATTGTCGAGAGTAAAGCCGGGCTCAAGCGGAAAGCCGGTGGGCCGGATGCTGCTGATGCCGAGCAGCACCAGCGGCACCACCACCAGGTAAATCAGGAGCAGCGCCACCGCTGCCGCGGTAAGGCGCGCTCCCCAACCGTGCCCGACGGACGGTGCGCCCGATGTAGGCGCCAACCTCACTTGACGGCTTGGCCGCCGGCAGCGATGGACTTGTTGAAGCGCTCGAACATCTCGAGATTGGCCGGCACCTTGTCGGGCGAGAATTCGGCAAGCGTGCGCCCCGCCAGCAGCTTTTGCACCTCGGTGCCTTCCACGCCGGCATGGCCACGGCCTGTGGCGGCCTCATAAACCTTGGCCCCCTCGGGCGTGGCGAGCCAGAGCGCCAGCAGCAAACCGCCCTCGCGGTTCTTACCCGCAGCGATCACCGCGCTGTGTAGCGTGGTGGTGGGCACCGGGTCGGGGAAATGAAAGCGGATCGGGGCGCCTTTTGCGATCGGCACCATGGCGGCGTGATAGAGCCCGAGCCCGACCGGAACTTCGCCCGCGCCTACCTGCTGGGCAAGCGGGAACGTGCTCTTGAAGACAAACGGCTTCTGGCGGTTGACCGACTCGATGAACGTAGCGGTCTTCTGCTCACCCCAAACCGCTGCGAGCGACAGTTGCGGCTCGGCGCGAATCCAGAGCCCGATCTTGCCCGACCACTTGGGATTAAGGAGGTCATCCCAGTTTTTTGGCGCCTCGGCATCGGACACCTGCTGCTTGTTGCTGAGAAGCACATAGACCGCAGTGGTGCTCGCAATCGTGAAGGGCGAGGTGCTGACGCTTGCGGGAACGCCCATCTCCTTCCAGTCCTGCTTGACGACCATGTCGCGATTGACCAGTTGCCAAATCACCGACGCGCTGCCGGTGAGCAGGTCGGCGGTTCGGGCATTGCCCTGCACTTCCTGAATCACCCGGGCGCCAATGCCCGCCCCACCCGCGTCACGCGTGTGCTGCAGCTGCACACCGGGGAAACGCTTTGCGAAGGCCGCAGCGATCTTGTCGGCCTGATCGGTGGGCGAGCTCTCGTACCAGATCACCGGACCCTTGGTGCGTGCCTGGGCGGCGAGCTGATCGAGCGAGGCTGAGGGAATCTGGGCATACGCGGCGGGGGCGGCAGCTGCAACCAACGCGGCGGCAACAAAAGAGCGGCGAACGAAATCAGGTGTCACGTGTGTCTCCGTGTATTTGTAATGGCTGGGCGCAAAGGTAGTGCAGAAATCGCATGATGTCCATCACCCAGCCGACGCGAGCGCGCAACCCACTCAGTGCGCCCCGCGCCCTTCCACCCCCGTCATGTGGCGGTGCGATGCGTGCTGATTGCGGATGAGACGCTGCGGCCCCAGCGAACCGATCACCATGCCCACGGCGGCCATGGCGAACCCCGCGAGCTGCGGCGGGAACACCTCGCCCAGCCCGGCAAGCAGCAGGATGCCCCAGGTGGCAAGCCCCAGCACGATCGCAAACACAGCCCCCTGCGTGGTGGCTCGTGACCAGAAGAGCCCCGCCACCAGCGGCACGAATGCACCAACCAGCGTGACCTGGTAGGCACCCGAGACCATCTCGTAGATGGGCGTGCCCTTGAGCGCAATGGCGTAGGTGCACACGCAGCAGGCAAACACCAGCACCGCAATCCGCATGGTGAGGAGTTCCTGCCTGTCGCTGATGCGGGGCTTGAATTGCCGCCAGATGTTTTCAACAAACGTGACCGAAGGCGCGAGCAACGTGGCCGAGGCCACGCTCTGAAGCGCTGCCAGCAGGGCACCAAAGAAAAGCACCTGCATGATGAGCGGCATTTTTTCGAGCACCAGCGTGGGCAGCACCTTCTGCGGGTCGTCTGCGATCAGCTCGGCCGCTTTCTCCGGCATGATGATGAGCGCGCTCGTCACCAGGAACATGGGGACCGACGCGAACAGGATGTAGCAGATGCCGCCGATTACCGGGCCGCGCGTGGCGGCCTTTTCATCGCGCGCCGACATCACGCGCTGGAAGACATCCTGTTGTGGAATCGAGCCGAACATCATGGTGATCGCTGCAGCGATGAAAAACATGATCTCGGTGAAGCTGGGCTCGGGGAAGAACCTGAACAGATCCTTGCTCACCGCGAGCTCAACCACCTTGTCGGCACCGCCGGCAAGATTGGCCGCAAAGATGGCGATCGCCGACAACCCGACCACCAAAATGATCATCTGTACAAAGTCGGTGACCGCCACCGACCACATGCCGCCAAACAGGGTGTAGGCAAGAATGACCGTGGTGCCGATGATCATTCCCATCTCGATGGGAATGGCGCCACCGGACAGCAGGTTGAACACCAGGCCCAGCGCAGTGACCTGGGCCGAAACCCAGCCCAGGTAACTCATGATGATGATGAGCGAGCAGGCCACCTCAACCCCACGACCATAGCGCTCGCGGTAGTAGTCGCTGATGGTGAGGAGCGTCATCCGGTAGAGCTTGGCCGCAAAAAAGAGGCCAACGAGAATGAGACAGCTGCCCGCGCCGAATGGATCCTCGACCACCGCGCCCAGTCCACCCTCGACGAATTTCGCGGGAATGCCAAGTACGGTTTCCGAGCCGAACCAGGTTGCAAAGGTGGTGGTGACGATCATGATCATCGGCAGATGCCGACCCGCCACCGCGAAGTCGGCGGTGGTCTTGACGTTCTTCGCGGCCCACAGCCCGATCGCGATCGTGCAGAGCAGATAAACAACAACGAACCCAAGCAGCATGACAAAACCCGAATGAGTTGAGGAAATGCCGAAGAATCGGGCCCGGCGACCCCGGTCAGGGCGTTCGCGCGACCAGCCACAGGGCGATCTGCGGAAACACCATCAGCAAAATGATCGCAACAATGTAGACGAGAAGAAAAGGCATCACGCCCTTGAACACATCGGTGATCGGCCCTGGATTCCCCCGCATGCCCTGCAATACATAGAGCACTGTGCCATCGGGAGGACTGATCAGCGCAATCTCGACCAGCATCGTCACGACCACGCCGAACCAGATCGGATCGTAGCCGAGCGCCTTGACGACCGGAAAGATGACCGGAATTGTCGTCACGATCATCGAAAACCCTTCCATGAACGTGCCGAGCGCGAGATAAAACCCCACGATCAGCGTCATGATCATCCAGGAAGGAACGGGCAGGTCGGAGACCGCCTGGGACAACGCGCGCGGCACGCCGAGTGCACCAAAAATATAGTTGAGCAGATAGGCACCACACAGGATGAGTCCGATGAATGCAGTGGTGCGCGCAGCCGCCTTGGCGGATTCATTGAGCATGGACAGCGTCAGCCGCCCGGCGAGTGCCGCGGCGATGATCGCCGCCACCACACCGAGCGCGGCCGATTCCGTGGGCGTGGCCAGCCCGGAATAAATGGTGCCCAGCACAATCGCGATCAGCACCAGGGTCGGCAGCAGGTCGAGGAGACCCCTCAGCTTCACCGCCAGCGGGATCGCATCGGGCCTCGGGAGGGGGTTGCGAACACCGTGCCACAGGATGAGGAGCGTGAAGAGCAGCACCACCAGGATGCTGGGGCCGATCGCCGCGGTGTAGAGCGCGCCCACCGAGGTCTCGGTGATCAGCCCATAGACAATGAAGGTGATGCCGGGCGGTATGAGATTGCCAAGCGCCCCGCCTGCCGCCAGAGAGCCCAGCACCATCGGCTGCGAGTAGCGGGTATCGCGAAAATAGGGCAGAGCCACCGAGCCCATGGTGGCGGCCGTTGCCACGCTCGAGCCTGAAATGGCCGAAAACACGCTGGAGGCGGCAATGTTGGTGTGCAGCAGGCCGCCGGGCACCCGCTGTAGCCACAGGTTGAGCGAGCGGTACAGGCGATCAGACAACCCTGCCCGCAACATGATCTCGCCCATCAACAAAAACAGCGGCACCGCAACCAGCACAAAGTTGGTGGTGGGCCCCCAGACCATCTGGCCGATGAAGTTCCAGAAAGGCCGGTCGGAGAAGGCAAAGCCCGCGATGATGCCCAGAAGCCCCAGCGCCGCAGCCACATAAATGCCGGCACCAAAAAACAGGCAGAAGAGGCCCACCAGCATCAGAATCTGGCCGACCGGTACCTGCGAGGCCGAGGCGCCGCCAAAGAGCGAGGCGCCCACGGTTACTGCCAGAAGAAGGATCAGAAAGACGACCGCGATCACGGCGCACTCCTGTCTGGCGGGCGAGGCACGCCAGCCGACGCCCCATCCGTCTGGGGTTGAAGCGACTGTTGCAAGGCATCCGCTTTCACGCCGAGCGCATCGAGGGTTTCTTCGGCTTCCTCGACATAGCTGCGCGGGCCGGTGAGTCGCTCGACCTCGCCAATGGTGCCGCCCCGCAGGAGCAAGGTCACCTCGATGGTGCGAAGCGCCGCCATCAGACCAAACACAGCCAGCCCCACAAGCCACAAGCCCTGCGGGATGATGAGGGGCGTCTTCAGCAGACTGTTGTCGGTCGCCCGAAATTCAAACGATTCCCTGGCGGTGTAGAAGGCGCCATAGACCAGGAAACCCGCGAAGATGGCCAGCGCGAGAAGCGCCACCCAGTGCAGCCAGCGCCGCACCCCGGGCGGAAAGCGCATGATCAGCACATCGATCCGCACGTGGGACCTCGCCTCCATCGCAGCAGCGAGTCCCCAGGTGATGCCGATCCCCAGCATGTACCCGGACAGTTCGACGCTTGACTGCGTGGAGAACCCCAGAAACCGCCGTGCCAGCACATCGAAGGTGATGAACAGTGCGCAGGCAATGATCAGCCAGCCTGCGCACGCGCCCATCACCCGGGCCAGCGCGTCGACCGCGCGATTGGCTGCGCGCACCGCGACGAGCAGCATCGCGCGGCTCCGATCAGCGCGCCGAGTAGCGCACGCCCGAGATCGGTGCGATCACCTCGTTATAGATGTCGCCACACTTCGGCCCACAGCGCTTGACCCAGTTGGGCAGCACCACGTTCTGAAGCGCCTCGCGAACCCGCGCCTTGTCGGCATCCGACGCCTTCACCCAGACCATGGGGCGGTTCTTGACGACGGTGCCGATCGTGCACGCAGCAGCGTTGCCGATGTTGCAGTCGATGCCGTCCTGCGATGCATCGGCGCCCAACTTCCACTGACGGGCCTGCACATCGCGGAACTGCGCTTCAAGGAAGCTGCGTACCGCGGGATCGAGTTTGTTCCACCAGGCGAGGTTTACGAAATACGCCGAGGTCGACCATGAGATCGACAGCGTGTAGAGATGGGTGGATACCTCGTACCATTTGGTGCCGTTGCCGCTCCCCGACCCGGTCACGCCGCAGTCGACCGTGCCGCGCTCGAGCGCGGTGTAGACCTCGCCGAAGGCAAGCGCGGTTGGCTGTGCCCCGAGTGCGTTCATCAGATCGCCTGGCGACGGGCCGTTCACACGGACCTTGAGACCTTTGAAATCAGCCAGCCCGTTGATCGGCTTGCGGCAGAAAAAGACCTGGGCGGGATATGGGTAGGTGGCAATGATCTTGACGCCCAGCCGCTCGAGCTCACGGTTGGCGAGCGGGAGCATGGCTTCGGCCACCTTGAATGCCTGATCGATTTCAGGATTGAGGCCAGCGAGGTCAACCCCGTCCAGGATGGGGACGTCGCCCGACACCGTGGTGAGCGGCGCGCCACCGATGTCCACCTGTCCCGAGCGGACCAACCGGATGACCTCGGGTCCCTGGACGTTGGCCTCGGGCCAGCTCTTCAGATTGAATTCGATGCGGCCGTTGCTCGCCTTGGGCATATTCTCGCGAAGCACCGGCACATCGACCTTGGTGTACTGCGGAATGGACGGCGCCGCCTGGGTGACCGCGGTGACCGTGATCTTGGGGCCAGCGGGGAGAGACTGCGCAAAGGCACCGCCACTTGCGCAGGCTGCGGCGACCGCCGCGACCAGAATCCGTTTCAACATGTGTGTCTCCTTGATGGGAAAAACTGACAAGCCCGCGGATGATAAAGGACATCGCCCCGAATCAACCACCCGTTTTGATGGGGGGTCACCACGGGCGTGAACCGCGAACATCCCACGCGTCCGGGTTATCGCTAGACTAGCCAGACAGGCAACACCCGCCGGGGCGTTGGCCATCACCAGATCAGACCGCTCCGCACCGCCCGTTCAGCGGCCGGGGGGCGGGTGGGCAAACCGCGGAGTGACAATGGGCTTCACGATCACCGAAAAAATCCTCGCGCGCGTCGCGCAGCGCCCTGCCGTGCGTGCCGGCGACGAAGTCCTGGCGCGCCCCGACTTTGTCATCGCCTACGATTTCCCTGGCTACACCGATGTCATCTTCAAGCAGATGAAAGACGACTTCGGCATCGACCGGGTGACCGATCCGAAGCGGTTCGCGCTTTTCATCGACCACATGGTGCCGGTCGCCACGCCCAAGGAAGAGGAACTCCACATCCAGACCCGGCAATGGGGCGCCCAGCAGGGCGTTCCGGTCTATGAGCGCAAGGGGATCGGGCATCAGGTGAGTGCGGAGCTGGGCTATGCCACGCCCGGCGCGTTCGCTGTGCACTTCGACGGCCACATCAGCCAGCTCGGCGCGCTCGGCACGCTCGCAATCGGGCTCCGACGCAACCTTCTGGAGGCGTTCGTCAACGAGACCGTGAGTCTGCGCGTGCCCGCAACGGTCCGCGTCAATCTGCACGGCAAGCTGCGTCATGGCGTGATGGCACGCGACGTGTTCCATCACATCGTGCGCGTCATGGGGCCGGCGTCATGCGCGTTCAAGGTGCTCGAACTGGGCGGCCCGGTGATTGACGCCATGAGCATCGAGGGCCGGCAGACGCTCTGCGGCCAGGCCATGTTCGTGGGCGCCACCACCGCCATCGTCAATCCCGACCAGAAAGCGATCGACTACGCACGGAATCGGGCGCGCATCGCGCTTGATCCGGTCACAAGCGATATCGACGCGGTGTACGAACGGGTGGTCGAGATCGACATCTCGGCCCTTGAACCGATTGTGGTGATTCCGCCCAGCCCGGCGCGTACCCGCGACCTGACCGACTTCATCGGCCTGCCTATCCACGCAGGCTACCTCGGCTCGTGCGCGAGCGGCCGCATGGAAGACCTGCGCGCCGCGGCGCAGGTGCTGCGCGGCCGACAGGTGGCAGCGGGGGTGTCGCTTCATATCGTGCCCACCTCGCAGGCCATCATGTCGGAGGCGGCAGCCGAGGGCCTGATTCAGGTGTTTTCCGACGCTGGGGCGTTCGTAAGCTCGCCCTCCTGCGACTATTGCTTTGGTCGGATCGGCACCATGACCGCAGGCCAGCGGGCGGTCTCCACCGGCACGCTCAACGTGCCGGGCCGCATGGGTAGCCCCGACTCGGAAATCTACATCTGCAACGCTGCCGTGGTGGCCGC
The DNA here is from genome assembly GCA_009921765.1 of Betaproteobacteria bacterium. The sequence continues at coordinate 30,878 of RFXC01000002.1, read as the reverse complement.
CTCGGCGGTGGCCGGCAGCATCGCCGACCCGCGGCCCCTGCTTGCTGCCACGGCTGCCTGATCAACCGCCCTCACCGACCCCACCATGGCACTTGAAAACATCACTGGCCGGATCGCCTGGATCTTTCCCGAAGAAGACTTTGATGTCGACCAGATCGTAGGCGTGAAGAACATCAAAATCACCGACATCGAGGAACTCGCCGCCCAGGCCATGAAGGACTATGACCCCGGTTTCGCCCAGCAGGTCCGTCCGGGCGATGTGCTGGTGGGCGGCGTGAACTTCGGCTACGGTCATCCTCATTACCCGCCGCTGCGCGCCATGCGGCATCTGGGTATCCGTGCACTGATCGCTGAATCCTTCTCGCCGGGATTCTGGCGAGGCGAAATCAGCATGGGCTTTCCGATGGTCGCCTGCCCGGGCATTCTCACCGTCGCAAAGCGATGGGAGTCGCTCACCATCGACTGGGCCCGTCAACAGGTGGTCTTTGGAAGCGGCACCACGCTGCCGTTTCTACCACTCGCGAGCGCCGATCTCAGCATGCTCGAGCACGGCGGTCTCACCGGCTACCTGAAGCACCGGGCAGCCGCGTCCGCTACGCCTTAACCTTCGCGCCCCCCTGCTTTTCTCCCGGAGACCGCAATGACCACCCATGCCCGCGCACTGCGCAACATTATTGAAGCTGGCCGCACCATCTGGTCGGCAGGCGCCTACGACGCACTGTCGGCCCGCCTGGTTGACGAGGCCGGATTCGACGCTGTCTTCACCACTGGCTTTGGTATCTCGGCCTCGCACCTCGGCCTGCCCGATGTCGAGCTCTACACCATGACCGAAAACCTGGGCGTGGTGCGGCACATGGTCAATTCGGTCAAGCGCCCGGTGATTGCCGATGGCGACACGGGCTATGGCAATGTGATCAACGTGATCCGCACGGTGCGCGAATTCGAGCATGCCGGCGTGGCGGGCATTGTGTTTGAGGATCAGCTGATCCCCAAACGCTGCCCGGCTGCAGCCAGCAGAGTGGAGGTGTTACCCGCCGAAGAGGCCGCACGAAAGATCCGCGCCGCCTGCGATACGCGCCGCGATCGTGATTTTCTGGTGATCGCACGAACCGACGCCGACAGCGTGGAGGAATCCATTGAACGCGCCTGCCTCTATGCCGAGGCCGGCGCCGACCTGATTCAGCCTATCTCCAGAACCATGAAATCGATCGATGATCTGCGCCGGCTGCAGTCCGCCTGCGGCCGGCGTCTGTCCTTGCAGATCCTGGGCTGGCTGGAACGCGATCTGAGCCCCGCCGACATTGAATCGGTCGCCGGGCTTGCGGTGTTCCCGCTGGTTCCGCTCATGACGGTGACAAGCGCCATGCGCGCCAATCTTGCAAAACTGGCCGCAGACCGACACGCGCGCGCCCTACCCTTGGCGCAAACCAGCATGGATCAGTTCAAGAAGCTGATCGGATTTGACGATATCGAGCGCATTCAGCGCGAATACGGCATGGATCGCTGATCTCAGAGTTCTTCCGGGCGATCGTCGAACCAGCGGTAGAGCGCAGGCAGCACAACCAGGGTGAGCAGCGTGGAGGTGATCAGACCGCCAATCACCACCACCGCGAGTGGGCGCTGAACCTCTGAACCCGGCCCCGTGGCAAACAGAAACGGGACCAGCCCGAGGAGCGCAACGGTGGCGGTCATCATCACCGGGCGAAAGCGGAGCAGGCAGCCGTCGCGGACGGCTACTGCAACATCCTTGCCCTCTTCGCGCAGACGCCGGATGCATGTGACCAGCACCACGCCATTGAGCACCGCAATGCCCCACAACGCAATAAAGCCAACCGAGGCGGGCACGCTGAGGTATTCGCCCGTGACAAACAACCCAAAGATGCCGCCGATCGATGCAAAGGGGAGCACCAGAATGATGAGCGATGCGAGCTTGACCGAGTTGAAGAGCAGGAACAGCAGAAAGAAAATGGCGCCCACGGTGATCGGCACGATCACTGACAGCGTTGCCATTGCCCGCTCCATGTTTTCGAACTGCCCGCCGAAATCGAAGTAGTAGCCCTCGGGCAAACGAATCTCGGCGTCGAGCCGCTGGCGGACCTCGGCAACGAAACCGCCCAGATCGCGCCCGCTCACATCGGCGCCCACCACCACCCTGCGCTTGGCGCCTTCGCGCGAGAGCTGCGCCGGTCCATCAACCAGGCGAATGCGCGCCAGCGCAGACAGCGGTACTTCGCTTCCCTCGTGGCTTCGCACCTTGATTGCCGAAATGGCTTCGACGGAATTGCGACGCTCGGGCGGAAATCCAACCGCCGACTCGATGATCTGATGGATATCGGCCACGTTGAGGCCATAACGCGCAATGGCGAACCGGTCGATTTCGATCTGAAGCGACTGCTGGCCCGACAGCCGTTCGATGCGGATGTCCTGAGAACCCGGAACCGATCGCAGCACGCGTGCTACCGCTTCGGAAATGCGTCGCAACTCCGACAGCTCGTTGCCGAACACCTTGATGGCGAGCTGCGAACGTACGCCCGTGACCATTTCATCCACGCGTTCGGCGATCGGCTGCGAGAGCACGATCTGCACGCCCGGAATGGTCGACAGGCGCTGCCGGATGTCTTCGTCGATTTCATCCTGACTGCGGCCAGATTTCGGGTCCAGCAGTACGATCGGATCGGATTCATTCGGGCCTGCCGGGTCGGCGGGGGACTCGCCACGGCCAAGCTTGGAGACCACCATTTTCACGCCAGGTACTTCGGCGATGCGTTTCATCGCGTCCATCTCGATACGCAGCGACTCCTCCAGCGAGATGCTGGGCACCCGGTTGATCTGCGGCGTGAGGGCCCCCTCCTTCATGATCGGCATGAAGGACTTGCCAAGAAGCGGAAACAGTCCCAGGGCACCCGCAAGCAGCGCTACCGCTGCCACCACCGTGACCCAGGGACGACCCAGCGCAGCGTCAAGCAGCGGGGTGTAGCGGCGCTTGAGGAAAGCGATGAGCCAGGTTTCATGGTCGCCGCCGCCCTTGAGGAAAAACGAGCACAGCACCGGCGACAGGAGCAGTGAAACCACCAGCGAGACCGCCAGCGCAATGGCAATGGTGAGGGCAAGCGGCGCAAACATCTTGCCCTCGATGCCCTGCAGCGTCATGAGGGGCAGAAACACGAGAATGATGATGGCGATGCCGAAGATGGTGGGCGTGGCCACCTCGGAGGTGGCTTCGAACACAATGCGCCGGCGCGACTTGCCGCCTGGCACGTACTCCCCCAGCTTCAGGTACACGTTCTCGACCACCACAACCGTGGCATCCACCATCAGACCAATGGCAATCGCAAGCCCTCCCAGCGACATGAGGTTGGCCGAAATGCCGTAGCGGTTCATCAGAATGAAGGTGGTGAGCGGCGCGATGATGAGCGTGGCTACCACGATCAGGCTCGAGCGCACGTCGCCCAGAAAGATGAACAGGATCACGACCACCAGCAGGATGCCCTCGATCAGCACCTTTCCGACTGTCCAGAGCGCGGCGTCAACCAGATCGGTCCGATCGTAAAAGGGGACGATCTTCAACCCGCCAGGCAGCATGCCCTTCATGTTGATCTCGTCGACACGATCCTTGATACGACCCACGATTTCCTTGGCGTTGCCGCCGCGCATCATGAGAACGATGCCCGCGACCGATTCGGTGTAGCCCCCCTTCACGATGGCCCCCTGGCGGACTTCGGAGCCGATGCTGACGCTTGCCACGTCACGCACGAACACCGGCACGCCGCCATCTTCGCGAATGACGATGTTGGCGATGTCCTCCACCGTGCGGATGAGACCCACACCCTGGATGAGAAACTGTTCGGAGGCGCGCGGCAGGATGCCGCCACTGGAGTTGGCGTTATTGGCAGCAATTGCCTGCACCACCTGCTGCACCGACATGCGGTAGTGGAACAAGCGGCCCGGATCGACCTGCACCTGATACTGGCGCACATAGCCGCCCTGCGAATTGATCTCCGCCACGCCCGGGATCGAGCGCAACAGCGGCCGTACCACCCAGTCCTGCACCGCGCGCCGCTCGGCGAGTTCCTGCTCTGTGAGCGCGCGCTGCCCGTCGTTCGGGTGTTCGATCGTGTACTGATACACCTCGCCCAGACCGGTGGAGACCGGCCCCAGCACGGGCACGATTCCCGCGGGCATGCGCGGCGTCACCTCGATCAGTCGCTCGGTCACCATCTGGCGGGCGAAATACACATCGGTCTGGTCGGTGAAAACCAGCGTGATGATCGACAGTCCGCTCTTGTTGAGGGAGCGCATCTCCACCAGCCCCGGCAACCCCGTCATGGCGATTTCAAGCGGCACCGTGACAAAACGCTCGATCTCCTCGGGCGAACGGCCCGCGGCCTCGGTGGCAATCTGCACCTGCACATTGGTGACGTCCGGAAACGCATCGACCGACAGGCGAAGCGCCTCACGCACGCCAAAGGCAACCAGGACCAGCGACAGGACGATGACGATCAGGCGCTGGCCGAGCGCCGCCCGGATGAGGCTCGCGATCATGGGCTTACTCCAGCTCTGCGCGCCGGCGTTCGTTGTTCAGGTGAAAAGCGCCCGACACCGCAATCTCGGCCCCCTCCTGCAACCCTCGCCTCACCGGGCGCAAGCCGCCCACCGCATAGCCGAGCTCGACCGGAACCAGCCGGAAGCGGTCGGGCCCGGTGCGCACGAAAACATGGTCGCGGTCGTTGTCGCGCACCACGGCGTCCGCCGGCACTGCGAGCTGTCGCTGCGGCTCGCCGAGCACGCGCATCGAGACCATCATCAGGGGCTTGAGTTCGCGCTGCGGATTGGCCACCTCGGTACGAAACTCGATCGACCGGGTTTCAGACGACAGCATGTCGCCAACATGGATGATTTTTCCGACGAGTTTTCGGCCGCGTTGCGCCGCCACCTCCATCTCGACGGTCTGGCCGATCTTCACCTGCCTCGCCACCTGCTCCGGCAGCGAACCAACCACCCAGACGCTGCTGAGGTCGGCCACCGTGAAGAGCGGATCGCCAGGCTGCGCGACCTGGCCCTTGCTGAGCTTGCGCTCGATCACCACCCCGGATTGCGACGATGCGATCGGCATGCGGGCGTTGAGCGTGCCGCTCCCGCGCAACGTGTCGATCTGGAGATTGGTCATGCCGATGAGAGACAGCTGGTCGCGCGACGCACCGAGCTCGGCACGCGCAATCGTGAGCTCGGACTCCCGCCGCTGCAGCTCTGCAGATCCGATGACATCGGCCTGCAGCAGCTGCCGAGCACGGTCGACTGCGCGTTCGGCCTGGGTGCTGGCCGAGTAGGACCGCAGATAGTTGAGCTGGGCGTTGGTGAGCTCCGGGCTTGCGATTTCGGCAAGCGGCTGGCCGCGCTGCACCGGGTCACCAACCTCGGCAAGAATTTCGGTGACCCGGCCCGAGACGGCGGCGCCGATGCGCGCCACTCTGCGTGCATCCGCCTCGATTCGGCCCACCGCGTCCAGGGTCTGTGCGATCTCGACCTGATCAACCTTGCCAACCTTGAAGTAGGACGCCATTTCAGGACGGACGCTGACCTCCATCGGGTCCGTTGCGCGGCGCGCGCCCGGTGCCGCCGCGCCCGTGCCTGCGCTGCCGCTGCCCGCCTTGGTGGCGCCCGACTGCGTGGCCACCGGTGCCTGAGGGCTGCGCTCGCCGCACCCAGCCAGCGTGAGCGCCGCAGCGATGACTGCGGCAAACATCAGGCGATTGATCGGTCGGGTCATCACATACCTCGGAAACGTTCGAACAGAATCAGCGATCAACATAACGGGCGGCGAGCTGCTCGAGGATGACCCGCGCGGCCTGCGCCTGGAAGCGCGCCTGCAGAAGATCGGCGCGAACCGAGCGCAGCACACGCTGCGCATCGAGCACTTCGAGAATGCCTCGCTCGCCGAACCGATAAGCGGCCTCGGCAACCCGGAGCGCAGCCTCGGCCTCACGCACTGCCCCGCGGCTGAGGGCTTCGACCGCGCCGGTCGCCATTTCCAGGGATTTCCAGCCAAGAAGAACCTGCTGGCGCAATTCGGTACGGCGACCCTCGAGCAGACGCTGTGCACGCGACAGCTCGACGCTCGCCTGCTCGATTGCACTGGATCGGTTGTCAAGGAGCGGCACCGCGACGCTGAGTCCGATCTTGTTCTGAATCACATCGGGTTCGCGCGAATGGTCGATACGGACCTCCACACCGGGCCAGCGGCTCGCCTGCGCGGCCTGCAGCTGGGCGCGCGCCCGATCGACATCAGCCTGCAATTGCGCGAGCTCGGGGCTGCGCGCCAACGCGTCACGGATCAGCGGGTCGAGCTCAAGCGCCGGTCCGGCTTCGTCGAGTGTGGCGGCAAGGCGCCATCGATCGGGTAGCGCTCCACCAGCCAGCCGATTGAGATCGAGCAGGGCTTTCTCGGCCATCAGACGGGCCGCATCGCGACGCTGACGTGCGCTGATGATTTCGGCGTCGGCCTTGATGAGCTCATAGCGCGGCGCCTCGCCGCTATCGACCCGCACCCGCACCCGCTCACGCACCTGATCAAGCAGCCGCAAGGCCTCGGACGCCGCCTCGGCCTCCTCCTGCCGGAGCAGGGCTTCGAAGGCCCCCAGACGCGTCTGTGCCACCAATTGATTGCGAACCTGCAGCACGGCATGCCCCGCGCCGCGTTCGGCCGCGCGCGCCGAATCAACGCGGGCACCCCGCACCGCAGAGCTTTCGATCAGTTGCGAGGCGCCAAACGCCTGAACCGATGACGCGCCACCCACCGCAGCCCGTGGCACAGCGCGTCCCCCCGCGACATCGAGCTTCGGGTTGGGCGGCGCGAGCGCAGCCATGCTTGCCGAACGCGCGGCATCACGCGCGAGTGCAGTCACCTGCAGATCGGGATTGCCGGCCAGCACCCGCTGAGTCAGTTGATCGAGGCTGTAGCCTGGGACCGCGTCCTGCGTCCACCCCGACCGGGCCCCGGCCACGAGCGCGAACACGAGCAGGAAGCCCGCAGCAATCCGTTGAAGCGCTGTGCAAGACATGGAAGACCCGGTCACTGTGGATGATGGGAAGACGGCCGGCTGGCCTCAAACCGGAAGGTCGGGGCGATCATAACAAGCTTCAACCGTTCGCCTTCCGGGGACATCCGGCACTGCCGCACGGCCAGGTCAGTGGCGGGCCTGCAGCCCCTCAAACGACATCAGTTCGCCCGCAATGGCACTCGCGATGACCGTGGGCGGGCTCGCGAGCCACACCTGACCGGGCCCGCTGCGACCAGGGAAATTGCGGTTGATGGCGCTCACGGTGACCTGGTCGGCATTCACCGACGAGCCCGGGCCGCAGTTGGCGCAGGCGCCACAGGAGGGCTGCAGCAGCCTTGCGCCCGACCATTCAAACACCGGCATGTAGCCGCGGGCGATGCAATAGTCGCGAACAGCCGTGGTGCCAAACTGCAGGAAAAGTTGCACCCCTGGCGCAACGGTGAGCCCGCGATCGAATGCCCAGCGCAGCACTGCAAAGTAATGATCGAAATCGGCACGCTTGCCGCCGGTACAGGAGCCCCCGTAGGCGATGGTGATCGGCACCCTCTCGGTCAATGCGGCCATGGCGAGCCCGTTACCCGGATCGCCAGGGCGCGCGAGCATCGGTCCGAGCGCAGCGCAATCGATCCGCAGATGCTCGGCGACGGGCGCGCCAGGGTCGCTGCGCATCCAGCTTTCGAGCTGGAAATCGACCCCGCGCCGCTCCTTCAGGTAGCGAACGGTTTCATCGTCGGGTTCAACCAGGCCGGTGAGTCCACCGAGTTCAGCCACCATGTTGGTGAGCGTGGCCCGCTCATCGGTATCCATGGCGCGAACCGCCTCGCCACAGAATTCAAACACTTTGCCCAGCGCCCCGCCGGCTCGAATGGCAGGCTGCGCGAGCAGATGGAGCACCGCGTCTTTCGCTGTCACACCGGGGCGCAGCCGCCCCGTGAACTCAACCCGGATCGTGTCGGGAACGGCGAGCCGGACCGCCCCGGTGACAAAGGCGTTGGCCATGTCGGTTGTGCCCACACCGATCGCCACGCACCCGAGCGCACCGCTATGCGGCGTATGCGAATCGGTGCCCACGATGAGCTGGCCGGGCAGCGCAAACTGCTCGGATATCACCGCGTGGGAAATGCCCGCAACATGCCCGCCGTCATCGGCCGCTGCCTCCACTTCAGGCAGCGTGCGAAAGAACTTCAGCCGATGGCGTTGGGCAAATTCGCGCTGGACCTCGCACATCTCGCGCACCTGGGAGAGCAGCCCCAGGCGGACATGTACCGCGCTTTCATCGGCATAGGAGGTGTGATCCTCGAACATCACGATACGTTCAGGGTCGACAAGCGAGAGGTCGCTTCCAAAGCGGCGCTCGAGCATATGAATGGCCATGCCCGCGTAGTACTCGATGATGAAACGCCAGTCGGCGCGCACAAACACCCCGGCGCCGGGATGCACCGCCCGGGCACTCACCGGCGTTTCAAGGAGATTACGCTCGATGATTTTTTCGAAGAGCGTCTGCGGACGGGTGGCTGCACCCGCCGGCGCCATGGGCTGCGGGCTCACCGCGCGCAGGTGTCGCTGACCAAATTCGATCAGTCCGCCCGCACGAACAATGGCGCTTGCAAGCTGGTCGCGATCGGCGAGCAGTTCGGACAGTGCGATGGGCTCACCTCGGCGGATCCGCTCAATCAGTCCGAAATCGGTAGAGGTGAAGAGACCGATGTTGTCGGCATTCTGCCGGTAAATGCGCTCGAAGCTTTCGGCAATCACCAGGCGGACACCCGCTGCCCGCTCGGCCGCCGGACTGTGCTCGCGCGACGATCCCTTGCCATAGCGGGCACCGGCCACCACCACCTCGATCCCCGCTTCGCGAATCGCATCGTGCCCGATGGGCAGGCGCTGCCCGGCCTTGAACCCGGTGTAAGGGATGCGACCCAGCCGGTCGTCCCAGATGGTCATGGCCGGCACAGGCGTGATTTCATCGGTGGACACATTGTCGCGTAGCGCGCCCGCTGCTTCACGGGCGAGCGCTTGACCGGCGAGTTGCAAGGCGACTTTGTCAGGATCCTCCGACAGAAACAGGATACGGTTCTTGAAACGCAGCAGCTCGGGCAGCACAGGAGTGATGACGCTCATTCTCCCTCCGAGGCGCCAATCAGCGCGGTGGCGTCGATTTCAACCATCAGCCCGGGGGCGGCGAGCGCCTTCACCTCGACCAGCGTGGAGCACGGAAAAGGCGCTTCAAGAACCTCGCGCCGCGCAGCAGAAATCTCGACACGGCGCGAGATGTCGGTGGTGTAGATCGTGAGCTTCACAACATCTTGCAGTCCCGAGCCCGCCGCGCGCAGCAGATGGCTGATTTTTTCTAGGCAGGCGCGTGTCTGCGCTGCCATGTCGCTGCCGCCCCGAACCTCCCCATTGGGTCCTGCCGCCGTCACCCCCGACAGGAACACCTGCCGGTCGACTACCAGGCATTGCGAGAACGGCGCCGCCGACTCGGGGACCTCGGGACAGACGACTCTGCGAATGGTCATGCTGAGGCTCCCGCAGCCGCACGCCGCTCCCAGGGCTTGCGCGCGCCGGCCGCGTTCAGCGCCCGCAACTGTTCGATCGCGCGTTCCCGCATCCAGCGGCGCACCCGGGCAACGCCCACATCATGGTCGTAGAAGCATTCGTTCTGATTGGCATCGGGTTCAACAGCCTCGAGCATCACGCGATCCTGCTCGAGGACCTGCCAGTGCCGGGCCTCAAGCCGGTTCCGATAGAGAAAGCGCCAGGTATCACGCTCCCATCCCTGCACTCTTCGATTGCGCCAGAAAAAATTCGCGCACAGCGTGTCGGAGATGGGCGTGGACATGAAAATGATTCCGAAGTTGCCGCCGGGTCCGCCCGATTTGGGGTAAGGGATCTCCAACCGGGCATAGAGGGCCCCGGTGTCGCACCACTCGCTCCAGTCAAAATTCACGTCACGCTGCGTGACCTTTTCGAAGCGAAAGCCGCTCTCGGTGTCGCGTACCCGAAAATTCGCCCGCACATCGCCCGTCGCCATGGAGTGCGACTGCCGATGCAAGAAAGTGCCATGCATGGGATCGAGATTGTTGTCGATCAGGTACCGGTAACCGGTTCGCCATTCGGCATAACAGAGAAATGCATCGTATTCATCGGAGGCAAGCTGCTCGGGCGGCTCAAAGGTGCACGGCTCTGGATGGAGCGAATCGCCTATGTAGGCAAAAATTGCCCCTTTCAGCTCGCATGCCGGATAGGTGCGAACCGCCATCTGGCCTTCAAGCCTGCAGCCCGGACTACCTGGCACTGACAGCACCTGGCCGGTCGCGGATATCTCCACACCGTGATAGGCGCACGCAAGTCGATCGCCCAGGTGACGCCCCAGGGAGAGCGGCGCGCCGCGATGCGGGCAGTGATCATCCTGCACGCAGACGGTTCCTGAAGCGTCGCGCCACACCACGAGCTTGAGCCCGAGGCGATACAGCGACAGGGGTCGATCCGTCACGAAATGCGACGGACAGAGCGGATGCCAGCGGTTGCGTAGGCCCATGCGAAGCAGGGTCTCGATCTCGTCGTCGGTCGGGTCGGTCGGCATGCGTCCCTCAGCGCCCCAGTCGGGCCATGACATCGCAATAGCGCGCTTCGGTCCAGGGCTCGCCCGACGGTGTTCGTAGACCCCCGGCGTTCAAGTGCGCCACCAATCCTGAAAGCTCCCACACCCCGGCCGCAAACGCAGCCTCGATTGAGGAGGCCAGCGCATTCTCATAATCGGTGGGCGGAGTTCGGCGGGCCTGGTGCGGCTGCGCCCAGGGTTCGGGGAACCTGCGATCGCCAAATGGGTTCAAGGCTGCACTCCGGGCTGGGGCAAAGGCGCCGACCACTCGCCCGCGTGGGCGCGAGCACGAATCCGCTCGCGCACGGGCACGAAATCGTAGGTGGGGAAAAACTCGGTGGTGAACACCCCCCAGGCCGAGCGCTCCAATTCGACATTGACCATCGCCAGCTTGTCGGGTGGCAGACGCAGGGTAACGATCTGCCCGATTCCCATCACCACGTTCCACGACACGACTTCAACGCCCGCTGGCGGAAACCGGTCCCACCAGTTGCGCTCGGCAAGCGTGCGCTGGAGCTGGTCCAGATTCTGCGACTGATCATGCCTGAGGAACACGGTAAGCATGATGGTTTCGCTGGTTGGATTCATCCCCCGCCCCCTGCTGACAAATGACGCGCCGATGCTACTATGTGACCCACTAAAACACACGCGCGGCGTCCGCCCGGGCGCAAGCGTTCACCCCGTCAGGAGGAGCTCATGAATCGTCTCGCCGGCACGCTTGCGGCCGTTTCCCTTTCTGCTGCCACCCTCTTCACCTGCACCGCTCAGGCGCAGGCCCCGCAGAAGCTCGAAGAGGTGAGCTACCTGTTGCCTGCCCCGCCCACCCTGCCGGCGTTTGCGCCCTGGGTGCTCGCGCAGCAGCGCGGCTACTACGCCCGCGAAGGCCTGAAGGTGAACTTCCTGGTCGCCAAGGGCGGGGTCGATGTGGCCAAGCAGGTCGGCGCGGGCAATGCGCCCATCGGCGGCGGAATCGGCGACACCCCCATCATCGTGCGCGCCCAGGGCGTGCCAGTGAAGGCCGTAGCCCTCATCGGTGGCCGCGCGCTGCACCACCTGCATGTTCTCGATAGCGCCGGCATCAAGAAGGTCGCCGATCTCAAGGGCCGCACCATCACCGTCATGTCCTATCAGGACACCTCTTACTACGTGCTCCTGGGCGTGCTGGCCTCGGCAGGCCTCACCAAGAATGATGTCGAGGTGCAGGCGGCTGGTCCAGTGGGTGTCTGGCAGCAACCCGCCACCGGGAAGGCGCAGGCGTTCGCGGGCCCGGTTGATTTCGCGATCAGCGCTCGTGGCGCGGGGGCCAAGGTCACCACGGTGGCCTCCGACCAGTTCATCCCCACCACCACGCAGGCCATCCTTGCCTCCGACGACATGATTGCCAAGCGGCCCGAGCTCATCCAGAAACTGGTTCGCGCCACGCTCGCCGGGCTTGCCGACATCATGAAAGATCCCAAGGGAGTAGTGCCTGACTTCGTAGCCGGATCGCCCACCTTCAAGGGGCGCGAAGCCTTCCTCGAAGATGTGTTCAGCCAGTACACCGAGTACACCTACCAGGGCGCGGGCCCGCTGGGTACCATCAACGCAGAGAAGCTTTCCGCGATCCAGAAGTTCTACGTGTCCCAGGGCATTGTTCCCAAGGAAACACCGGTCGCCGACCTGTTCACCAACCAGTTCGTCGGCCGCTGATGTCCACCGGCGCCGCCGGCGCCGCGCAAGGCGTTGCCACGTTGCTGGTCGGCAGCGTGCCGCTCAGGGATTCGGCCGCCGTTTTTCAGGCGGCCGCGCAAACACTGGGACGCAGCGCGCGACGCCTGCCCGATGGCGAGACCGGCCGCCGCAGCAACTGGATCGCCTGGCAGCGAGCCGTGTTCGGTGCGATTCCGGCGCTGGTCGAATCCGGCGCACGCGAGCGCGACTATCAACTGTTCCCGCCGTTCACGCTGCGCCCTGCCGCACAGCCGGGCGATGTGCGCTTCGGCCCGCTCGGGTTTGCCGCTGAAGCCATCAAGTCATGGTGGGTTTTTCAGGACCTCAAGGCCAGTGGCGCGCTGGCACCCGACACCCGCCTCCAGGTCGCGCTACCCACTGCCTGGGCGCCGGTCTATTCGTTCATCAGCTACCGCTGGCAGCGCGAGATCCACCCCATCTATGAAGCCGCGCTGCTCGGCGAACTGGCTGCGGTCTGCGAGGCCATTCCACCCGGGTCGCTATGCATCCAATGGGACGTGGCCACCGAAATGAGCTGGTGGGAGCGGGTCTATCCCGCACCCTTCCAGGACATTGAAAACGGCGTGCTCGACAGTGTCGCCAGACTGCTGAACGCGGTGCCCGCCGGGGTGGAACTGGGTCTTCACCTCTGCTACGGCAGCATGAACAACCAGCACTGGAAAGAGCCCGTGGACACCCAAAATCTGGTGTCCGTCGCCAACGGACTCATTGCGCGGACAACAAGACGCCTGGACTTTCTTCATCTTCCTGTGCCACAGAACCGGTCCGACCAGGATTACTTTGCGCCGCTAGGCGGTCTGCGCCTTGACCCCGCGAGCGAGCTGTTCCTGGGGCTTTTGCATCTTGAGGATGGTGTCGAGGGCGCGCTCGAGCGCATCCATGCGGCAAGGCCTTTCGCACCGACCTTCGGCATTGCCTGCGAGTGCGGGCTGGGACGGCGGCCGGCCGAGTCGATTGGCCCCTGGCTGCAATTGCACGCTGACGTGGCAGGCCGTCTGGCCGGTTAACATCCCGGTTTTACGCACATCAGTGCGCGCCAACCGAGGAAAGCCATGAACCCACGCGCCCGCATTTTTCTACCCCTGCTCGCCGCCGCCCTGGCAGCGGTTGGTTCGCAGGTCAGCGCCCAGTCCTATCCCACCAAACCCATCGTTCTGGTCGTGCCGTTCGCAGCGGGCGGCCCCACCGACGTGGTTGCGCGCATGATCTCTGCCCCGATGGGCAAGTCGCTAGGCACCACGGTCGTGGTCGAAAACACCGTGGGCGCGGGCGGTACCATCGCTTCGCAGCGCGTCGCGAAATCGAACCCCGATGGCTATACCGTGCTGATCCATCACATGGGAATGGCTACAGCGCCGGCGCTGTATCGGCGGCTGCCCTTCGATCCGCTCGCAAGCTTCGAATACATCGGCCAGGCCCTTGATGTACCCATGACGATGCTGGCGCGGAAAGATTTTCCGGCTGAAAATCTGCAGCAGCTGATCGCCTATGTGAAAGCCAACAAGGACAAGGTGACGCTCGCCAATGCCGGTCTGGGGGCGGTATCGCACCTGTGCGGGATGATGTTCATGTCGGCCATCGCTACCGACCTCACCACCGTGCCCTACAAGGGCACCGGCCCTGCCATGACCGATCTGCTGGGTGGTCAGGTCGACCTTCTTTGCGATCAGACCACGCAAACGGTTCCCATGATCCGCGACGGGCGGGTAAAGATTTATGGCGTCACCTCCACCAGCCGGCTGGCAGCGCTACCGAGCGTGCCCACCCTCGACGAGCAGGGGCTCAAGGGCTTCGAAGTGAAGGTCTGGCACGGCGTTTACGCCCCCAAAGGCACGCCGCGCGACATCACCGAAAAACTCACCCGTGCGCTTCGCGAGGCGCTGACCGACGCGGCGGTCGTCAAACGGATGGCCGATCTGAGCTCGGACATTCCGCCCGCCGACAAGATTTCCCCCGAGGGGCTGCGCACCCATCTGCAGGCCGAGATCGCCAAGTGGGGGCCGGTCATCAAGAAAGCAGGCGTATTTGCCGACTGAGCACCCGGTTTGCAGGCGTGCAGCCAGGGCCTTACCGATCATTTCCACTCAAACACGGAGACACGGCATGACGACACCGACCAAGTATCAGCTCGACGAAGCACAGATGCCGCGCGCCTGGTACAACATTCAGGCCGACCTGCCGGTCGCGCTGCCGCCCGTCCTGCACCCGGGCACGTTGCAGCCAATCGGTCCGGCCGATCTGGCCCCGCTCTTTCCCATGGACCTCATTCTTCAGGAGGTCAGTACAGAGCGCGAGATCGAGATTCCGGAGCCGGTACGCGAGGTCTACCGCCTTTGGCGGCCCTCGCCGCTCTATCGCGCCCACCGACTCGAAAAGGCACTCGGCACCCCCGCCAAAATTTTCTACAAGTACGAAGGCGTCAGTCCGGCGGGCAGCCACAAGCCCAATACGGCGGTGCCACAGGCGTTCTTCAACGCGGCGGCCGGTGTCAAGCGGCTCACCACTGAAACCGGTGCAGGTCAGTGGGGAACATCGCTATCTTTTGCGGGTCAGATCTATGGCCTGGAAATCCTCGTGTTCCAGGTTCGGGTGTCCTACGACCAGAAGCCCTACCGGCGGGCGGTCATGGAAACCTATGGTGCGCGTTGCCTGCCCTCACCGTCCACGGAAACCGCATACGGCCGCAGCGTGCTGGCCGAGCGCCCCGACCATCCGGGCAGTCTTGGCATCGCCATCTCCGAGGCGGTCGAACTCGCGGCGCAGCGCGAAGACACCAAATACGCGCTGGGCTCGGTGCTGAACCACGTGCTCATGCACCAGACCATCGTCGGTCTGGAAGCCATCGAACAGATGCAGATGGCCAACGCCTGGCCTGATGTGATCGTGGGCTGCACGGGCGGCGGCTCGAATTTCGCCGGCATCACCTTCCCCTTCATCGGGCATGGGCTGCGGGGCGGGGTCAAGCCTCGCATCGTTGCGGTTGAGCCTGCGGCCTGCCCGTCGCTCACGCGGGGCCGCTATGGTTACGACTTTGGCGATACCGGCAAGATGACCCCGCTCGTCAAGATGCACACCCTGGGGTCCACCTTCACACCGCCGGCATTTCACGCGGGCGGCCTGCGCTATCACGGCATGGCGCCGCTGGTCTCGCATCTGAAGGAACTTGGGCTGATCGAGGCCAGCGCCTATACCCAGACCGAATGCTTTGCAGCGGGCGTTCAGTTCGCGCGCAGCGAAGGCATCGTGCCCGCGCCGGAGGCAAACCATGCGGTAAAGGGCGCTATCGAGGAGGCGCTGCGCTGCAAGCGCGAGGGACGCGCGGAAACCATCCTGTTCAACCTCTGCGGCCATGGTCACTTCGACATGAGTGCCTACCAGAAGTACTTCGCCGGCGAGTTGCGTGATGAAAGCTACGACGAGAAGGAACTGGCGATGGCACTCGCGGGGCTGCCCAGCGTGAGTGCATAGCGGGCCGCGCGCGCTCAGCGCGCGCGCCGTGACAGCCGGTCGATCACCCGATCAAGATACGCAGCCTCGATACGGGTTCGCAACAGCGCGAGGCGCTGAAGGCCGCGACGCCGATCCGCCGCGCTGACCGACCCAGGTTCGGCAAGCGCCGCGCTGACCGCCCCGGTTTCGGCAAGCGTCTGGTTCAACTGGGCCGCCTCGCGCAGGGCCTGCACCTCCGGGGGCACGAACCCCGCGTTCTTCAGCACCCGGTTGATGGCGCGGGTGTCTTCGGGCACCAGGCTGTCATCGTCCAGTTCCAGCGGCCGTCCCTCGCCCGGCAGGTCTTTCAACTCGCCACGCTCGATGGCCTCACGAATTCGCCGTTCGGCGATCAGATCGAGCGTACGCATCGGGCCCCGTTCGCGAATCGGTATGCGGTCATCAAAATGCCGACTGTCCGAGGTTCAGATAGACCGCACTGCCCGCACCGGGCGAGGCGCCCAAGCCCAGGTAGATCGGGCCGATCAGCGTATCGGTCCCTGCGAATACGGCCCGCCCCTGCAGCAATCGCGAGCCCTGAATCGCAGACCGTTCATCCCGGACATTGCCGGCATGCCACGAGGCGCCAAGGTAGACCGGCAGCAGTGCGACCCGGCCAAACGAATACATGTAGGTGAGCGATGAGTGCACAAGCTGCTGACCGATCAGCGAATCGAGGTTGTAGCCCGGCATGGTGAAGAGACCGCCCATTGAGAACTGGGCTTCAAGCGGGGAACTGCCGCGGGTGGTGAGGCCGACATTGGCCTGCCCGATCAGGGTGTGGGCCGACCAGCTGCGCGCCGCGGTGGCGCGGGCCTCAAACTGGCGATAGTCGGCGCTCGCGCCCAAACGCGGAAGGGAGTGCGAACTGATCAGCAACAGGCGTGCGCCCGACCGGGGAAAGCGGATGGAATCGAGATTCTCGAATTCGGTCGAAGCGAAAACACTCGCCTCATCAAACTGGTATCGGGGATAGGGATCACTTTCGCCCAATGCCAGGCGGGTATTGCCGAAAGAGCGGCGGATACCCACTCGCACATCGCCATAGCGATCGACGTTCGCACCAAACGCCGCCTGGACGCCCTTCCGCGTAATGCCGTACTCCGACACCGGCTGGTTGTTGATGTAGCGTTTACGCAGCGTGTCGGAAGCGCCGATGCGCGCGTTCACGAACCAGTACTCCGCCGGGTCAAGCGGCTGGTAGATTTCGGTAGCAACCAGCGTGCTCTGGCCGAGCTGAAGTTCGGTGCGCCATTTGCCGTTGAGCTCGTTGATCGCCCGAGCCTCGTAGGCCACACCAAAATCAAATTCGGCTCCGCGCCGGCGCTCAGCCGCCATGCGCAGGCCAAAATTCAGCGCGTCTCGCCCCCAGGAGCGCGGCGTCACCGACACAACCAACCCGGTACGTTCGCCCTCTTCATCCAGGCGGTAACGCACGCTCTCGAAGGCCTCGGTTGCATAAATGCGGTCGAGACCCAGTTTGAGCGCATCGAGATCGAGTGGGCGGCCAAGCAGATCACCGAGCTTTGCGCGAAGAACCTCGTCGCGCAGGGACGACGGGTTCTCGAATCGCACGAAACCGATCACCGGTAGGACCTGCGCAGCACCAGCCGTCACGCCCGCCACCACCGGCTGAGGAGCCGAATTGGCACGCGCGAGCAGAGCGATTTCCTCGAGCCGGCGGATCGACTGCGACGCCGCCCGCTCACCCAGTTCCACAGCCTCGTGCGCCTGGGAAAAATCCGAAGTTGACAGGCCGTCGACCTGCGGACGCAAAAGCAAATCGACTGCCCGCAACCGCGAGATCTGATCGGCAGTGTTGCGAGCGGTGAGGAACCCGGTCATCTGATCCATCATGGCGAGCAGGGAACCGAGTTGCTCGCGTGGGCGAAGCGGGGTGCTGATATCAACAGCAATGACGATATCGGCACCCATCTCGATGGCCACTGAAATCGGCAGGTTGTTCGATACGGCGCCGTCAATCAACAACCGGCCATTGATATCGACCCCGGCAAATACCGCCGGTACTGACATGCTTGCGCGAATCACCCGCGCAAGATCGCCACCACCGAGGACCACCGGGTCACCAGTCGCCGCATCGGTTGCCACCGCTCGGAAGCGGACCCGCAACCGGTCAAAGTCGGTGATTCGCTGAACCGGCAGGGTGAGGTTGCGCAGGATGAAGTCGAACTGCTGGCCCTGAACCAGGGCGCTGGGCGCCCGCACCTCGAGCTCGCTCACCCCAGCCACCTCGCGCGAGATCATCACGCGTTCATCGCTCCGGCTGTTCTGAACCCGGCGCGAACGCGGGGGCCGATCGGTGAGCGTGGCGTCCCAGTCGATTGTGCGCAGCGTGTCCTCGATCTGATCGGGCGTCTGCCCGGCCGCGTACAGGCCGCCGACGATGGCGCCCGCGCTCGTCCCGGTGATGATGTCGATCGGCACGCCCGCGCGTTCGAGTACGCGCAGCACGCCCACATGCGCCGCACCGCGCGCGCCCCCACCGCCCAGCACGACCGCCACCACGGGTCGTCGGGCTACTGTCGGCGGACTGGCTGCGGCCGAACCCATCTGTGCCGAACCCGTCTGTGCCGAACCCGTCTGCGCCTGAGCCGCCTGCAGCATGCCCGCGAGCAACACTCCGCCCAGACACGCCCACCGCGCCGCACGCCGCACTGCACTCAGCGCATGACACGCACGCGCCACCAAACGGGATATCAGCGGCGATCCGGCCTGACCTCGCCCCGCTTTGCGCTGTGGTTCACCGCCAGGAAGGAGGCGTTTGAAAGCGGGTCGCCGCATGTGAACTTGAGATCAGTCGCCTCGAATATTGCGTTCGCGGATGATTGTGCCGAAGCGTTTCGAATCATCCGCAATTCGGGCGCCGAACTGCGCCGGCGTGAGCGGCAAGGGCTCGCCTCCGAGGGCGCGAATCCGCTCGGTGACAGCAGGCGTTGCAAGCGCCCGATTGATCTCGGCGTTCAGCCGCGCAATCGATTCGCCCGCCAGGCCAGCTGGCGCATAAAACCCAAACACAGTGTCGGCGTCGAACCCTTTGAGGCCGGCCTCATCGAGCGTGGGGGTGTCCGGGAACATTGGCGAGCGCCGCAGACTTCCCACTGCCAGCAACTTGAGCTTGCCGGCACGAACCTGGTTGAGCCCGATGCCGGGATCAAAATAAAAATCGATCTGACCCGCGAGAAGATCCTGAAGCGCTGGTGCCGCGCCACGGTAGGGAACATGGACCGCAAACAGTTCGGCCTGGCTCTTCATCATCTCGGCGGCAAGATGCGGGGAACTGCCGTTGCCGGCCGATCCGAAGGAGAGCTTGCCAGGGCGCGACTTCACATAGGACAGAAACTCGCGGATGTCGGCCACCGGCAGATCCGCGCGGGCGACCAGGAACACCAGCACCCGTGCAGCGGACGCCACCGGCACCAGTTCACGCGCCGGGTCGAAGCTCATTTTCGGATAGATGTGCGGATTGACCGACACCATGCCGCCGGAACTCAAGAGGAGCGTGGTGCCGTCGGGTGCCGACCGCGCAACCGCCTCGCCGCCCAGATTGCCGTTGGCGCCCGCGCGGTTCTCCACCACCACGGCTTGACCAAGCGATTCCGAGAGCGGAATGGCCACCGCGCGTGCAATGAGATCGGCCGCGCCACCCGGTGGAAAGTTGGCAACGATACGGAGCGGGCGCGGTGCGGCGCCCGATTGCGCCAAAGCCGGCACGCCGCCCGCAAGCGTGGCCAATGCGAGCCCGGCACACAGGACGGTACGAATCATCTTGTTCATTGCGATCTACTCCTGAAATCGAATCGGGCCGCCTGACCCTCAGGCACGACCCGTACGAGGGTTCTTCATCCAAAGCACTGGCTTGGCCTCGACCGGCCGGGGCGGCGCCCCGTGGTCGCGCAGCGCCTGATCGAATGCGCGGCCGGCTTCGTCCTTGAGCGCAGCATCGCGCACTTGCGCGATGGAAGCTGCCCGGGCAAGCGCCGGGGAACCTGGCTGAGTCAGGTGATCGAGCACATGGGCGAGATTGCGTTTACCGCGTTCGTTGGTGGCCCCATAACCTTTGATCAGCCGCCCGCAGCGGGCAATCTCCAGGCCGAGTTCAGGGTGCTCGCGTGAACCCTGTATCACCGCCTCGACCCAGGTCGTGATCGCGGCCTGTTCGGCCTGGTAGCGGCTTCCCCAGGGGCGAACGACCCGCAGACTTGCAAGAAGCCGCAGCGCCAGAAACCCCAGAACCGAATGGGTGCCGATCCGAAGCGCAAGCGCCCAGGGCGGAATACCCAGTGCCACCCGGCGACGGTCACGTTCGATCAGCCAGCGGGCAATCGGCGCGGGAAGCAGCCCTGCGAACTCAGGCACACCAGGCTTGAAGTGATCATAAAGTTTGAGAAGGTCCTGGGGACCAGCCCCTGCCTCGCGACGCACTTTCTCCAGGCGTGAGGCAGCGCTCTTGAGCGCAGCCACCCGGATCACATCATCGAAAGCCATCCAGAGTGCAAGCCAGCGCGCGGCTTCCACCGTCACGGCATGCGTGCGAGGCGCGGCAACGCGTTCTGCGGTCAGAATCGACTGGAGACGCTCGGTGTAAAGCGCCGCATAGCCCGCGCCCTGGTAGTCCATCATCCGCTGGATGCCCAGCGCGGCAATGGGCTGAACATCGGCGGGAAAGCGCGCTGCCTGCTCGCGCGCCCAGGGCGATACGACAGCCGCCGCGGCTGCAACCTCGGTGGTGTCAACCGCTCCTCGGCCCGGGTGGAGCGTTGCGGTGCCTTGCGGATCGGGAGCGGCATGGTTGCCCTGACGCGATACCGAACGCCATTCGGTATTGGCGGACTGCCTGACCGAATTCAAGCCCAGTTCATAGCCACGCCTGCTTGCCTGTGCCGACGCCGAGTCACCCGCAAGCACCGCTTCAAAGTGTTCTCGCTGCAGCGGCAGACGGCCCGCCCCTGCAATGCATCCCAGCATGACTGCACTCATCACCGTGCCCGCCTGGGCGGTGAGGCTGGTCATGTCAACCAGCCGATGATCGCGGCTGTTGGCCACCACCAGATCGCGCAGGCGGTCGACATCGCGACGACCATCGCCCATCACCATTTTCTCGGCAGTGGTGAGCACGCGCGCTGCGTTGCTGAGAACCATGGTGCGGTCGCTGGACGGCAGGCCGTTGGCGACCTGACGCGCGGTTTCAAGCAGTTCGGATGACACCAGCAGATCGAGCCGGCCGGGCAGTGGATTGAGACCCAGGACAGGTTTGGGCGCCCCGGCAGGCAGGGGCTCGGGGTAAATTTCAAGGTAGTAGGTGGTGGCGCCGGTACGCTGTGCCACGCCGGGAATGGACGTGGCCTGCGCGGCCAGGCCCGCCACACGCGCAGCCGACACCAGCCAGCCGGCCAGCACGCCGCCCCCCTCGCCGCCCAGCGCGCACAACAGAATGGAAATCGGGGCGCTCATCCCAACACCCCCTGCAGCACGCGTCGGGCTGCGCCCTGGACGCGGTCACGAAGACGTTCACCCATGCCGGGATTGCGAACCACCTCGGCGCGGTAAAAAGACGGGCAGAGCGTGGCGGCGTGCGCGTTTTCGCCACACAGACCGCATCCGACGCACCCCTCCAGAACCGTGGCCACCGGATCGACCTTGAGCGGATCCGGGTTGTCCTTGAGCGTGAGCGTGGGGCAACCCGACAACCGAATGCAGGCGTGATCACCGTTGCACACGTCATCATCCACGCCATATTTGACGCGCTCGACCCGCTCACCGCGCTTGAGCCGCGCGGCCACCCAGGGACGGACCCGCCGCTGTCTTTCAAGCTGACACTCGCCCTCGGCGACGATCACCTTGAGTCCCTGAAACGGCGTGGTGAACGCTTCGGTGAGCGTGGCCTGAACCTTGGCGACTTCGTAGGTATGAACCGTCCGCAACCACTTGACACCCAGGCCCTCCAGCGTGGATTCAATCGTGCGGTTCTCGTGGGCCAGGCTTTGCCGCTTGTCGGCCGCCTGGTCGCGTGCGGCCTCGCCGGGCGTTGAAATGATGTCCTGCGTGCCGGTCGCGGAGGTGTAACCATTTTTCATGATGAGCAGCACCGCGTCATCGCCATTGAACAGCGCGCTCTGCACCCCGGTGAGCAGGCCGTTATGCCAGAAACCGCCATCGCCCATGATCGACAGCACCCGCCGCTTCATGAGAGGCGACACCCCCGCCCGGCTCGCCAGACTCATGCCGTATCCAAGGATGGAATGACCCACCGAAAACGGCTCAAAGGTGGCAAGCGCGTGACAACCGATGTCGCCCGAGACATGCACCGGGCCGACCGTTTCCTGGGCAAGCTTGAGCGCTGCGAACACCGGTCGCTCCGGGCAGCCTGTGCACATGCCAGGCGGCCGCGCCGGCAAGGGCTGATCGAGCGCTGCCTGCACCTGCTGGCGGCGCTCGCCGATGCCCTCGAGCCAGCCACGAACCGACCCATCAACAGCGTGGACGCGATGACGGTCGAGAAACTGGAGCAGCCCGCGCGCGATCACTTCGGCCGTGTACTCCCCACCCGCCGGCAGCATGTCCTTGCCATGAAGCGGCGTGCTCACCCCGGCGCGCCGCAAGGCGAGCGCGAGCTCCTGCTCTATGTACTCGGGCTGCCCTTCTTCGAGCAGCAGCACGGCCGACTTGCCACGGCAGAACTCGGTGAGCTGCTCGGGCACCAGCGGCCAGGTGACATTGAGCACCATGAGCGAGAGCGACGACTGACCAAAAGCATCGGCCAGACCAAACTGCTGCAGCGAGCGGATGAGCGCGTTGTAAAGACCGCCCTGCACGATGAGACCGAGATCGGCGTGCTCATTGCCGGGCATGAGTTCATTGAGGCGATGCTCAACGATGAAACGCCGCGCCGCTGGAATGCGCTCGGCGATTTTCCGCTTTTCGTGGATGAACGTAACCGGCGGATGCGCAAGACGCATGTAGTCAAACGACGCCGGATCCTCGATCAGGTGCCGGGTGGAAAACCGGGGCGCAATATTGTCGCGGGTCTCGAAGCTGCCCCTTACATGGCAGGCACGAATGCGCAGCTCCATGATGACGGGCATGTTGCTGGCTTCGCTCAGCTGAAAGCCCTTCTCGACCATATTCACCATCTGCCCGAGTTCGGGTCGCGGGTCGAGCAGGCACATGCCGGACTTGAGCGCGTAGGCGTGCGTGCGCTCCTGGATCACGCTTGCGCCTTCGCCGTAGTCTTCACCCACAACGATCAGCACGCCTCCGGTCACACCGGGCGAGGCCAGATTGGAGAGCGCATCGGCCGCCACGTTGGTGCCCACGATGGACTTCCAGGTGACCGCGCCGCGCACGGGATAGTGGAGCGAGGCGCCCAGCATCGCAGCCGCCGAGGCCTCGTTCGAGCACGCCTCGACATGGACACCCAGCTCATCGAGATAATCCCGCGCCTGCACCATCACATCAAGCAGATGCGAGACTGGCGCCCCCTGATAGCCCCCCACATAGGCCACACCTGACTGCAGCAGCGCCTTGGTGATGGCCAGGATACCTTCGCCATGGAAGGTCTCCCCGGCCCCCAGTCTGAGCGCATCGATTTCTTCTCGAAACGAGACTTCCACGTTTGATTCCGATCGGGTGAACCCGGCAGTCTGCGGCTCAGGAAGGTAGCGCCCACGTCATTTTCATTGACGGGCGCTGGCTGTAGGCGGCATACCATTTCGCCACCTCGGGGTAGGTCTCGCGCCAGCCAAAGTCGGCAAACCGGAGATCCAGATACCAGAGCGCGCAACCGACCGCGATATTGCCAATGGTGATCTCGGCCGACAGCATTGACGGGTTGGCATTCAGGTGCGCAAGCGACGTGCGGATCTTGTCGCGCTGCCCACGCGACCAGTCTTCCCATCGAAGCGGCTCCGGGCGCAGGAACACTTCATAGCGGGCAAGAATGGCCGCATCGAGGATGCCATCGCCCAGCGACTGCAGGGTGAGCGCCCGCCAGCGCGCCGTGCCGGCGGCCGGAAAGATGCCGCCCTTCGCCAGATCGTTGAGGTATTCGCAGATGACCCGGCTGTCGTAGAGCGCCTCGCCATCGTCGGTGAAGAACGTGGGCACCTTGCCAAGCGGGTTGTGAGGAATGATGGTCTGGTCGCGATTCACCGGATTCGCGGCCGAGGCGAGCAGACTGATGCGCCCATCCAGACCCAGTTCATTGGCAGTGACCAGGCACTTTCGGACATAGGGAGAAAAAGGTGAAAACAGAAGCTTCATGACTGAATTCCTCAGGAAAGGGAAAACGAAAACCGACCAAACCGACGAGGCGCGACCACCGCGCGCACGCGCCGGGCAGCCACCGGCTCAGCGACCACTGATATTGCGCTCACGGATCACCTTGCCCCAGGTCTGGTACTCGCGCGCAATGAACGCGCCCAACTCGGCCCGGCTGGTGGGCGTGGGCCAGAAACCGTGCCGCCCCAGCGCCTCGGCCACCTCCGGGTTGTCGAGCACACGCACCAGCTCGGTATGCCAGCGATCCAGCACCTCGCGTGACACCTTTGAGCTCGCAATGAACGCATACCAGTTGGTGGCATTGAAGCCAGGAAACCCGGATTCGGCGATGGTGGGCACACCCGGCAGTGAAGGATGACGACTGAGGCCGGTGGAAGCAAGCGCAATGAGCTTGCCCGACTCGATATGCTGCTGCGCGGTGGACATCGTGGCGTACCACGATGTAACCCGGCCGGCGAGAATATCAACCAAGGCCGGGGCGCCGCCTTTGTAGGGAACATGAACCGTCTCGATGCCTGCCATGGCGTTCAGCAGCTCGCCGGCCAGATGCGAGGCCGAGGCGGGGCCGGTGGAGGCAAAGTCGATCCGGCCCGGCTGGCGCCGCGCTGCGTCGATGAACTCGGTAAACGACCGGATGCCGGCGCCCGCGTGCACCACCAGCACATTCGGAAAATTCACTGCCATGGTGAGCGGCGCGAAATCGGCGGCTGCGTCATAGCCGGTTTTCATCAGGTGTGGCGCAATCGAGAGCGGACCGATGGTGCCAAGAAGAATGAGGCTGCCATCAGTCGGGCCAGCCGCTGTCATCTGATGCGCGATGTTGCCACCGGCACCTGGTCGATTGTCGACCGATACCGTCTGCCCCAGGTTGTCGGCGAGGCGGCGAGCGATGATGCGCGCCGCGGTGTCGGCCGCGCCACCCGCCGCAAAACCAACCAGAAGCGTGATGCCACGTCGGGGCGGGAACTCCTGTGCAAGCGCGACAGGTGAACCGAGCCCCGCGGCAAGGGCGAGCAAGACCACGAGGCAACCGGTGACGATTCGCGCGCAGCGACCCCGCACACGCTTCGGGACAGAACGAGAGCAGGTGACCATCGGATTACGGCAACATGGTGAAGAGAACAAATGCAGCGAAGATCGCCAGGTGAACAAACCCTTCCAGCACCGTGGTTCGCCCGGTGTTCAGCGTAAACGATAGCGTGAGAAAGGTGGTGAAGAGCAGCACCACCATCGGCGCGCTCAAGCCCAGATGCAGCGACTGGTTGGTGATGAGCGCAGTGATGGCCACCAGCAAGGCGATGGCCACGCCCACCAGTGCCTTGGGCAACCCGGCGGCCTCCACCGATTTTTCAAGCACTGGCGACAGCAGCTTGGCGAGCAGCACCACTGCCACCAGCGCCGTCAGCAGAAGCGCAAGCGCGAGCCAGGCGTTACGTCCGCTGGGACGCGGGGTATCGGGTACCACCTCGTGGTCGGCAACAAAGTCGCTCCGGTGCCTCACCAGCTGGACGTAAAGAAAAAGCATGTAGAGCACAAATGAAACCGCTGCCACAAAGATGAGCTGCACCCGGGTAAACACGGGTCCGGCTGCGCTCACCGTGTAGGAGGGGAGGACCATCGTGAGCATCGAAAGCGGCACAAGCACGGCAAGGAATGCGTTGGATGCCGAGACTCTGAAACTCTGCTGGTAGTGACGCCCGCCGCCCAGCAGCAGGCACACGCCCAGGATGCCGTTCAATGCAATGAGAAGCGCCGAGAAGATTGAATCACGGGCAAGCTCGGGCTGGTCGCCCCCCAGCATCATCGAGACAATGAGCCCCGCTTCGATTACCGAAATGGCAAGCGCCAGCACCAGGCTGCCAAACAGCGCGCCCAACCGGTGCGCAAGCGTTTCGGCATGGTGCACCGACGAAAACGTGCAGCCGACGAGGAGCACCACGACTGCGGCAATCGGCACCTGCAAACCAATCAGGGGTGCAGCGAGCGCGGTGGCGCCGACCAGCGGAAAGCCGACCGTCCACCAGGAAAACAGCGCCCCGGACGCCGCCACCGTCAGTGCGCCCCGGGCTCGGCCACCGCATCGCCATAAGGCGACATGATCTCGGTGCAGCCGCTATTGAGGCCCGCTTCGCGCAGCACCCCGGCCGGGCAGGCGAACGCATAGGGGTAGACCTGACGACGCGCAGGCACCACCGGCATCACATCGGCCAGCGCATTGAGCGCTTCCTCGCCCAGCAGCGGGTCGGCCGCGATGACCGGCAGGCCGCTTACATCGATTCTGGGCTGATGGAATGCCTGCTCGAGGTTCATCCCGAATCGCGAGAGGAAGGTCGCCAACTGCAGCACCGCACCGAGAATCTTGCGACCACCCGACGCGCCGAGTGCGAACATGCGTTGGCCGCCATCGGCGCCAATCACCGGGCAGTAGTTGGCGAGACACCGTTTACCGGGCCCAAGCGAATTGGGCTTGCCGGGCACCGGATCGAACCACATGATGCCGTTGTTCAGCAGCACCCCGGTGGCGGGCGACACCACCCGCGCACCGAAGATCGAGAGCAGCGTCTGCGTCACTGAACAGATGTTGCCGTGCCTGTCGACCACGCTGAAGTGCGTGGTGCTGCCCGGCGCCTTGACCGACTCGTGATCGCCCATTTCAGCCAGGCGGGCCGTGAAGGCTTCGTTGAGGGCAGCGGCCATTGCCTGGTAGTGCCGGGGGCCCACGCGACGCGCCTCGGACGAAGCTGCGTGGTCGGCGTCGAACTGGAGTGCAGACAGCGCACGCGCGAAGGTTGGGCCACCGGTGAGACCAGGAACCGCCCAGATCACACCCCCGGGGTGCGCGAGCCTAAGGGGCTCGACCCACTCTGCGCGATAGTCGGCGAGATCGCGATCGCCGAGAAATCCACCCTTGGCGAGCACATCGCCAGCGAGTGCCCGCCCGACGTCGCCACCGTAAAAGGTTCCGGGGCCGTCGAGCGCAATCTGCGACAAGGTGTCGGCCAGCCGGCTCTGATTCAGCCGCCGCAAGGGGCCGCCGGTCCAGGCGCCGAGAATGGGCCATCTGCCCTCATCGAGGAACATGGCCGCGGCATCGGGGTCGGCCGCGAGTGCCTTGGCGTTCGACGCAGTAACCAGTCCGGAATACCAGTCGCAAAGCAGCCCGTCACGTGCGAGACGGGCGGCGGGCTCGACCAGCTCGCGCCAGCCGAGCCGCCCGTATTCGCCATGCGCGAGCGCCATGCCGGCGATGACACCCGGCACGGCCACCGAGCTTGCGCCCTGAATATTGCGATCCTCAAGCACCGAGGGCCAGCCAAAAAGATCGGTGTTGACGCCAGCGCCGGTCAAGGGAAAGTGCGCAGGATCGAGACTGCGCGGCGAGCGCATCCCGAAGTTGACGGCGCGGGCACGCTGTTCGTCGGCCCGCCAGACGACCATGCACCCACCGGCTGCCACGCCGCTCATCCAGGGCTCAACCACACCCAGGGCAAATGAGGTGGCGACTGCCGCATCGACCGCATCGCCGCCTGCGGCAAGCACCGCAGCACCCGCCTCGGCGGCCACTCGGTGCTGGGCGGCCACCACGCCGCCTGCGGTGGGAACCACCGCTTTGCGAACCGTCTGCGTTGAAGAAAAATTGTCGTTCAAGGCCGCCCCCATCCGTTCCGACCCGAATGGTAGCCGAGGTGCCACGCCAATGCCCGAAACGCGCGGCCGTGCGGGCGCGCACGGCCCTTGAAACGCGGCGCCGCACAGGCCCCGCGCGTCTGGTGTCTAGTAGATGTCGGGCTCCGGCACGGGCGCGCCAAAATCCCGCTCGAGAAAATCGAAGTCGCAGCCCTGATCAGCCTGCAGCACATGGCGACTGAACATCCACCCATAGCCCCGCTGCCAGCGGGGTGCGGGAGCCTGCCAGGCGGCGCGCCGGCGCGCGAGTTCCTCATCGCTCACCTCGAGATGGATTCGGCGCGCTGGCACGTCAATCGCGATTCGGTCACCGGTTCGCACCAGCGCCAGCGGCCCCCCGACCGCAGCCTCCGGTGCGCAGTGGAGGAGACAGCCCCCATAGCTGGTGCCGCTCATCCGGGCATCCGACAGCCTCAGCATATCGCTCACGCCCTGCCGCACGAGCTTCACCGGAATCGGCAACATGCCCCACTCGGGCATGCCCGCGCCCAGCGGTCCGGCATTGCGCAGCACCAGGATGTCATCGGCTGTGACGTCCAGATCCGGATCGTCGGTCGCGCGCTTGAGACTGGGGTAATCATCAAAGACCAGAGCCCGGCCAACGTGGCGAAGCAGTCGCGGCGCGCAGGCGCTTGGCTTCATCACCACACCGTCCGGCGCAAGATTGCCGCGAAGCACCGCAAGCGCGCCTTCGGCATAGATCGGGTTGTCGAGCGGCCGGATGACATCGCGGTTGGCGGGTACGGCGCCTGTAATGTTGTCGCCCAGCGAGCGGCCGTTCACGGTCATGGCCCCGCGTAGTGAAAATCTTCCATCAGGTAGCGATCGCCACTTGGGCGGATGTTGGCAATTACGGGCACCTTGCGGCTGGCCGCGTCGAAGTCGTCGAGCGTGACCGGATAGCCCGCGCGCCGCGACATGGCGATCAGATGAATGATGGCGTTGGTGCTGCAGCCCATCGCCATGGCACAGGCAATGCCGTTCTCAAAGTTGGCGCGCGACAGCATGGTCGCCGGCGTGAGGTCTTCCCAGACCATGTCGACAATGCGTCGACCACTGTCCCCACACATCCGGATATGCGCCGAATCCACTGCAGGAATGCTCGACGCACCTGGCAGCGTCAGGCCCACCGCCTCGGCGATCCCCATCATGGTGGCCGCTGTGCCCATGGTCATGCAGGTGCCGTGGCTACGCGAGATGCTGCCCTCGATTTCACGCCAGTCGCTTTCGGAGATTCGCCCGGCGCGCCGCTCGTCCCAGTATTTCCAGGCATCCGACCCCGAGCCCAGCGTCTGCCCGCGCCACTGGCCGCTCAGCATTGGACCGGCCGGCACAAAAATGAAAGGCAACCCCGCGCTGAGAGCACCCATGGTGAGGCCAGGCGTGGTCTTGTCGCAGCCCCCCATCAGCACCGCACCATCGATCGGATGACTGCGCAGCAGTTCCTCGGTCTCCATCGCCAGAAAATTGCGGTACAGCATGGTGGTGGGTTTGACGATCGGTTCCGACAGACTGATGGCCGGCAACTCGATGGGAAGGCCACCCGCCTGCAACACCCCGCGACGCACATCGTCGGCGCGCTGCCGCATATGGCCGTGGCACTGATTGATGTCGCTCCAGGTGTTCACGATCGCGATCACGGGCTTGCCCACCCAGTCGGCATGCGAGTAGCCCATCTGCATGAGACGGGAACGGTGGCCGAACGAACGGAGGTCATCCGGCGCAAACCAACGGGCGCTGCGAAGACCATCGGGGGATTTACGGGGCATCGTTCGGCTCCAGAAGGGGATTCACATCAGCCCGATCATAGCGACCACTGCACCCCGCCGGCGCAATACGTTCCGCCAGGACGCCCCAGGTCTGGCCCTGCCTTCAGTCAAGCATGAACGTGCGGTCGATGTCGTAGAGACTCCCCACCGACTGGGCGGCTGCCGCATGCCCTGCGTGCCGCTCGATCAGCTCGGGCCGAAGCAGCCAGATCGCCCGCAGGCCCGCAGCCTCAGCACCCGCCACATCGAGGGCGGGGTCGTCACCGACATGGAGGGTATCGGCAGGCGCCGAGCCCGCGAGCTCGCACGCAGCGTGAAACGCCCGCGGGTCAGGCTTCGCGCAGCCCAGTTCGTGCGCCGACACCACACCCTTGAAGAATCTGGCGAGGCCGATTCGATGCAAATCGGCATTGCCATTGGTGAGCGCCACCACCGGTACCTTGGCCGACCAGCGCTCGAGCACCGGCAGCACATCATCAAACAGGCTGACCTGCTGTCTTGCCTCAAAAAACACATCGAAGGCGGGCTGCGCAAGCGAAGGATCATCGCCCGCACGGGCGAGCGCCCGCCTGAGAAGCTCCAGACGCAGGAACCCCACGTCGTGTGCCCGCTCGGGATGATCGGCCATCACTGCCTCCCTGAGCGCCAGACGGGTGTCGGCGTTCAGGAAGGCGGCGGTCGCTGGCGCGTGCGCGCCCAGCCAGCTGGCGAGTGTGCGCTCGGCATGCTTCAGCACGGGCAGCATGGGCCAGAGCGTGTCATCGAGATCGAGCGTGATCGCACGCGGCCAGCGCGCGCGGGCGGCACTGCCCTGGCGCGCCGGCTCAGACCCGGACATAGCGGTGAGTGAAGCGGTCGGACTCACCGATCGCGGCAAATTTCTCGCGATCGACTGCGCCTCCCCGAAAGCTGGGCGGGAGCGACCAGACGCCGTTCACGTGGTATCGGGTGTCATTGGGGTTGGCGTTGATGTCGCTTCGCGCATCCAGCCGGAAGCCTGCCGCACGCGCACGGTCCTCCATCAGCGCTTCCGAGACGTAGCCGCTGCGAATCATCCAGTCGAGCGAGGCACCCGCCGGCGCGCGATGGTCTACCACCCCCAGCACGCCACCCGGCTTCAGCACCGATGCAAATGCCTTCAGCGTGTCGTCGAGATGGCCATCGGTGACCCAATTGTGCACATTGCGGAAGGTGAGCACTGCATCCACCTGCGTTGGCATGCCGGAGTCGACGAAGCGCGGA
>RFXC01000001.1 GCA_009921765.1 Betaproteobacteria bacterium | reverse complement strand
ATGCCGGCGGCGCAAGCGGCCTGAGTCGCGCGCGTCGCCTGCTGTCTGCCCCCACTCGTCCCCCTCGTACGCAGGAACCTGCCGATGGAAGTCACCCGAATCCGCGCGCTTCGCGGTCCGAATCTCTGGAGCCGACACACCTCGATCGAGGCGATCGTACGCTGCGCGCCCGATGAACTGTCGATCGACCGGATCTCCCGCTTCGAGGTGCGGCTGCGCGCCCGGTTTCCGCTGATCGGCGCCATCCGCCCGATCGGATCACGCGATGACATACCGATCGCGCAGGCGCTGCAATTCGCCGCGCTCCGCCTGCAGGCCCAGGCAGGATGCCCGGTCACCTTCAGTCGCACCGCGCCCACCCGCGAACCAGGCCTCTATCAGGTGGTGGTCGAATACACCGAAGAGCCGGTCGGTCGGCTCGCGCTGCAACTCGCCGAAGCCCTTTGCCTCGCCGCGCGCGACGATCAGCCCTTCGACCTCGATGCCGCCCTCAACCAGCTGCGCGCGCTCGACGAGGATATCCGGATGGGCCCCAGCACCGGGTCGATCGCCGACGCAGCGCGCGCCCGCGACATCCCAATCCGCCGCCTGACCGAAGGCAGTCTGGTGCAGTTCGGCTGGGGCAGCCGCGCACGTCGAATCCAGGCAGCCGAGATCGATGCCACCAGTGCCATCGCAGAGTCGATCGCCCAGGACAAGGAGCTCACCAAGAAACTGCTTGCTGCAGCCGGGGTGCCGGTTCCAGAGGGACGGGTCGTCCGCTCCACCGATGAGGCCTGGGCCGCCATGCGCGAGCTCGCTTCGCCGGTGGTGGTCAAGCCGCGTGATGGCAACCAGGGCAAGGGCGTCACCGTCAACATCGTGAGTCGCGACCATCTCGAAATCGCCTTCAACGCCGCCTCGCAGTTCAGCTCCAACATCATGGTCGAGCGCTTCATTCCCGGGCACGACCATCGGCTGCTGGTGGTGGGCGATCGGCTGATCGCGGCCGCGCGACGTGATCCGCCGCACGTGATCGGCGATGGTGTGCAGACCATCCGTCAGCTGGTCGAGGAAATCAATCGTGACCCTCGTCGCGGCGAGGGCCACGCCACCTCGCTCACCAAGATTCGTCTTGACGACATCGCGCATGCCCGCATGCGCGTGCAGGGCTATGAGGCCGACTCGGTACCGCCCAAAGGCGCGCGGGTGGTCCTGCGCAACAACGCCAACCTCAGTACCGGCGGCAGCGCGACCGATGTAACCGATGATGTGCACCCCGA
The DNA here is from genome assembly GCA_009921765.1 of Betaproteobacteria bacterium. The sequence goes on along the minus strand of RFXC01000001.1, from coordinate 76,146 downwards.
CCTCGCGGCACGCGCAGTCGAGGCGGCGCAGATGGTGGGTCTGGAAATCGCCGGGGTCGACGTGGTGTGCCAGACCGTGCAGCAGTCGCTCGAGGAACAGGGCGGCGCCATTGTCGAGGTCAATGCCGCACCAGGTCTGCGCATGCACATCAGCCCCTCCTACGGCAAGGGACGCGAGGTGGGCGAAGCCATCATGCGCCTTGTCTACGGCGATGCCGACAACGGTCGGATTCCGGTCGTGGCAGTCACTGGCACCAACGGCAAAACCACCACCGTCCGCCTGATCGCCCACCTGATCGCGCAATCGGGGCTGCGCGTGGGCATGACCAACACCGACGGCGTTTATGTGAACGGCGTTCAGACCGATAGCGGCGACTGTGCGGGCCCTCGCAGTGCACGCAATGTGCTGATGCACCCCGAAGTGGATGCCGCGGTGTTCGAAACCGCGCGCGGTGGCATTCTGCGGGAAGGTCTGGGCTTTGACCGCTGCCAGGTGGCCGTGGTGACCAATCTGGGCAAGGGCGACCACCTGGGCATCAACCATATTGAATCGATCGATGACCTCGCGCTCGTCAAGCGGGTGATCGTTGCCAACGTCGCGCCCAACGGTTTTGCCGTCCTGAACGCTGCCGACCCCATGGTCGCGTCGATGCAGACGGTATGCCCCGGAGGCACGATTTTCTTTGCCCGCGACAGCACCCTACCGGCGATGAAGCGCCAGGCGGCCACCGACCAGCGCGCCGTGCGTCTGGACGGCCAGGCCATCGTCGCGGTGCAAGGCACCCGCGTGGTGCATCGCTTCGACCTTGCACGCATTCCGCTCACGGGCAGCGGCACGATTCCGTTCCAGATCGACAACACGATGGCCGCGGTGGCGGCGGGCTGGGCGCTCGGGCTCGACTGGGCACTGATCGCAGCCGGGCTCGCCACGTTCGAGAGCAACCCCGACACCGTCCCCGGCCGATTCAATCGCTTCAGCTACCGCGGCGCCACCGTCATCGCCGATTACGGCCACAACCCCGATGCGATTCTCGCCCTCTCCCAGGCGATCGAGGCGATGCCCGCCGGGCACCGCTCGATCGTGATCAGCGCCGCCGGCGACCGCCGCGACCAGGACATTGTCGAGCAGGGCGAGATCGTTGGCCGGTTTTTCGATCACGTCATCCTGTACCAGGACGCCGCGCAGCGTGGCCGTGCCGATGGCGAGGTGATGGGGCTCCTGAGACAGGGACTCGCCAACGCACCGCGCACCACCCGGATTGACGAAATCCGCGGCGAGTTTCTTGCCATCGACACCGCGCTTGGCGAGTTGAAACCCGGCGACGTCTGTCTTGTGCTGATCGATCAGGTGGATGAAGCACTGGCCCATCTCACAGCGCGAGCGGCAAACGCCGCAACCGATCGTACGCTGAAGCCCTGAGCGCGATTCGGACTTTGCCGCGCGTTTCCCCCCAACTCGGTATCCTCAAAACTCTGTCCCGCCCAGACGGCTCACACCCCGATAAACAGGAAATCTGATGGTCGAGCGAATTGAAAAATACGGCCTGCGCGTTGCCCGCAGCCTTCACGACATGATCGAACAGGAAGCGCTGCCGGGAACCGGCGTTGCACCCGAGCGTTTCTGGCGGGGGTTTTCGGAGCTGATCCACGGCATGGCGCCACGCAACCGCGCGCTGCTTGCCCGTCGCGACGAACTTCAGGCAAGGATTGACGACTGGCACCGCGCGCGCGCCGGCCAGCCGCACGACGCGGCCGCCTACAAGGCATTCCTGATTGAACTCGGCTATCTCGTGCCTGAGGGCCCCGATTTTCAGATCGAGACCGCCAACGTCGACCCCGAGATCGCGCGCATTCCGGGGCCGCAACTGGTCGTGCCGGTGATGAACGCGCGCTATGCGCTGAACGCTGCCAACGCGCGCTGGGGAAGCCTCTACGACGCGCTCTATGGCACCGATGCCATGGGAGACGCAGCGCCCGCCGGTGGCTACAGCAGCGAGCGCGGCGCGCGCGTCATCGCCTGGGCCAAGGGCTTTCTGGATGAGCACCTGCCGCTTGCCGGGGCGAGCCATGCAACGGTCACCGCCTATCGAATCGAGGGCGACCGGCTGGTGGCTGAAACCCCCGCCGGCGCGGCGCATCTGGCCGATCCATCGGCATTCGTGGGCTACCGGGGCTCGGCTGCAGCGCCAGTGGGCGTGCTGCTTCGTCACCACCGGCTCCATGTCGAGCTGATCATCGACCGCAGCCATCCGGTGGGCGCCACCGACCGCGCGGGCGTGGCCGATGTGCTGCTCGAGGCTGCCGTCACCACCATCATGGACTGCGAGGATTCGGTGGCAGCGGTCGACGCCGACGACAAGGCACTCGCCTACCGCAACTGGCTTGGCCTTATGAAAGGCACGCTGGTCGAAACCGTACAAAAGGGCGGACAGAGCTTCCAGCGCCGGTTGAACGCCGATCGCTCCTATCTGGCACCCGATGGTGGCACTTTCACGCTGAAGGGCCGCTCGCTCATGCTGGTGCGAAACGTGGGTCACCTGATGACCAACCCTGCGGTGCTCGATCGTGATGGCCGCGAAGCGCCCGAGGGTCTGATCGATGCCATGTGCACCACGCTCATTGCGATCCACGATCTCAGAAAGCGCGACGGCTCGCGCAATTCGGTGACCGGCTCGGTCTACGTGGTCAAGCCCAAGATGCACGGTCCTGACGAGGTGGCCTTTGCCGATGCGGTGTTCAGCAAGGTCGAACAGTCGCTTGGCTTGCCCGCCGACACCGTGAAGCTGGGCATCATGGACGAAGAGCGGCGCACCACGGTCAACCTGAAGGAATGCATCCGCGCGGCGCGCCGCCGGGTGGCATTCATCAACACCGGCTTTCTCGATCGCACAGGCGATGAAATCCACACGTCGATGGAAGCGGGCCCCATGGTCCGCAAGAACGACATGAAGAAGCAGGGCTGGATTGCCGCCTACGAGCTCTGGAATGTTGATGTCGGCATCGCCTGCGGCCTCACGGGCAAGGCGCAGATCGGCAAGGGCATGTGGGCGATGCCCGACCTGATGGCAGCCATGCTCGAGCAGAAGGTGGGTCATCCGCAGGCAGGCGCCAACTGCGCCTGGGTGCCCAGCCCCACCGCGGCTACGCTCCATGCCACCCACTATCACCAGGTTGACGTCATGGCGCGCCAGTCCGCCATTGCCGCACAGGGGCGGCGCGCAAGCCTCGATCAGATTCTCGCGATTCCGCTTGCACAGTCGCCCTCCTGGAGTGCTGACGAACTCACCGCCGAGCTTGAGAACAACGCGCAGGGCATCCTGGGCTACGTGGTGCGCTGGGTCGATCAGGGTGTGGGCTGCTCCAAGGTGCCCGATATCCATGATGTGGGCCTCATGGAAGACCGCGCCACCTGCCGAATTTCCTCACAGCACATCGCCAACTGGCTGCGTCACGGCGTGGTCACCGAGCAGCAGGTGATGGAGGTGATGAAGCGCATGGCCGCCGTGGTCGATCGCCAGAATGCCGGTGATTCCGCCTACCGGCCCATGGCACCGGCCTTCAACGGCCAGGCGTTCCAGGCCGCGTGCGACCTGGTGTTCAAGGGCACGGCTCAGCCCTCGGGCTACACCGAGCCGGTGCTTCATGCCCGAAGGCTTCAATTCAAGGCCGCACACTAGGCGCGCGGCGCAACAGCCCGCCCGCCGCCCGGGTACGGGGGCGGGTCGGGGAACCTAGGCGAGGGTGGCGAGCGCGCTCCGATCGTAGGCGCGCAACCGCTCCATGTGCCCGCTCCGAACATGGCTCGCCCACTGCGGGTCGCTGATCAGCGCACGACCCACTGCCACCAGATCGAAATCGCCGCGCTCCAGCCGGCGTAAGAGCTCATCGATCGAGGCGGGTTGCGACACTTCGCCCCCGAATGAATTGATGAACTCCCCCGACAGGCCCACCGACCCAACCGTAATCGTGGGCAGGCCGGTGAGCTTTTTCACCCAGCCGGCGAAATTCAGATCCGATCCCTCGAACTCGGGCTCCCAGAAACGACGTTGCGAGCAGTGAAAGACATCCACGCCCGCATCGATCAGCGGCCGAAGCCAGGCGAGCATTTCATCGGGCGTCGAGGCAAGCCGGGCGCCGAAGTCCTGCTGCTTCCATTGCGACAGTCGAATACAGAGCGGAAACGACTCACCGACTGCCGAGCGCACCGCACGAATCGTGTCGACCGCAAAGCGGCTGCGTTCCGCGAGCGTTCCGCCCCCCCAGCGGTCGGTGCGCTGGTTGGTGCCCGCCCAGAAGAACTGGTCGATCAGATAGCCATGCGCACCGTGCAGCTCAACACCGCCCGCGCCAAGGCGCTTGGCCTGCGCCGCAGCCTGCGCAAATGCGCGAATGGTGGCTTCAATATCGGCCTCGGTCATGGCGACGCCATACTCGCGCCCCGGTTTCACCAGACCAGATGGGCTCTCGGGCGGCGCGGGAGGCGACCACTTCACCATCGGATTTCGGACCGCGCCCACATGCCACAGCTGTGGCCAGAACGCGCTCCCGGTTGCGTTGACCGCACTCACCACGGGCTGCCAGGCAGCGAGCGCGTCATCCCCCCAGAACCGGGGTACATCGGGTTCATTGCCTGCCGACGGACGCCCCACCAGGGTGGCCTCGGAAATCACCAGACCGACATCGGCGCGTGCGCGGCTAGCGTAGTACTCGGGTGCAGCGGCGGCCGGAACACCGCCGGTTGCAAATGACCGCGTCATGGGTGCCATGACCACCCGATTGGGCAATGAAAATTTGGCCGACGAAAACGGCGTAAAAAGGGGCGCTGCGGCGCTTGCGGCCTGTGCAGGGGGTGTCATGAGGGCATCCTGTGGAAAGCGGGAGGTGGCGGCCTCAAGCGGGCCGACAAAGCACCAGATTGGCCGGATTGGCGGTCATCACGACTTCGCCGTTCTGATTGCTGACCTCGATCAGCGATTGAACGATGCCGCGGTCGGGCCGCGACTGCGACCGGCGTGCGCCCTGCACAGTCACCCGCACCGTGAGCACATCGCCCGGCCGCACTGGCCGCGGCCAGCGCAGGGTCTCGATGCCGGGTGAGCCCAGGCTCGATTCCGGGGCGAGATAGTTGAGCGCGAGCAGCCGCATCATCATCGAGCCCGTATGCCAGCCGCTTGCGATGAGACCGCCGAAGTGGGTTTGCGCGGCTGCCTCAGGATCAACGTGATAGGACTGCGGGTCAAACCTCGCTGCGAACTCCCGCATTTCAGCGCCATCCACGGTGATGGTGCCGAGTTCGTGTACCGCACCCGGAACATAATCCTCAAACCAGCGGGGCCGCGACGGGGACGAAGGGTTGCTCATCGAAAGACTCCGGACTGGTCAGGCAAAGGTGATCGCATGCCGGCGTTCGGGACGGGCCAGATGCGGGATCGCGTTGTAGCTGAGGAGCCGCAGTGTGCCGCGCCCGGCAATCAGTTCACATACACCGGTGTTTCTGAACTGCAGGTTCAGTTCGATGGCGGTGGAGGCCGGCGCACTCATCACATCGGCGATCAGCCGGCCAATCGCCCCACCCGAGCTCACCAGCAGCACTGTATCCTCGCGGCCCAAGCCCGCGCTCGCCGAGTCGACTGCGCTACGCACGCGCAAACCAAACCCGCTCCAGGACTCCGGCACGCTGTCGAGCGCATCGTCGGACCAGCACTGCATCGCCTCGCGGAAGGTCCGCCAGTAATCACGAAAATCGCGCCGCTGGTGGGCCAGTTGATCAGCACCACCGGTGTGGGCGCGATACAGCGATTCGCCGTCGTATTCATCGAGGCCGGCGTCTTCGGCAAGCGCCACGCTCGCGGCGCGCCCCATGGCCGACAGGATTTCCGCTGCCGTCTCGCGCTGACGCGAAAGCGTGCCGGCCACGGCCCGTACCGGCGACACACCCAGTGCCGCCAGATGTTCACCCAGCCAGCGCGCCTGCTGCCGCCCCTGATCCGACAATCGGTCATAGTTGTCCGACCCGAAGGCCGCCTGTCCATGCCGAACCAGCAATATCATGGCCATGGGTGGAGTCCGCCCTGCTTCATTGTCTGGAAAGCCGCCATGATAAGGTGAACCGCAGGCCGCGCTTGCCGCGACTCAACCCGCTGACCGCCGCTTGAAAGATTCAGACCCGCCCCGTTCACGCAGGATCGCCCATCTCGACATGGATGCGTTCTACGCATCGGTCGAGTTGCTGCGTTATCCCCATCTGCGCGGCCTGCCGGTGGTGATCGGTGGCCGACGCCGCTCAATCGAGCGCGATGGCGCGTACCAGGCAGCCCTTCCACGCCTTCGCGACTACGCCGGCCGCGGCGTAATTACCACCGCCACGTATGAGGCGCGCGCGTTTGGCGTGCACTCGGGCATGGGCCTGATGAAGGCCGCAGCACTCTGCCCGGATGCGTTGCTGCTACCCGCCGACTTCGATGAATACCGCCGCATGTCCCGGATGTTCAAGGCGGCGGTGGCCGAGATTGCGCCGGTCATCGAGGACCGCGGTATCGATGAAATCTACATCGACCTCACCGACTGCCCCGGCGTACACGACGATGGGGGTCATGCCCTCGGCGCACAGTTGAAGGCGCGCGTGCATGAGCGCTGCGGCCTCACCTGTTCCGTCGGCATCACCCCCAACAAGCTGCTGTCGAAAATCGCCTCTGAGCTCGACAAGCCCGACGGACTCACCGTTCTGGATACCGAGGACATCGGTTCACGGATCTGGCCGCTTCCGGCTCGACGCATCAACGGCATCGGCCCCAAGGCCTCGGCCCGGCTCGAGGCGCTGGGCATCCGCACGATCGGTGAACTGGCCGCGGCGCCACCGACCCTGCTGATCGATCAATTCGGCCGCAGCTATGGCGCGTGGCTCCATGAGGCCGCACATGGCCGAGACCAACGGCCGGTGGTGACCTACAGCGAGCCGCGCTCGATCAGTCGCGAGACCACCTTTGAACACGACCTGCATCCGCGACGCGACCGCGAGCGCCTGTCGGGAATCTTCACCGAGCTCTGCGCGAAGGTGGCCGACGATCTGCGCCGCAAGGGCTATGTTGGCCGAACGATCGGCATCAAGCTGCGCTATGAAGACTTCACCACCGTGACACGCGACCAGACCCTTCACGAGGCCACCGCGGAGGCCACGCTTATTCGCGCGGCGGCCGGAAGTTGCCTGAAGCGCGTTCCGCTTGAACGAAAGCTACGGCTTCTGGGCGTACGGGTGGGGACGCTCAGCCGGGCGGATCAGAGCGGGCAACCGGCCAGGTCGTCAAACGATCCGGTTGAGTCAGGCACACGCTACCTGTCCGATGCGAATCGCGAACGCACTGCGGCACTGCTTGCGGCCGAGCCCGGATCAGCAGGTCAACCCGCAGATGCACGCCAGTTGCCGCTCTTCGACGCGCCAAAGCCACCCACCACCGACTTGCGCAGTTAAGCGCATGTGACGCGGGAAAGCGCGGCTAGAGTCCGCCCCGGGCATCGACCAGCGCAGCCGTGACATAAGACGATTGCGCGCCATCGGACAGCCAGACGATCACCCGCGCGATCTCATCAGGCGTCCCCACCCGCCCGAGCGGCGCCGCGCGCGCCATCTGATCAAGCTGCCCCGGCGGTCGATCGACATGAATCTCGGTGTCGATCGGGCCAGGCCGCACCGCGTTCACCCGAATTCCGTCTACACCCAACTCGCGGGCCATGCCGATTGTCATGGAGTCGATCGCACCCTTGGTGGCGGCGTAATGCACCCAGACGCCGGCAGAGCCGAGCTGCGCCGCACCGGAACTGAGGTTGACGATCGAACCACCAGCGCCGCCATACCGGCTCGACATCCGCTTGACCGCCTCGCGCGAGCAGAGCAGTGGCGCGCGTACGTTGATGGCAAGCAGCGAATCAAGCATGGCGGCATCGAGCGCCTCGATGCGACTGACCCCGCCGGTGATGCCTGCGTTATTCACGAGTGCGGTCAGCCGTCCGAGCGAATCCGCCACCTGGAATGCCGCCATGATCTGGCGCTCATCGGACACATCGGCGCGAATCGCGACCGCACGGCCGCCATCGGCTTCTATGCTTGCGACCAGTTCCTCTGCCTCATGCATCCGGTGTCGGTAGACCAGGGCAATCGTCCAGCCCGCGGCGGCAGCAAGCCGCGCGGTGGCCGCACCGATGCCCCGGCTGCCGCCGGTGATCAGCATCACACCACGATCAGTGCGCGTATCCGACAGCGTCTGGACCATACGTTCTCCGCTCTGCGTCAGTCGCCCGGACGCGTCTCAGACATGCCGCTCGCGCGCAAGCCGGGCGCCCGCTACGAGCGCCTCCAGCTTGGCGAGCGCGACCTCCCGACTCATGGGCGCCATGCCGCAGTTGGTGCAGGCAAACAGCCGGTTCGGCGGGACATGGGCAAGCGCGCGCGCGATGGTGTCGGCCACCTGCGCGGGCGTCTCGACCGAGTCGGTTGCGACATCGATTACCCCCAGAAGCACATCCTTGCCCTCGAGCAGCCGCAGCAGTTCAATCGGCACCTGTGAGGCGATGCACTCGAGCGACACCTGGTCGATTCGGCTTCGGGCAAGCGCAGGGAACACCACCTCGTACTGTCGCCACTCGCCACCCAACGAGCGCTTCCAGTCGATATTGGCCTGGATGCCATAGCCATAGCAAATGTGAACCGCAGTAGTGCAGCGCAAGCCCTCGATCGCACGGTGGAGCGCTTCGATGCCCCAGTCGCAGACCTCGTTCATGTAGACATTGAAGGCGGGTTCATCGAACTGAATGATGTCGACCCCATCGGCTTCAAGCGCGCGCGCTTCCTGATTGAGCAGGTCGGCAAAGGCCATCGCCATGCGGACCCGATCGCCATAGTGCCGATCGGCGATCGTGTCGACGATGGTCATGGGCCCGGGGAGCGTGAACTTGATGCGCCGGGTCGTGTGCGCGCGCAGCAGCCTTGCTTCCGCTTCATGCACCCGCCCTCGCAGTTTGAGCGGCCCCACCACCTGCGGCACCATCGCGTCATAGCGGTTGTTGCGAATGCCCATCTTCACCTTGTTCTCGAAGTCGATGCCCTCGACCGCCTCGAGAAAACCATGCACGAAGTGCTGGCGCGACTGCTCGCCATCGCCGATCACGTCGAGCCCGGCGTCTTCCTGAAGCTTGAGCCACACCAGCGTGGCGTCGGCCTTCGCGCGCGCAAGCGCTTCTCCTTCGGCGCCCCAGCGTGGCCACAATTTCCCGGTCTCGGCGAGCCAGCCGGGTTTGGGCAGACTGCCCGCAATACTTGTCTCGAACATGAGCTGATAACTCCCCGTGATGTGGCGCCTAAAGGGTCAGCCACGCGGCGTGCCAGGCACAGCCGGTAAGATGCTGTTCCCATGGAATCCGCGATCATATCTGTCGGCGCAATTGCCGCACTGGGCTTCGGGCTGGGTGCCGCCTTTGGCCTCATCGGCGCCCGCACGCACTTCTGCACGCTGGGCGCCATCTCCGACATTCTGAATATCGGCAGCTGGACGCGCATGCGCATGTGGCTGCTCGCAATCGGCGTGGCCGTGCTCGGCGTGTGGGTGGTGGAAATCACCGGACAGGTGAGCACCTCGCGCTCGCTTTATGCGGCCAGCCGGCTGCCGTGGCTGTCTCACCTCGTGGGCGGCCTACTGTTCGGTATCGGCATGACACTGGCCTCGGGTTGCACCAGCAAGACGCTGATCCGGCTGGGCGGCGGAAACCTGAAATCGGTCGTCGTGTTTCTGGTCGTGGGCATCTCGGCGTACATGACACTCAAGGGTCTGTTCGGCGTTTGGCGCACAGCCACCGTCGATCAGGTGGTGATCGATCTGGGTACGAGCCAGGAATTGCCGGCGCTGCTCGCAGCCTGGACGGGCACCGAGGCCGCTTTACTCCAGCGCTGGCTACCCCCCATCCTGGGGGTGGCACTCACGCTGGGCGCGCTCGCGAGCCGCGACATGTGGCGCGACGAACCCTATGCGATTACCGGCGGCATTCTGATCGGCCTCATCGTGGTGGGCGGCTGGTATGTCACCGGCCATATCGGCTTTGTTGAAGAGCATCCCGAGACCCTCGAGGCCGCCTACATCGGCACCCAGGGCAACCGCCCCGAATCCCTGTCGCTGGTCGCGCCCTTTGCCTACACGCTCGAGCTCCTCATGTTTTGGAGCGACAAGTCCCGACACATCACCTTCGGCATCGCCACCGCACTCGGGATGGTGGCGGGCGCGCTCGCGTGGGCGATCGCCACCCGCAGCTGGCGCGAGGAAGTGTTTCCCGATGGCGCCGATTTCCGTCGTCATCTGCTGGGTGGGGTGCTGATGGGAGTGGGCGGCGTCACGGCGCTGGGCTGCACCGTCGGTCAGGGATTGAGCGGCTTGTCCACGCTTTCGCTGGGTTCGTTCATCACCACCGCCGCCATCATTGCGGGTTGCGTGATCACCATGAAAATCGATCTCTGGCGGATGATGCGCGAAGCCTGAGCGGACCGATGGCTGGCGCGGCCGCCCTAGCCGCCGTAAATCTTTCCGAACCGCTCCCAGCCACGGCCGCTGAAACGCATGAGCTGCAGCGACTCGATCGGAAAGTAGTCGTCCGGCGCAGTGCGCACACGCACCCCCGGCAGCAGCATCGGAAGTGTGAAATCCAGACTGGCCGCCTGACGCATCACGTTGTCGCGCGTGAGTTCGTTACCGCACTGCCTGAGCACCTGCTCGATGGTCTGCGCCACTGAATAGGCATAGACATTGAAACTGTCGCGCACATCGCCACCCGTGTGCCAGCGACGCATCCAGTCCAGCCAGGCGTCATGCTCGGCGCTGCCCACCCACTGGGGGTCGGTGGGATCCTTGATGTAGTTCGACGACACGATACCGGTCGCGGCCTCGGCGCCTGCCGGCAGCATCACCGAGGCCACGGCATTCGATACGCTGTTCAGGTACTGCTGCGGCCGCCAACCAATCTCGAACGCCTTGCGAATGGCCTGCGCGGCAAACTTCGGCGTGGTGATGTTGAAGAAGGTATCCGCCCCCGACGCCATCAGCCGGATCAGCTGACTGTCGATGGTGGGGTCGGTGACCTCATAGGTGCTCTGTGCCACGATCATTTGCGCGGCACGATCACCCAGCCCGTCCTGCAGGCCTTTCAGGTAGTCCCGGCCGTAGTCGTCGTTTTGAAGAAGAACAGCAATCTTCGCAGCGGGACGCGTCTCGAGAATGTGCTGCGCATACACCCGTGCCTCGGACTGGTAGCTGGGCTGCCAGCCCATGGTGAACGGGTATTGCGCTGGATCACCCCAGCGGGTGGCACCGGTTGCCACGAAGAGCTGAGGCACGCGCCGCTGATTGAGATAGCGCTGAATCGCCACATTGGGGGCTGTGCCCAGCACCTGGGTGATGAAGAGCACCTTTTCATGCTCCACCAGCCGGCGCGCCTGCTCCACCGTGCGCGGCGGGCTGTAGCCATCATCGACACTCACATAACGGATCTTTCGGCCACCGATGCCGCCCTCGGCGTTGAGCCTGGCGAAATAAGCGCCCACCGCCCGCCCGATCACCCCGTAGGCCGATGCCGGCCCCGAATACGGCACGATGTTGCCGATTGCAATCTCGGTGTCGCTTGCGCCGGGGTCATAGCGTTTTGACTGTGACCATGCGGGCAGCGACGCCAGGCTGGCGGCGGCAGTCAGCCAGCGGCGCCTGGTGTTGCAACGGGTGCCGAGGCCGGCGGCGGCCTTCGCGCGACTCAATGCGGCAGCCCCACATAATTCTCGGCAAGCGCGGTCGAGGCTGCACGGGAACCCGACAGATAATTGAACTCGGCGACCTGCACACGACGATCGAATCCGGTGGTTTCCGGGAAGCGGTGCATGAGCGAGGTCATCCACCAGGAAAAACGTTCGGCAGCCCAGATGCGACGAAGTGCGGTGTCGGAGTAGGCCGCGAGCGCGTCAGCGCGGTTGTCCTGGTAGCGTTCGATCAGCGCGCGCGACAGATAGCCGACATCGCTCGCGGCAAGGTTCAGCCCTTTCGCGCCGGTGGGCGGCACGATATGGGCGGCGTCGCCCACGAGGAACAGATTGCCAAAGCGCATGGGCTCGGCAACGAAGCTTCTGAGGGGCGCGATGCTCTTTTCGATGGACGGCCCGGTTTCGAGACGGGCGGCCACCTCGGGGCCCACGCGAAGGCGAAATTCATCCCAGAAGCGGTCGTCGGACCACTCCTCGACCTTGTCCTCGAGGGTGCACTGAACGTAGTAGCGGCTGACCGAATGCGAGCGCATGCTGGCGAGCGCAAACCCACGCTCGTGACTGGTGTAGATCAGTTCATCATCGAGTGGGCGCGTGCGCGACAGAATGCCCAGCCAGCCAAACGGATACACCCGCTCAAAGAGCCTGATGCGATCGGCGGGCACGCTGGCTCGGCACACGCCGTGAAAACCATCGCAGCCGGCAATGTAGTCGCACTCAAGCTCGTGCTCCACGCCGTCTTTGCGGTAGCGAAGGCGCGGTCGGTCCGAACCGAAATCAATCGGCGTCACGTCCTGGGCTTCATAGACAGTGAGCCCCCCCGACGCATCGCGCGCATTCATCAGATCGCGCGTGACTTCGGTCTGGCCGTAGACGGTAACGCTAGCGCCCACCAGTTCGCGAAAATCGATCCGGTGCAGGCGCGAATCGAACTGAAGCATCACGCCATCGTGCACCAGCCCCTCGCGCTGTACCCGCTCACCGACGCCCGCCTGCTGAAGGAGTTCGACGGTGCCGCGTTCGAGCACGCCAGCCCGGATCCGTGACAGCACATAGTCGCGGCTTTGACGCTCGAGCACAACGCTTTCCACGCCCGCCTTCTTGAGGAGCTGCGCGAGCAGCAAACCCGACGGCCCCCCGCCGACAATGCCCACCTGTGTTCTGGTCTTCATGATGTTCTCCGCGCGACCGCACCACCGGACGCTTGCAACCCAACCGCAGATTTTACTGGTCGGGCCGGTGGCTCGCCGGGCGGGCGCGTTGCGTGTAGTGTTGAAGAGGGACACTCATCAATGCACCTTGTTCACCGCCTCGCCCGCAGCCTGCCGTTTTTTTACGGCTGGCTGATCATCGGTATCGCGTTCGCTTCGATGGCTCTTGCGGTGAATGCGCGCACCTCGTTTTCGCTCGTGTATCCGCCCATCCTCGATGAATTCGGCTGGGACCGCGCCGACACTGCTGGTGCATTCTCATTCGGTTTTCTCGTGTCGGCGGCCCTGAGCCCGCTGCTCGGCAGGGCGATGGAACGCTTCGGGCCGGTCCCGGTGATGGAAGCCGGTGCCCTTGCAAGCGGTCTCGGCATGCTCCTCGCGAGTCAGGCGTCCTCGCTGTGGGAGTTCTATCTAAGCCTGGGTCTGCTGGTGGGATTTGGCAGCGTCTGCCTGGGCTATACCGGGCATGGGCTTTTTCTGTCAGCCTGGTTCGAGCGCAGGCGCGGGCTCGCCATCTCGATCGCGTATGCCGGCGCGGGCGCGGGGTCAATCCTGCTGCTTCCGGTCATGCAGGCGCTGATCGATGCCGCGGGCTGGCGGCACGCCTGCCTCACCCTGGGCATACTCATTCTGGTGGTGCTGGTGCCCCTCAATCTGCTGGTGAGAAGGCGCCCCTCGGACCTTGGGCTGCAACCCGACGGCGATCCCGTCCTGGTCAGCGGCCAGCCCGGTGCCCGCCGCAGCCGCAGCGTCGACGCAGCCTGGACCAGCGTCGAGTGGACGCTGAGCCTCGCGATTCGCACACGCCGCTTCTGGTGGATCGCGCTCGGTTATGCCAGTGCGCTGTTCGTCTGGTATGCGGTGCAGGTTCACCAGACCCGCTATCTGCTTGAGGTCGGGTTTGACGCGACGCTCGCTGCCTGGGCGCTTGGCGTGGTGAGTCTTGCCGGCGTGCCTGGCCAGATTGCGCTGGGCTGGCTCTCCGATCGGGTGGGCCGCGAACTCGTATGGGCCATTGGGTGCGCTGGCTTCATCGTGTGCTGTCTGCTGCTGATCGCACTCGCCCGCTGGCCGGTTCTCCCGCTTCTGGGCCTGATGGTCCTGGTGCAGGGGGTGATCGGATACGGGGTGACGTCGGTGTTCGGCGCCATTCCGGCCGATGTGTTCGAAAGCCCGCACTACGGACCGATCTTTGGCACGATCAGTCTGCTTGCGATCACCGGCGGGGCGCTCGGCCCCTGGGTGACAGGGTTGATTCACGATGCCGCGGGCAGCTATCTGCCCGCCTTTGCGATGAGTGCCGCCGTATCGGCGCTCGCCGCGTTCGCGATCTGGCGCGCGGCACCGGGCGCTGTGCGCGCGGTGCCTGGCCGCTCGGGCACCGTATCAGGCTGAGCGGGAGGACCGCCGACCGGCTCCCGCCCTCACTCCACCGTGGCCTCGACCGCTTGCGGCAGGGAGTGCTGCTTCACATCGCCACGGAGCTTGCGCGCGTGCTCCTCGAGCTGGCGACGCGCCGCGAGGAAGGCGTCTCGCAACGCAACATTCACATCTTCATGATGCGCATGATTGGCGACGATGTTGGCGCCCGGCACCGACACGTCGACGCTCACGATGAAGTGTTCCCCCTGTGCCTTGTGGTGATGGGGCTTGTCGACCACCACGCGACAGCCCGTCACGTTGGGATGAAACCGTTCGAGCTTCTCGGTTTTTTCCCGGATCAGCTGCTCCAGCGCAGGCGAAACATCCATGCCGCGGAAATTGATCTGCAAGGTGGTACGCATCGGTCGTCCTTTCGCGCGCGGGGCGCAACGGGGAAAAACCTGTGGCGACGGGTCGCCTTGGCACCTATCCTACTGCGATTCCGTGTCTTGTGGGGAAGCGATCGGACCGTCCTTTTTCGACGCGAATCGTGCGATGATCGAAGGCTTGACAGGGGTCAACGCGACGCGCTCCGCCTGGCCATCCCCTCCCCAGCCTCAGGCGCGCATCTCCACCAGCAGGTCGCGCGCGGCCACAGTGTCACCCGCTCGCGCATGAACCGCCTTCACCACGCCCTCCCGTTCGGCTCGAATCTGCGTCTCCATCTTCATTGCCTCGATCGAGAGCAGGGGATCCCCTGGCTTGACCGCCTGCCCGGCTTTCACCGCGACGGTCACGATCATGCCCGGCATGGGTGCAGCCACGTGTGAGGAATTGGCTGCATCGGCCTGCGGGCGCACCTGAACGCGGCCCACGCCGCTGCGTTCAACGCGCATCGTTCGTGGCTGACCGTTCAGCTCGAAAAACACCTTGACGACCCCCTCCTCTTCGGCCGGTGCCGTCCCGAGCAGGCGCACGATCAGCGACTTGCCAGGGTCCAGGTCGATGTTGATTTCCTCGAGCTCGGCCATGCCGTAAAAATAGGTGGGCGAGGGCAACGCGCTCAGGTCGCCATAGCGCTTTCGATGAGCGGCAAAATCGGCGAACACCTTCGGATACATGAGCCACGAGGACAGTTCACGCTCGCTGATCGCGTGCCCGGCAATCTTGTGCAACTGCTCGCGCGCCGCATCCAGATCGACCGGCGCGATCCGCTCGCCCGGCCGGAACGGTCTGGGCGGCTCAGCTGCGATGGGCGTCGCGGTGTCGCACTTCAACACCTTGCGGGAAATTTCACGCGGAAATCCATCGGGAGGAAAACCCAGTTCGCCCCGGAAGAGCGACACCACACTTTCGGGAAATGCAATCTCGCGCTCAGGGTCAAGTACGTCGGCCACCGTCAGATCATTCACCACCATGAAGAGCGCCATATCTCCCACCACCTTGGAGGTGGGCGTCACCTTCACGATATCGCCAAACAGGCGATTGACCTCGGCGTAGCGTTCGGCCACTTCGGGCCAGCGATGCTCAAGCCCCAGCGCGCGCGCCTGCTCTCGCAGGTTGGTGTATTGCCCGCCCGGCATTTCATGCCGATAGACATCGGCGGTGCCAGCGCGGATATCGGATTCGAAGGGCGCGTAGATCTTGCGCACACCCTCCCAGTAATGGCTCAGCGCCTGCAGCGACTCGCGATCGAGGCCGCAATCCCGCTCTCCCCCCTCGAGCGCCGCAACGATCGCGCCAAGATTGGGTTGCGAGGTGAGGCCGCTCATCGCGTCAAAGGCTGCATCAACCGCATCGGCTCCGGCCTCGATTGCAGCCAGGATCGACGCTGCGCCGGCACCGCTCGTGTCGTGAGTGTGAAAGTGCACCGGCAGTCCGGTTTCCTCACGAAGCGCCCGCACCAGCTCACGCGCCGCGCGGGGCCGGCACACACCCGCCATGTCCTTGATGCCGATCACATGAACGCCGGCCTGCTGCAACCTACGGCCGATGTCGAGGTAATACTTGAGGTCGTATTTGAAGCGCGAGCGGTCGAACAGGTCGGCCGTGTAGCAGATCGCACCCTCGCAGAGCGCGCCGCTCTCGAGCACGGCATCGATCGCCACCCGCATGTTGTCCACCCAGTTGAGCGAATCGAATACTCGAAACACATCAATGCCGCCGGCTGCAGCCTGAGCCACAAAATGCCGCACCACATTGTCGGCGTAGTTGGTATAGCCCACCGCATTGCTGCCTCGCAGCAGCATCTGGAGCAGCAGGTTGGGCATGGCCTCGCGTAGCCCGGCCAGGCGTTCCCACGGATCCTCATTCAGAAACCGCATGGCCACGTCGAAGGTGGCACCGCCCCAGCACTCCACCGAAAACAGTTGCGGCAGCATGCGCGCGTAGTAAGGGGCGACGCGCAGCATATCGATCGACCGCATTCGCGTGGCAAAGAGCGATTGATGCGCATCGCGCATGGTGGTGTCGGTAATGAGCACGCGGCGGCTTGCCCGCATCCACTCGGCGAATTTGGTCGGCCCAAGCTGGCGCAGCAGCTGCCGCGATCCGGGCGGCGGCGGCACGCTGAGATCGATCCGCTGACCCGGTCTCGCCACCGGGTTGGCCAGCGCCAGCGAACCCGCCACCGAATATGCTGAGGCTTCCGGCGTGAGCGAACTCGTCCCCTGAGCGGCCCCCGCGGTCGCGGGCCAGACGCGCGGCAGCGCGATCTGCAGATGCGAGAGGTCCGGCCGGGTCCGGCCCTTGAGATCGGGGTGGCCGTTCACCGTCACCTCGCCGATGTAACTGAGCAGTCGGGTCGCGCGATCGCGGCGCTTGCGAAACGTGAAGAGCTCTGGTGTGGTGTCGATGAACCGGGTGGTGACCGTACCGGCCGCGAACCTGGGGTGGTTGATCACGTTTTCAACGAACTGCAGATTGGTGGCCACGCCGCGAATCCGGAATTCGCGCAGACCGCGGTCCATGCGGCGGATCGCCTCTGCTGCGCTCGGCGCCCACGCGGTCACCTTGACCAGCAGCGAATCGTAGTAGGGGGTAATCACCGCACCTGTGTAGGCCGTGCCACCGTCCAGCCTCAGCCCGAAACCGGCTGCGCTCCGATAGGCCTGAATGCGGCCATAGTCGGGCGTGAACCCGTTCTCGGGATCCTCGGTGGTCAGCCGGCATTGCAGCGCGTGGCCGTTCAGTCGGATCGCTTCCTGCTTCGGGATCGGGCAGTCGCTCCCGCCAATCCGCGCACCTTGCGCGATTGCGAGCTGCGACTTGACCACATCGATCCCGGTGACCATCTCGGTCACCGTGTGCTCCACCTGAATTCGTGGATTGACCTCGATGAAGTAGAAGCGGTCCGTATCGGCGTCCATCAGGAATTCAACCGTTCCCGCATTCACATAACCCACGGCGCGCGCGAGGCTGAGTGCCGCCTCGCAAAGCGCCGCGCGGGTGGCCTCGTCGAGATAGGGCGCGGGCGCACGCTCCACCACCTTCTGATTGCGTCGCTGCACCGAGCAATCGCGCTCAAAGAGATGCACCAGGTTGCCATGCTGGTCGCCAAACACCTGGACCTCCACATGGCGCGCGTTACGCACGAGCTTTTCGAGATAGACCTCGTCGTTGCCAAAGGCGGACCGTGCCTCGCGCCGCGCAACATCGAGCTGCGCGTCGAGGTCGGCGGCAGACTCGATAACCCGCATGCCACGCCCGCCACCGCCCCAGCTCGCCTTGAGCATGAGCGGATAACCGATCGATTCGGCAAGCTGCCGCGCCTCGGCGAGATCCTGCGGCAGGGGCCCGGTGGCAGGCATGACGGGCACCCCCGCCCGCTCGGCCGCCTCGCGGGCGGCAACCTTGTTGCCGAGCGTGGTCATGGCTTCCGGCGTGGGCCCCACAAACACAATGCCCGCCTTCGCACAGGCGCGGGCAAAGTCCGGATTTTCGGAAAGAAATCCGTAGCCCGGATGGATCGCATCGACCTTTGCCTCGCGTGCGATCCGTATGATGTCCTCAATGTCCAGATAAGCCTGCAGCGGCTTTCGTCCCTCACCCACCCGATAGCTTTCGTCCGCCTTGAAACGATGCAGCGCAAACCGGTCTTCATGCGAATACACCGCCACCGTCCGCATCCCCATTTCGGCAGCAGCACGCATTACCCGAATAGCAATTTCAGAACGATTGGCAACAAGAAGAGACTGAATGCGGCGCATGGCTGACTCCCGGAAAACCCGTTTGACGCGCCGCAACATTACCCCTGAGGCGCACCCGCTGCAATCGCATGTCTCCCGCCGGAGCCGCCTCGTTGCGCTGACAATCGGGCTCGCGCTCGCCGCCGCGGGCTGTGGCGGTGGCGGCGGTGGCGGCAGCACTGCGCCCCTGGTGCCCGCCCCACCGAACCCCCTGCCGGTCATCGCCGGCTGCAGCCTCCTTTACCCAAGCGCAAGCACGCCGACGCAGGCCGGTGCCGTCGATCCGCTTCTCGCCGCGCAGTGGCATCTCCAACCTGCCGACCCGCTCGCTGGCACGTTGGGACTGGGCGCAACCCTTGCCTGGGCCAAGGCGCAGGGACGCGGCGTTCGCGTGGCGGTGATCGACGGACCGGTTGAAACGCTGCACGGCGATCTGTCACCCAACGCGGTCACAGGCGGCTCATTCGACTACCGGCTGGGGAGCGCCACCGCTCCGCTCCCGTGTACGGCCCAGGAGGCGCATGGCACGGCGGTCGCGGGCATCCTTGCGGCTGCGCGCAGCAACGGCCTGGCTGGCGCGGGCGTGGCGCCCCAGGCAAGTGTGGTTGCCTACAACGCCATCGAGGCCGGAGTGCGTGCCGACCTCACTGTGCAACGCATCGCCAACGCGCTCGGCCGGGACTCGGCCAGCCAGGTCTACAACCTCAGCTGGGGATCCGATGACGACGGCGCGCTGCACCCCGCCGACCCTACCGTGGCAGCAGCTATCGCTCAGGGCCTGCGCCTGGGCCGCGGCGGACTTGGCTCGGTCTATGTATTTGCCTCGGGCAACGGTGGCTGCCAGACGGTCAACGGACGCGCCGACGCGGATCCCCTGGACCCCACCCGCTGCCAATACCGCGACATGACGGGCTTTGACGGACATCTGAACCTGCCAGGCACTTTCACGGCCTGCGCGGTCGACCGCCGGGGACGTCTGCCGCTTTGGGGCGAGGAGGGCGAAAATCTGCTGGTCTGCGGGCTCTCGGGCGACGGCGCCCAGGGCATCACCACGCTTGCTCCGAACAACGGCACCCGCACCGACTTTGGCGGCGCGTCGGCGGCCGCACCCATGGTGTCGGGGGTGATTGCGTTGATGCTGGAGGCCAGACCCACGCTCAGCTGGCGAGACATCCGACTGATCCTCGCCGAGACCGCTCGCGAAAACCAGCCGGATGACCCCTCATGGGCAGCCACCGCCATCGACCGATGGCCGGTGCAACGGGTGGGGGGACAGCCGGTCCGGAAGCGTTTCAGCCGACGCTTCGGCTTCGGCGTGGTCGATGCGGCCGCCGCGGTCGAGCGGGCGCTCGCGTTCCAGCCTGCGGTCGGCGCAGCGGTGGGGCCGGGCGCCACACCCAGATCCTGCGAAAAAACCCGCGCGCCGGGCATCACCCTGGCGGACCCCGGCAACTCCCTCTTCTGGCAGTCCGATACGCTGCGCTTTGACGGCAGCGACCCGGCGGATGCCGACTGCCCGGACCGCATCGAGTGGGTTGAAGTCATGTTTACAGCCAGCCATCCGTATGCCGCCGATCTGCAGATCGAACTCGTCAGCCCGGACGGGCGGGTGAGCCGGCTGGCCGACTCGCGCGTCTGCGGGGGCGTTGGCAAAGGCGGGGCATCCGGCGGGCCGGACCGCTGCGGGGCTTACGCTGGTTGGCGCTTTCTCGCCAATCGTCACCTGGGCGAGTCACCGCGGGGCGAATCGGGTCAGGGGAACTGGACCCTCCGGGTGGCCGATGCCGTGGTCGGCGACATCGGCACCTGGCAGAGCTGGACGCTGCGCTTGTCGGGTCGTTGACTCGCCAATCACTCACGGGCGCGAGGCAACCCCAGCCGTTGCTCGCCGCTTTTCCGCCTGCGGTCGGTCACGCCCTCCCGGTTTGCGGCGCTGGTCATCGACGCCGATTGTTCTGCGCGCGGCGGCTCAAGGCCGAACCAGCGGCCATAACGAAACCCCACCCAGGCGTGCTCACGCATCAGCATTTCGACGCGCGCCGACTCCCCGCCCTCTAACGCCTCCAGCACGAGCTGGTGCTGCAGCTGGGCGATCTGAATCTTGCGGAATTCAGCCGGGAGCGAGCGCGGATCGATCACGATCGAGGTGGCCGATGCGAAGGGAAGATGGTCGTTGCGCGCGATCGCGTCGGCAATCACCCGACTGGGGTGGCTCCCCACCACAATCCGGTGGTACCGCGCATTGAGTTCGGCCCAGCGTTCGATGTCGTCCGGGTCCAGGCGCCCCTTGGCCAGCACGCGCTCGCCATCGGCCACCGCCTCTCGCAGCCCCTGCCGCTCCGCCTCGGTGAGCCCCCGTTCGGCCAGATGACGTGCGGCCAGTCCCTCCAGCAACCCACGAACCTCGATCGCGCTGCGGATATCCAACTCCGAAATTTCACGAACTGCATAGCCTCGCGCACCCGCCGGCGCGAGCAACCCCTCCTCGGCAAGCGTCCGGATCGCAAGTCGCACCGGTGTGCGCGACACCCCAAGCGCTTCGGCCACCGGGACCTCAACCAGCCGGGAGCCGGGGGGGAAGGCTCCGCTGAGGATTTTCTGGCGCAGTGTGGCGGTGACTGACGCAGCACTGGCTCGCCCTTTAATTGGATCCAAAACAATCGACATTTTTCACCTTGCCTCAATTTTTATGTAATATTGGATCCAATAATACGGCGTAACGCGTGGTCTCGTTGGCCGATCCATACCACCTCTTGCAGGCTCCACCTCATGTTCATCCGGAACTCATGGTACGTCGCCGCCGCGGCGCACGAACTCGGCAACGCTCCACTTGGACGGACAGTGTGCGGCGAGCCGCTGGTGTTCTTCCGCAACGCTGCAGGCCAAGCCGTCGCACTCGAAGACTGGTGCCCGCACCGGGGCGCACCGCTCTCCCTGGGCCGAGTGGTCGATGGCCGGCTGATCTGCGGCTACCACGGTCTCGAGATGGGCTGTGACGGCCGGACCGTCTCCATGCCCGGCCAGCGGGTGCGAGGCTTTCCGCCGATCCGAAGCATCCCGGTGGCCGAGTATGCCGGGTTCGTATGGGTCTGGCCGGGCGACCCGGCGCTTGCCGACCGCCGCGCCCTGCCAAGCCTGCCCTGGGCCGACAATGACGGGTGGGCATTTGGAGGCGGGATCTATCACGTGCGCTGCAATTACAGGCTCATGATCGACAACCTGATGGACCTCACGCACGAGACCTATGTGCACGCCGACAGCATCGGCCAGCAGGAAATCGATGAAACCCCCTGCATCACCCGGACCGAGGGCGATACGGTCACCACAAGCCGGCTCATGACCAGCGTGACTGCGCCTCCCTTCTGGAAGGCCGCCATGGAGGCGCACGGCCTGAATCCTGCGGAACCTGTCGATCGCTGGCAGCTCTGCAGGTTCAGTCCGCCATCGCATGTGATGATCGAAGTCGGCGTGGCGCTTGCCGGGCACGGCGCGCGTGAGGCGCCACCCGCCTCGCGGGTCTCAAGCGTGGTGGTCGATTTCATCACGCCGGAAGACGACGGCAGCATGTGGTACTTCTGGGGCATGGCGCGTGACTACCGACCCGACGACCAGGCGCTCACCGAACGCATTCGCGAGGGCCAGGGGCGTATTTTCGGTCAGGATATGGAAGTGCTCGAGCGCCAGCAGGCCAACCTTGCACGCTGGCCGGAGCGTCGCATCATGAGCCTCAACATCGACAGCGGCTCGGTGATGGCACGCCGGATCATCGACCGCATCGCCGCGGCTGAAGGCACCGCACTGGCTGCCTGAGGAAGCCTCGCGCCAGGCCCAATCTGCGCGCTGCGGGAACGGCGCTGGGCGCGGACCGCTGGACGCCAGCGCTGGCTCCCTGGGGCGGGCACGCAGCGGCTCAGACGCTCAGACGGTTCAGGCCGTCGAGCGCGGCCGTTTTGTAGCACTCGGCGAGCGTCGGGAAATTGAAGACCGCATCGGCCAGATAATCGATGGTGCCGTGGTGCGCCATCAGCGTCTGGCCGATATGGATCAGTTCGCTCGCGCCCTCGCCCATGATGTGAACGCCCAGCAGCTTCCGGTCATCCGGGCTGAACAGAATCTTCAGCATCCCGGTCCGGTCGCCAATAATCTGGCCGCGAGAAATCTCCCGGTAGTGTGCCTTGCCGATTTCGTAGGGAATCCCGGCGGCGGTGAGTTCATCCTCGTTCTTGCCGATGGTTGAGATCTCGGGAACGGTGTAGATGCCGTAGGGAAAGAGCCCGATGCCGCCCTCGTGCTCCTCGCGCAGGCCAAACGCATGCCGCGCCGCGGCGCGCCCCTGTTCATAGGAGGTCGAGGCGAGCGACGGAAAGCCGATCACATCACCCACCGCGTAGATGTGAGGAACATTGCTCTGAAAGTGCTCATTGACCGGAATACGGCAGCGCGAATCCACCTCCACTGCGGCGCGGTCGAGCGCAAGCCGGGTGGTGGCACCGCTTCGCCCGATCGAGTAGAGGGCCGCTTCCGCATGCAGCACCTTGCCGCTTTGCAACCTGACCTCGACCGGTTTGCTGACCCCCTCGAGCATGTGAATTTCGGCCACTTCCTCGCCCAGGCGCATGGTGACGTTGCTCTGTTGCGCCACGTAGGTGAGTGCGGCAGAAATCTCATGGTCGAGAAAGGGCAGCAGCACCGGGCGCTTGTCAACGATGGTGACCCGAACACCCAGCGCGGCAAACATGGTTGCGTATTCGACGCCCACCACGCCCGCGCCCACCACAATGATCGAGCGCGGCAGAAACTCAAGCCCCAGCACATCGTCACTGGTGAAGACACGCTGACCATCAAATGGAATATGCGGATCGCGCGAGGCCTCGGTGCCGCAGGCGATCACCACCCGCTCGGTGGTGATCTGGCGCCGCCCGTGGCCACTGGCCGAGGACAGCTCAAGCGTGTGCGCGTCGATGAAACTCGCGGTGGACTCGATCAGTTCCACGCGGTTGCGCGTCATCTGGTTACGGATCACGTCAATCTCGGACCGCACCACCTGCTGGACCCGGTAGAGCAGATCATCAATCGCAATGTCCTGCTTCACCCGATAGGAAGCACCGTAGATGCCGCGCTCGCGATAGCCGGACAGATGCAGCACCGCCTCGCGAAAAGTCTTCGACGGGATGGTGCCGGTGTTCACGCAAACGCCGCCCACTGTGCGCGCCCGCTCGATCACTGCCACCCGCTTGCCGAGTTTGGCAGCCTGAATCGCCGCCCGCTGACCGGACGGACCGGAACCGATCACGACCATCTGATAATCGAACGGAGAATCTGCGCCCTGCCCGCCACGCCCCGCTCGTCCAGCCGATGCTGCTGCCATGTCGTTCCCCCGCCTCGTTCGTGTCAAGGTCTGCCAGCGGCGGATCATAGGCACGCGGTTTCGCGCTTGTAAACTGCCCATCTCTGCGAGCCCGGCCGCTGCCTGCCAAAACCGCCATGAAATTCGCCTACATCACGCATCCTGACTGCGTCCGCCACGAAATGGGACCGCACCACCCTGAGTGCCCAGATCGGGTCACGGCCATTCACGACCGGCTGCGTGCATCCGGCCTGCTCGATTTCGCGGCGACCTATGAAGCGCCCGCCGCCACCTTCGAGCAACTCGACCGCGCCCACGCCCACGCGCACGTGCTCGAGGTGCAGGCGCTCGCCCCGCTGCAGGGTTATGCCGCCATCGACCCCGACACCAGCATGAATCCGCACACCTGGAACGCGGCACGGCGCGCCGCGGGTGCGGCCGTGCTCGCCACCGAACTGTTGCATTCGGGCAGCGCCACGCGCGTGTTCTGCAATGTGCGCCCGCCCGGTCACCATGCCACCCGATCAGCCGCCATGGGCTTCTGCTTTTTCAACAACATCGTGGTCGGCATGCGGCATGCACTCGATGCGCTCGCGGTCGCACGCGTTGCACTGATCGATTTCGATGTGCATCACGGCAACGGCAGCGAAGACATCGTCGCGGGCGACGATCGCATCCTGATGCTGTCCACCTTCCAGTCACCGCTCTACCCCTACAGCGGCGAAGTGCCCAGCGCCGACAATCTGGTGAACGTGGCGCTCCCGCCTTACAGCGATGGATCGGCGCTGCGAGCAGCGGTGCTCGAGCGTTGGCTCCCGGCACTGAACGATTTCCAGCCGCAGATGCTGTTCATCTCCGCAGGGTTCGACGCCCACGTTGAAGACGACATCAGCCAGCTGCGCTGGCGAGATGATGACTATGCGTGGGTCACGCGCGAACTGGTGACGGTGGCGAGCCGTCACGCGGACGGACGCATTGTGTCGATGCTGGAAGGCGGCTATGCGATCGGAGCGCTCGCGAGATCGGTGGAGCGGCACGTGCGCGAGCTGATGGAAATCTAGCGGCCGAGGCGTCCATCAGCGCTGTCATCATGACCTCAATTCCGACCCCCGATCAACCGGAGGGAAGCCCCGGCCTGCCGCGAATCGTGCAGCTGCGCGACGGGCGTTCATGCCGTATTCGGCTGATCGAAGCCGCCGATGCAGATCGTCTGCAGCAATTTGTTCGCAGCCTCTCGGCGGCTTCCGCGCAGCAGCGTTTCTTTGGTTCGGTGCATGAGCTGAGCGCAGCGCAGCTCAAACGCTTTACTGCGAGCCCTGACCCCATGGATTTCGCCGTGATCGCTCATGCGCTCCACGAAGGCGTTGATCCAGCTGTCGAACCCTTCACCGGCACTGCCCGGTGTCTGCGCACCCGCGCAGGCAGCAGGCAAGCGAGTCAGGCGCCCGAGCTTGAATTCGCCGTCACGATCGCCGATGACTGGCAGGACGTGGGGCTGGGCAGGCTGTTGCTTGGCGAACTGATCGCACTCGCAAGCGCGCGCGGCGTTGCCGCCCTGACGGGTGAAGCACTGAGCGACAACACCCGCATGATCGAGCTCGTTCGGCAGCTTGGATTCACGGTGCGACCCGACCCGTCGGACGCGCGTACAACGCTGCTGCGACTTGAGCTCCAACGCGCCGGCTGTCCGGTCAGGCACCCTGGTGATAACGGGTAACGCGCTCGACCTCCTCGCGTGAGCCCAGAATCACCGACACCCGCTCATGGAGTTTCGTCGGCACGATGTCAAGGATGGACTGATGTCCATTGGTGGCCGCCCCACCCGCCTGCTCGATGAGGAACGCCATGGGATTGGCTTCATACATGAGCCGGAGCTTTCCCGGCTTGTCGGGTTCGCGCCGATCGCGCGGGTACATGAAGATGCCGCCCCGCGTCATGATGCGGTGTACGTCGGCCACCATGGACGCGATCCAGCGCATGTTGAAGTCCTGCGCGCGCGCGCCCTCACGACCCGCCAGCAGTTCATCGATGTAGCGTTTCACCGGCGCCTCCCAGTGCCGCGCGTTGGACGCGTTGATCGCGAACTCCCGCGTTTGCGCCGGCACCTGGATGCGATCGCGCACCAGCCACCAGGTGCCGGATTCGCGGTCTAGCGTAAACGACGCCACTCCGTTGCCCACCGTCAGCACCATGACGGTAGAGGGGCCGTACACGACATAGCCTGCAGCCACCTGCCGGCGACCCGGCTGCAGAAAGGCTTCGGCATTGACCACGCCCGCCTGCGCCGAGTCGGGCGCAGGCAGTACCGAAAAAATGGTGCCGATCGATACATTCACATCGATATTCGATGAACCGTCCAGGGGATCAAACAGCAACAGATAGGGGCCGCGCGGCTCACCATCCGGAATGGGCCAGGGATCATCCATTTCTTCCGAAGCCATGGCGGCCAGCGCGCCCCCCCATGCGTTAGCCGACAGCATCCGGTCGTTGGCGATGACATCCAGCTTTTGCTGCGTCTCGCCCTGCACGTTGGCGCTGCCCGCGGAGCCGAGCACATCGCCCAGCGCCCCGCGCGCGATGCTGGCAGCAATGCCGGCACAGGCCTGCGCACAGGTTTCGAGGACGCGGCGAAGCGCCTCGGGGGCGAGCGACGTCTGTCGATCGCACTGAATCAGATACTGGCTGAGGGTGACACGCTCCATCGCAACTCCGTAAGGGGGCAGACCGATCTGGCGCGGATTGTATCGAGACCGGAGGCCTTCAGGCGCGCGGCGCTGAACCCACCGCAAGCGCCTTGCCGACAATTTCTGCGACATCGGGCGACAGCCCCGGATGCCGGGCCACGCGAGATAACGCCTCGCGCATGCCAGAGGCCCGCTCGGGGCCATAGCGCGGCCAGCGGTCGAGTGCGCGCGCAAGCCTCGCAGCAAGTTGCGGATTGAGTGCATCGAGCGCTATTACTTGGTCCGCCCAGAACGCGTAGCCCGTGCCATCGGTCTGATGAAACTCGGCCAGGTTACCGGTGCAGAACGCGGTGATCAGCGAGCGCACCTTGTTGGGATTGCGAAGCGAAAACGCGGGGTGATTCATCAGCCGCTTGACTTGCTGGAGCACCGGCGGCTCGCCGGGACAGCGCACAGCGGTTGCCTGCATCGAGAACCATTTGTCGAGCACCAGGGGCTCATCAGCGAAT
The DNA here is from genome assembly GCA_009921765.1 of Betaproteobacteria bacterium. The sequence continues at coordinate 49,061 of RFXC01000001.1, read as the reverse complement.
TCTCGTTCGAACGCGGCCAGTGCCTGGTCGCGACTCGCCCCGCCCACTCGGACCAGCGCGGCAAGCGCCGCCGACCGGTCGGTCATGTTGTCGGCATTCGCGCACTGCGCTGCGGCCGCCTCGGCCGCAGCGCCCGCGCCAGCTTCAACCCACCAGCCCAGTGCCGCGTTCTTGAGCGCACGCCGGCCGGCGGCGGCGAGATCAACCGTCCAGGGATTGTCGTCATTGAGCGCGCGATAAAGGGCGGACCAACGTCCTTCAAGTTCCCGCGCAGCCACTGCACGCACCGCAAGCCGCGCCGCCCGAAGTGCCTGCGGGTCGACCTGATCGATCTGCTCGGCAATGAAGGTTTCCGATGGGAAGGTGATCAGCGCATCGACGAAGGCGGGGTCGAGCGACTGATCGTCAAGAAGGCTCCCGATCAGCGCGGCCACCGAAGCACCGGCCACCGCCGGATCGGCACCGTTCATGACCGCGCGAACCGCCCGCAACATCCGCTGCTGCGCAGCCTCCCAGCGATTGAACGGATCGCTGTCGTGAGCAGCAAGAAGATCCAGTTCCGCGTCGCTCCAGTCGTGCTCAATGATGACCGGCGCAGAAAATCCGCGCGCAAGCGACAACACCGGGCGGCGACCAATGCCTGCAAACCGGAGACGATGCGAGGCCTCACGCAACTCGACGAGCGCGGTACCCGCTTCGATCGACCGGACCAGCGAACGGGTGGCCTCGTCAGCCGGAATGACAGGCAGTTCGGTTCCGTCGGCAGACAGCAGGCCGATTGCAAAAGGAATCGGGAGCGGCAGCTTCACCGGCTGACCCGGCGTGGCCGGTGTGTGCTGCGTCACGACCAACTCGCAAACCCGCGCCGCTTCGTCAACGCTCACCGAGACCGCGACACGGGGCGTACCCGCCTGCGCATACCAGCGGGAAAACTGGGTGAGGTCGAGCTGGTTCGCGTCGGCGATCGCCGCGACGAAATCATCGCAGGTCACCGCTTGGCCGTCATGACGGGCGAAGTACAGATCCATGCCCTTTCGAAAACCTTCTTTCCCGGCAAGCGTCTGCAGCATGCGAATGACTTCGGCACCCTTTTCATACACGGTGAGCGTGTAGAAATTGTTGATCTCCTGGTAAGCGTCGGGCCGAATCGGATGCGCCATCGGGCCCGCGTCTTCAGGAAACTGCGAAGTGCGAAGCACCCGCACATCGTTGATACGCTTGACCGCGCGGGCGCTTGCAGCGGCCGACTGGCTTTCGCACTGCGCGGCCATCATGTCGGCGGAAAACTCCTGATCGCGAAATACCGTCAGACCTTCCTTGAGCGTGAGCTGAAACCAGTCACGGCAAGTCACCCGGTTGCCAGTCCAGTTATGAAAATATTCATGCGCCACCACTGACTCCACCGCTGCAAAGTCCTGGTCGGTGGCCAGCCGCGGATGCGCGAACACATAGCGGGTGTTGAAGATGTTGAGGCCCTTGTTCTCCATGGCGCCCATGTTGAAGTCGCCCGTGGCAACAATCATGAAGCGATCAAGATCGAGCTCCAACCCATAACGCGACTCATCCCAGCGGATCGAGCGCTCGAGCGAACGCATCGCATGCTCGGTCTTGTGCTCGTTGCCGGGCTCGACCCAGACCTGCAGGAGCGCAGGCCGGCCCGATCTCCTCATGAAGGTGGACTCGGTGACCACCAGACGTCCCGCCACCAGCGCGAAGAGATAGCTGGGCTTGGGAAATGGATCCTCCCAGGTGCACCAGTGCCAGCCGGCACGCACGGGGCCGGACTCGGCGTGCGCGCCATCGCAGTCGCCCTGGGCAATGAGATTGCCGTTGGAGAGCAGCACCGGCCAGCGCGCGCGCTCTGCGCGAAGCGTCACACGATAGCGCGCCATGACATCGGGGCGGTCGGCAAAGAACGTGATCCGCCGAAAGCCCTGTGCCTCGCACTGGGTGTAGAAGTTTTCGTTCGATACGTAGAGGCCGCTCAGGGCGGTATTCGCCTCGGGCGAACAGCGCGTGGTGATGTCGAGCACAAACTGCTCGGGCACACCCGCTATCACCAGTTGATCATTGGCGTGCGTAAAGGCCTCCGGTCCGAGCAGATGACCATCAATTGCCACCTCGATGAGATCCAACGCCTCGCCGTCTAGTTGCAGCGGCTCGGCGGAGCCCACGCCTGCCGCGCGGCGCACGACGAGGCGCGAGCGCACCGTGGTGACCTTGGGATCGAGATCGACACTGAGCTCGACCGTATCAATGGCATAGGCGGGTGCCCGGTAATCGGCCCGATGAATCGTCACGCCCTGATCGGTACGCATGCGCAAGCTCCTTTGATCAGATCATTCTAGGCTCTCGACAAACGGGTCATCACTGGACACCTTCGCGCCCCGGGGTCAAGATTCAGCGCCTGCCCCCATGTCGCGATGATCTGATGCTCTTTAGCTAGGGCGCATGGGAACCGCCAACCAGGAGGACGTACTTCGTGAAGCCCCCATCAGCCTGCTCCACCCGTCGCCGGGCCCTTGCCGGTCTCGCCGCGTCGTCGGCGGCCCTGTTGTCATGGCCCGCGCTGGCGCAAACCCAGAGCTGGCCTACACGACCGGTCCGCATGGTGGTGAATTTCCCCGCTGGAGGCCCACTGGACATCCTGGCCCGGCAGGTGGCCGGTCAGCTCACCAACCTTCTCGGCCAGCCCTTCGCGGTTGAAAACGTCACCGGCGCGGCAGGCGAGATCGGTGCGGCCAACGTCGCACGCGCCCAGCCTGACGGTTACACCGTGCTGATGAGTATCGATGCACCGTTCACGATCGCACGCGCCATGCGGCCCCAGGCCGGTGTACGGATTGAGGACCTGAACTGGGTCGCAATGCTGGGCACCAGCGGCCTCACCGTGGCAGCGCACCCCTCAACCGGTGTCCGCACGCTGGCCGAACTCATTGCACGCGGACGCAGTCGGCCACTCAATTTTTCGACCGCAGGCCCGGGCAGTCCCGGGCACCTGGCGGCCGCCGTACTGGCCGATGCTGCATCGGTACAGGCCACGCCGGTTCACTACCGCGGCAATGCCCCGGCCGTCACCGCACTGGTGGCAGGCGAGGTCGACGCCGCAATCATCAGCACACCCGGACTGCTCCCACACATCCGCGCTGGAAAACTGCAGGCTCTGGCGACCGCCGCCAGCCGTCGTTCGCCGCTGCTGCCCGACCTGCCCACCGTCGGAGAGCTCGGTTACCCGGCGCTTGCACAGGAATCGCTTTATCTGGTGGCACTGCCGGCCCGTACGCCGGCTTCGGTTGCCGCCACGCTTTCCGCGGCGCTCGCCAACGCAATGGCCGATCCGGCGCTGCGCGAACGGATGACATCGCTCGATCTGACACCGGGGCTCGAGGATGGGGCTCGCGCACAGGCACTCCTCGGCCAGACGCTCGAGCGCTACACTCGCGTCGTGAAGGCAACCGGACTGAAGGAAGACTGAAAGCCCGTCAGCAGGCGCGCCTCTGACCCGACGCCCAACCCATCACACCAAGCACCTTAGGAGACCGAGATGTCCCGTTCCAGTCCCGCGCCAGCACGGCGCGTCGTGATGGCAGCCAGCGCTGCCGGCTTGATCGTTGCAACTGCGGCCGGCGTGTCAACCACCGCCCTCGCGCAGGACTTCCCCACGCGTCCGATCACCATCATCGTGCCCTATACGGCAGGTGGCCCCACCGACATGATGGCCCGCGCCATCGCCAAGCACATGACCGCTTCGGGCGGGCAGCCGGTGGTGGTCGAGAACCGCGCGGGCGCGGGCGGCGCCATCGGCACCGCGGCTACCGCACGCTCCGCGCCGGATGGCTACACGCTGGTGCTGAACGGCACGCTGGGCCATGCCCTCGCCCCGATGCTGCGTCCCAACACCGCGGGCTACGCGGTTGCCGACATGTCAGCGGTTGGCGTGTTCAGCCGCAGCTCGAATTTTCTGGTGGTGGCGCCCTCGCTCGGCGTGAAGTCGGTAAAGGAACTGATCGATCGCGCCAAGGCTGCTCCGGGCAAGATTTCTTTTTCCTCCGCGGGGCTCGCCAGCAACCCTCACCTGGGCGCCGAACTCTTCAAGGCTCTGGCAGGGGTCGATCTGGAGCACATCCCCTATAAGGGCGTGTCTGCAACCGTGCCCGACCTGGTCGAGGGCAGGGTACCGGTGGCGTTCGCAAGCCCCACGCTTGCGCTGCCGCTGCTGAAGGACAACCGGCTGGTGGCGCTTGCGGTCACTGGCGAAAAGCGCATGAAGGGATGGGAGCATCTGCCCACCATCGCAGAGTCCGGCGTTCCAGGCTACGTGTTCGAGTCCACCTACATTCTGGTGGCGCCAGGCAAGACCCCGCCCGCGATCATGCGCCGCCTGAACGACCTGCTGCAGCGATCGCTTGATGACCCCGACACCATCAACGCGCTGGACAAACTCGGGCTTGAAACCATGAAAAACACGCCCGCGCAGGCTGATCAACTGGTGCAGGCGGAGTTGCAGCGCTGGTCGGGCATCATTTCGCGCCTCAATCTGAAACTCGAATAGGCGGTTCCGTCCTGGGGACGCGAGCCAACCCGATTCGGTTCGCGTTCTTCGGGCCAACACCACGCTGCAGGCGATGACTATCCAACCCTCCCCCGTTCAACTCAAGGCCATGATCGGCGACTATCCGATCACGCATCGGCTTCTGAGTGGCCAGGTCTCACCGGGTCGCTACGCGTTCGATTTTGCCGACGTGAAGGTACCCAACACCGCGTTCAAGCGAGCGGTGCGAAATCTTGAATTCGACGTCTCCGAACTGGCCATCGTCACCTTTCTGCAGGCCTTTGACGCGGGCATTCCGCTGGTACTGCTGCCCGCTGTGATCGTCAGCCGTTTTCAACATCCGTTTCTGATGTTTGACAGCCGGCGCGGGCATCTTCGGCCCCAGGACCTTCGCGGCAAACGAATCGGGGTGCGCTCCTACTGCGTCACCACCGTGACCTGGATCCGGGGCATGCTGCAGGGCGATCACGGCATTGCGCCGCAGGACAACCGCTGGATCACGTTTGAAGACGCGCATGTCGAGCAGTGGCGCGACCCGCCCTGGACCGAGCGGGCCGACCCGTCGCGCGACATGCTGCAGATGCTCGAGGCGGGCGAAATCGATGCGGCCGTGCTCGGTGCGCCACCCGCCGACAAGCCGCACATCAAACCGGTGTTTGCCGACCCCGTGCAGGACAGCCGCGACTGGTACGCGCGGCACCGGGTGATTCAGATCAACCACATGATCGTACTCAAACGATCACTGGTGGAGGCGCATCCCGACTTCCCGAAGGCAATGATGACGCTTCTTGGGGAGAGCGCTGGCAGCAATCTGTCAGAAGCAGACCAGCTTGCGCACCCGCGTGGGCTTTCGCAGGTGCGGCCGCACCTTGACCATGCGATTGACATGGTGCACCGCCAGGGGCTCACGAGAGAGCGTCTGCCGCTCGAGTCGTTCTTTCACCCTGCGACGCTGATTGACTGATCTGGAGCGGGTGATGGGAATCGAACCCACGTCATCAGCTTGGGAAGCTGAGGTTCTGCCATTGAACTACACCCGCAGGCGCCGGAATTGTAGCGGAACGCGGATCCGAGGTGCCAGCCAGGCGCGCTAGCCGATCAGGCCGCGATCGGCGCTTGCCTGCCAAGCCGACTGCGCCTGAGCAGAACAACCGCCACCAGCACGGTAAACAGATTCCACACAATGCCGTTCACGAACGCCGCGTCATACGAGCCGGTGAGGTCAAAAATACTTCCCGACAGCCAGCCGCCCAGGGCCATGCCGAGCAGGGTCGAGTTGATCACCAGCGCGATGCGGGTAGCCGAACCCGCCGCGGGAAAATATTCGCGCACCACCAGCGCATAAGAAGGCACGATTCCGCCCTGGAACAACCCAAACAGGATCGCAATCACATACAGCGCACCCAGGCCGTCAAACGGCAGATAGAGTGAGAGCGCGACCGCCTGCAGCACCGCGCCCGCGAGCAGGGTGCGCAGGCCCCCGATCCGATCAGCCACCCATCCCGAAATCAGCCGGCTCACAATGCCAAAGCCCAACATGAGCGACAGCATCTGCGCGCCGGCGGCGCTGCCATAGCCAAGGTCGCCGCAGTACGCCACGATATGCACCTGCGGCATGGACATCGCCACGCAGCAGGCCACCCCTGCTCCGCAGAGCAGGACCATGACGAGGTTCGCGGGCATGCCGAAAGGACGAGCGCTCCCGGGCTGAACGGGGCCCGCCGCCGGCCCCGGGCGAACAGCTTCCCCGGCGCGAGGCGCGGCCTGCTCCGATCCGCCTCCCGGCCCCGGGCGAGCAGCCGGAGCGGAACCCGCATCGGAAAGCGGCGCCCGGATCCGGAACATGGCAAGCAATGGCAGCGTGGTGACCAGGCAGAACACGCCCAGGCCGATGTAGGTGGATCGCCATCCCCAGCTCTCGGCCAGCGCCTGGACGATCGGCGGCCACACCGTGCCGGCGAGGTAATTGCCGCTCGCGCAGATGGCAACCGCAATACCGCGGCGACGGTTGAACCAGAGCGACGCATCGGCAATGAGCGGCGAGAATCCGCCAGCGGTGCCGAGAAACCCGATCAATACGCCCTGAATGATGGACAGGCTGAGCAGCCCCGGCGCGTGGGCGGCCGCCACAAAACCCAGGCCCAGCGTCACCGAGCCAATGGCAAGCGGCACCCGCACACCGAATCGATCGGACACCCTTCCCATCACCACGCCACCAATGCCGAAACCGATCATGGTGAGCGTGTAGGGCAAGGACGCGCCCGCGCGATCGACCGCGAACTCGCTCTGTACCGCAGGCAGCACCACGACGATGGCATACATGCCGCAGCTCGACAACGTCATGAATGCGAGACTTGCAGCCAGCCGCAGCCAGGCATACCGGCTCTCGATCAACGAGCCGGTGTCGGCAACGACGGCGGTCATGAAACGGCGTGCAGCATGGCGGGGTCGACTATGCCACATCGGCGAGCGCGCCCGGGTCGCAGAATTCGGGAGACGGGACGCGCTGACTGTACGAAGGCGACGTTCCGGATTAACCTTCAGGCCAGCGAACCGTGGACGCACGAAGACGACCAACAAAGGAGACATGCCTTGAATCCCAAAGCTTTTCGCCGATCCGCCTTGCAGGCCACCCTCGCCTTCTCGCTTGCGGCATCACTCCTGCTCACCGGCTGCTCGGATTCCGGCAATACCAATGTTCCGGGAGCCCTCGAGGTCTCCGTCTCCTCGGGCTATCCGGTCCTCGGTGCAACCGTCACGCTGAAGGGCTCGAACGGCGCCATGCTGCAGGTGGTCGATACCGCAAAAACCGGCACCGTCACAATTCCTCGCGGTGAGGCGCTGGGCGTTCTCGGGTTCGGCCCCTACCTCGTGCAAAGCACCGGCGGCACAGCAAACGGGGTTGCGGTCACCGAATCCTTCTTCTCCATTGCGAGCAGTGACGACGGGCGCACCAATGTCACGCCCATTACCCATCTGATTGCGGTCGAGGCCACCGGCTCCACCAATACCGACGGGATCAAGAAGCTCTTTTCGAGCGGATTTGATGCGGCCAAGGCGCAGCAGCTCACGCCGGCCAAGCTCGCCGCGGCGAAAACCAGCGTGAACGATGTCCTGAAGAGCGTCAACCCAAAGATTGACCTGGCCGCGTACGACCCGCTTTCCGCCCCGTTCAAGTTCGGCGATCCGATCGATGCCCAGCTCGACTATGTACAGCTCGCGCTGCGCACCACAAGCAAATCGCTCGACGACATTCAAGGCTTCGTTGCCAAGGCGACAAAAAAGGAATTCAACGCCAATGACGTGGGCGACATCAAACCCATCAAGCGCGTGATCGCGTTTGGCGACAGCCTGACCGATGGCGGCACCTATACGGTATGGGCGTCCTATGCAGCGTCAGGACAACCGCGGTTCGACCCCACCGCGCAGCCGCTCGCTGCGCTGGAATCTGCCTCGATCTGGGGTGGCAAGTTCACCACCAATCCTGGCAAGGTGTGGGTCGAGCATCTCGCAGCCTCGTACGGGTACGCGATCAAGCCCGCGATGCTGATGGGCGGCGCGCAACCATCGGCAAATCTGTTGCAGCTGGGATGCAGCACCTGCACCAACTACGCACAGGGCGGTGCGCGCGTTTCGCTGCAGCCCGGAATTGGCAATCGGGGTACCGCCGCGGGCGCGACGAACTATGACCGTACCAGCGCGTTCAACGCCGCGTCCACCATCCCGGTCAAGGAGCAGATCGACATCCACCTTGGCAGCCCTGGCGAGGGCAAGTTCAAGGCTGGTGACCTGGTGGTCGTCTTCGCTGGTGCCAACGATATTTTCATCCAGGCTCAGAGCGGGCAAAGCCAGCAGGCGATAGCCGAAGCGGTGGGCGCCGCCGCCATGCAGCTGGCAGAGCAGGCCGCCCGCCTGAAGGCCGCCAACGCCAGTGCGCTGGTGGTCATCGGCCTTCCCGACATGGGCAAAACCCCGTCGGGCGTAGCGAGCGGCGCGGCGAGTGCGGCCGGCCTGAGCGCACTGTCGCTTCAGGTGTTCAATGGCACGCTTGCAACGGCACTCAAGGCGCAGAACATCGTGTTTGTCGATCCAAACGAGATCCTTACCGCTGTCCTGACCAAGCCAGCAGACTACGGCTTCAAGGTGACCGTCGACACCGACGCGAGCAAGGCGCTCGCCAGCACGGCCTGCGGAATCAACAAGATCGCAGCGACTGCCCAGTTTGACGATCCCAACAACCCAAGCTCGCTCTACTGCTCCACTCCGAACACCGTGGCCTCCAATGTCGGCACGCTGCGCACCGCCGGCGCCGACGCCACCTACGTGTTCGCCGACGGCGTGCACCCCAGCTCACAGACGCACAAGGTGCTGGCCGACTACCTGGGCAACCGGCTGGCGCGCCTGCTCACCGATGCGATGCTGGCCGCCAAGAAGTAAGCGCCGAGTTGCAGTGTTTTCACCAGCGGGCCACGCACATGCCGTCAACCTGATCCGCGCGCCGCGACCGTCATGCTTCAACGATGCAAAAGTCTCTCCGCGTAGTGATTTCAGGCGCCGGCGTGGGCGGCCTGTGCGCAGCCGCTTCGCTCCTACAGCGGGGCATTGACGTCGATGTTTATGAACAGGCAACCGAACTCAAGGAGGTGGGCGCCGGGGTTCAGCTATCGGCCAACGGCACACGCGTGCTCCACGCGCTGGGCGTGGCCGACGCGCTGAGCGCGCGCTCATGCGAAGCACAGGGCAAGGAGATCCGGCACTGGCAAAGCGGCGAAACATGGAAGCTCTTTGACCTCGGGCCGCTCTCGATCGAACGATTCGGCTTTCCGTATTTCACTGTCTACCGGCCAGATTTGCTCGAGGTGCTCGCCGAGGCCGTGACCGCGCTCAAGCCCGATGCGCTCCACCTGGGTGCGCGCGTGGCTGGCTTCGAACAGCACCCGCAGGGCGTCACGCTCATGCTGGAGTCGGGTGAGCGCGTCAGCGGCTCACTGCTGGTGGGGGCGGACGGTGTTCATTCGCGCGTCCGGCAGGGTCTGTTTGGCCCCGATCGCGCACAATTCAGCGGCGTCGTCGCATGGCGCGCAGTCATCCCCATGGAGCGGCTACCCGCACACATGGCGCGCATGGTGGGCTCGAACTGGGTAGGCCCGGGTGGCCATATCGTTCACTATCCGCTTCGCAGTGGTCGCCTCATGAATTTCGTCGGCGCACTCGAGCGCGCCGACTGGCAGGTGGAGTCCTGGAGCCATCGCGGCTCACAAACCGAACTGGCACGTGATTTCTCAGGCTGGCACGAAGACATTCAGCACTTCATTGGCCAGATCGACGCGCCCAACAAATGGGCCCTGATGACCCGGGCGCCACTTGAGCGCTGGAGTGTGGGCCGGGTCACACTGCTGGGCGACGCGGCTCACTCCATGCTGCCCTTCCTCGCCCAGGGCGCGGTGATGGCAATTGAAGACGGCTACATGCTGGGTCGGTGTGTTGCCGATTTCCCGCCGGACGAGGCGCTTCAGCGCTTCGAGCGCGCGCGGCTCGAACGCACCACGAAAGTGGTGGCGGGCGCGGCGGCAAACATGTGGCGCTTTCACAATCCGCTGCTCGCCGACCCGGATGAGGGCCGGCGCTTCATCGAACGCGAGTGGGCCGGCAATCGCATCTCAGACCGGTACGACTGGCTGTTCCGTTACGACGCGACCACCGAGGAACTCTGATGAAAACGAACCCTTTCGTCGCCTTCAGCCGTCGGGGCGTGTCGGCCCTCCTCCTCTGCGCCGCCGGCATGGCCTGCGCCCAGCCTGCAGGTGCCCAAACCCCGGGCACCCAGGACTACCCTGCACGCACCGTCCAGCTCATTGTTCCCTTCCCGCCGGGGGGGCCCACCGACATCGTGGGACGACTGGTGGCCCAGCGACTTTCCGAGGGACTTGGCCGATCGGTGGTGGTGGAGAACCGCCCTGGCGCCGGCGGCACCGTCGGATCTGCGGCAGCCGCCAAGGCGGCGCCCGATGGCTACACCCTGCTCTATGGCAGCACCAGCACGCTTGCCATCGCGCCCAGCCTCTATCGCAGCCTCTCGTATGACCCGCGGGTCGCCTTCACGCCCATCAGCCTGGTCTCGCGTGGCGCCATCGTGCTCGCCGTTCACAGCGCGGTCCCGGCAGCGTCGCTCAATGACTTCATCGCCGAGGCGCGACGCGCGCCCGGCAAGTTTGCCTACGCATCGGCGGGCAGTGGAACCCCCCCACACCTGGCTGCCGAATTTTTCAAGTCGGTCGCAAGCGTCGATCTTCTCCACGTCCCCTACAAGGGCGGCGCCCAGGCGCTGAACGACGTGGCCTCGGGTCAGGCTCAGGCCATCTTCGAAGGTCTGGTCACCCTTGCGCCACAGATCCGGGCGGGCCGCATCCGGGCGCTAGCCATCACAGGCGAGCGCCGCGATCCCGCCTTACCGGACGTGCCGACCTTCGCCCAGGCGGGACTTGCGCAATACGACGCGTATTTCTGGAGCGGGCTGGTGGCCCCGGCCGGCACACCGGCCGAGATCATCAACCGCCTGAACGCCGTCCTCACCCAGGGGCTGGAGCGCCCCGACATTCGCGAGGCCTTCGAGCGACAGGGGCTGCAGACCGCACCAAGCAGCCCCACGGCATTCGGGCAATTCATCGCCTCCGAAATCGACCGATGGGCGCGGGTCGCCAAGGCATCGGGCGCGCAGGTTGATTGAGTTCGCGTCGGCCATGCCGCACACGACACCAGCGTCCACGCATCCCGCCAACCCCGATCTGGCAGCCACTCTGGCGTTTTCGCTTGCCGCAGCGCCCGCCGGATTCATCGACGATCCGTATCCGTGGTACGCCGCGCTCAGGCGCCATGCCCCGGTGCATCGCCTAGCCGCCGACTCGCTCCTCCTGACACGCTGCGCGGATCTGATGGCGGTATATCGCCACCCGGGAGCAAGTTCTGACAAGAAGCGCGAATTCGCGCCCAAATACGGGCCCGGGTCGCCGCTCTTTGAACATCACACCACCAGCCTGGTGTTCAGCGATCCGCCGCTTCATACACGGGTTAGACGGCTGCTGACCGGGGCGCTCAACCAGCGCGCAGTGGCGCGAATCGAATCCGGGCTGATCGAACTGGTCGATGGACTGATCGATCGACTGGCCACGCTCTCTCAGCCCGATCTGATCCGTGACTTCGCCGCCCGCATTCCGGTCGAGGTGATCGGCTCGCTCCTGGATGTGCCAAGAGACGAGCGCGAGCCGCTACAGGGTTGGTCAATCGATATTTTGTCGGCGCTTGAACCCGTGCCAGGCGCCACGCTGCTCGAACGCGGCAACCGGTCGGTCACGGACTTTCTGAATTATCTGCGCGACCTGGTGGCGCGACGCCGTCAGCAGCCGGGCGACCCCGAGGTGGACATGCTCACCCGGCTGATCCTGGGCGAGACCGACGGCGAGCGTCTCAGCGAACTCGAACTCCTTCACAACTGTATCTTTCTCCTCAATGCCGGCCATGAAACCACCACCAACCTGATTGGCAATGGACTGGAGGCGCTGATGCGGCATCGTGACCAGCTCGACCGGCTGGTGCGCGACCCTGCCCTGATCGGACCTGCAGTGGAGGAGTTGCTGCGCTTCGAAAGCCCGCTGCAACTCAATAACCGGTTGGCAACCACCGCCATCGACCTGCCCGCCGACCCGATCACCGGACGCGGCGTCGTCACGATCGAAGCGGGCACCTTCGTCACGCTCGGCGTCGGTGCGGCCAACCGCGATCCGGAAGTATTTGCCGAGCCCGACCGGCTCGATATCGGGCGTCGTCCCAATCCGCAGCTCGCCTTCGGGCACGGCGCGCATGCCTGCGCCGGCATGAACATCGCACGCCTGGAGGCGCGCGTAGCGATCGGCCGGCTGGTGGCTCGCTATCCCGAGATTGAATCGGCTGCGCCCCCAGAGCGCGATCGCCGAATACGCTTCAGGGGATTTCGAACGCTGCCCGTGGTGCTCAACCGCCCGGCCTCAACTCTCTGGCGTGAAACCCGATGCCTTGACGAGTGACTCCCATTGCCGAGCTTCAACATCACGCTGGCGCGCGAGCTCTGCCGGCCCCGCCGGGAGCGCGCGGATCGTGAGTCGACGCAGCGCGGCCTCGCTGGTCATGACCGCCGCGCGGAGCGCCTCGAAGAGTTGCTGCACGCGGGTATCGGGCGTGCCCGCTGGCGCATACAGCCCGAGCCACCCATCCAGCACGAGATCGATCCCCGCATCGCGAAGCGTTGGCACCTCGGCAAGATCGGGGTTGCGCTGCGAACCCGTGGTGGCGAGGATCCTCGCCTTGCCGGCGCGATGCTGCTCAACCGAGTCTGACAGCGGCGACACCACCAGCGAGATGCTGCCACCCATCAGGTCGACCATTGCGGGCGCGGCACCTTTGTAGGCGATGTGGGCGAGATCGATCCCGGAACGTTGCCCGAAGCCCTGCCCCAGGAAATGAGGCACGGTGCCGGCGCCGGGCGATCCGAACGCCGCGCGCTGGCCAGGCGTACGCGCCCAGGCGATGTACTCGGCCAGTGTTCTGGCCTGCGTGCCTGGTCCGGTGGCGAGCGCATAATCGATTACACAGACGCGTCCTACCGGCGAAAAATCCTTCACCGGGTCGTACCGGAGTTGTCGGTAGATCCACTGAAAAAGCGTCATCGGTCCATGCGGAACCAGCATGAGCGTATCGCCATCAGGTGGCGACGCCTTGACCGCTTCGAGCACCAGCCGACCCGCCGCCCCTGGTCGGTTTTCAACGATCACGTTGCGCGCAAGAAGCGGTCGCATGGCCTCGGCGATTGCCCGCGCGGTGAGATCGACCGTTCCGCCCGCAGCAAAGCCCACCAGAATTCGCACCGGGGGAGGGCCCGACTGCGCCCGCAGAACAGCGGGCGCGAGGCCGAGGGCGCCAGTGGCTGCAAGAAACGTTCGACGTTGCCGTGACATGAAGACCCCTGTTCGCCTCACATCGCTCAGCGCGGCCTTGCCGCAGCGAGCGACTTGTGGGTGAACAGATAGTGGGTGGAATCGAGCGGCTTATGGCAGGCCAGACACTCGCCCTGGCTGAATCCCGTTCGCACCATCCGGTCGGTGCCGAACACCGCGTAGTGCCAGTCGCCGTTTCGAATCAGCGCGGGAATGTCGCTGCCCCATCCCTTGCCCACGGCCATCGCGGTATAGAACAACAGGCGGTCGGCCTCGAAGAAGGTGTCTGGGCCTGCGATGGGCTTGCGTTCGCCATCAAGTTTGGCCGCATATACCTCGACCACGACAGCGGAGCCCTCCGCAGGCGAGCGGCCGGCACCCAGATCGGCCAGCAGTTGGGGGCTTGCGTAAAAGCGCCGCACCTGGCGGGTGGCCGGGAAATTCATGGTGAGGTAGTGAGTAAAACGCTCCCGATAATCTGCGGGAAAGCTCATTTTGCTGCCGCTTAGTGCGGCAAACGGCGCCGAGCGCGCTGGCGCACCAGCGGGCGCTGCGGGCAGCGCAGCATAGTGGGCCGCAAGCGGTTTCAGATCGGCTTCACCCAACTGCTCCGCGATCGCGTTCATGACGCCGCTCTTGCGGCTGCCCTCACGCAAGGCCTTCAGCTGATTCTCGAGATAGCCGGCTCGCTGGCCTGCAAGATTCGGGATCGTCTCGCTGATGCTGAGGCCATTTGCGCCATGGCACGCAGCGCAGGTGGTGTTGGCGAGCGAGGCGGCGCGCTCCGCGGCGGGATCGGCCATGGCGGGCGTCGCAACGGCTAGCGCAACCATCAATGCAAGAAGGCCTTGAACATGGCTTGAACGATTCATAGCACTTTCCCGGGGTTCAGAATGGCGTGAGGATCGAGCGCGGCCTTCAGCCTGCGCATCAGCGCGATTTCTTCCTTGCTGCGCGAATGGCCCAGATACGCGCGCTTGAGCAGTCCGATACCATGTTCGGCCGATACCGAGCCCTGCCACTCGGCCACGCACCCATAGACGATACGGTCGGTCTCGTCTTTGCTGCGAATCCCGTCGCGAATCTGGGCACTGACGTGGAGGTTGCCGTCAGCCACATGCCCAAAGCAGACCACGCCTCCCTCCGGCCACGAGGCGAGGAGCCGGCTTCGGCATTCGTCGGCAAACGCGCCTATCGTGCCGACCGGCAAACTCACGTCATAGTCGACATGCGGCGCGAACGCGCGCGCGAGTTCGCCCGAGGCATCGCGCGTAGACCAGAGCGCAGCCCGCTCACGACCCGACTGCGCGATCACCGCATCGACTGCGCAACCCTGCTCAAGCGCCGCCGCAATGCTCGCCTCGAAAAGTTCAGCGTCGCGCGCTTCATCAGTGCCCATGGTTTCCAGCAACACATGGATGGAACCGTCTTCCGGCATGGGGACCGATCCCCGCTGCGCCCGCGCAAATGCGTAAAAATCGGGCCACATCGCTTCATAGGCGGCGAGCGTCGGGCCCAGGCGCTCACGCGCAAGACGCAGGAGCGCGAGCACCTGCGGATAGTTGGCGACCGACACCATGGCCGTGCAGACACTGCGCGGTTTGGGATGGAGGCGCAACACCAGCCGGGTAATGACCCCGAGCGTGCCCTCGGTACCGATAAAGAGTTGCTTGAGATCGTAGCCCGCGTTGTTCTTCAGCATCGAGTTCATGGCCGAGACCACCGTGCCGTCAGCCAGTACGGCCTCCACGCCCAACACCAGTTCCCGCATCATGCCGAAACGAAGCACTCGATTGCCGCCCGCATTGGTGGCCGCATTGCCACCCACCCGGCATGAGCCGCGCGCACCGATATCGAGCGCGAACATAAGCCCCGCATCGTCGGCAGCCTGTTGCACCGCCTGCAACGTGACGCCCGCCTGCACAGTGATCACCGAGCCATCCGGGTCGAGCGATTCAATCGCTGCAAGCCGTTCGAGCGACAACACCACCGCATGCGCCGAGGGCGTGGCGCCGCCCGTGAGCCCGGTCAGCCCGCCCTGAGGAACCACCGGAACCCGATGCGCGTTGCAGATTCGCAGCACCGCCGCCACCTCATCGGTGCTGCGCGGCCGGGCCAATGCGATAGGCGGCGAATCAACGGGTGCCGACACCATCCAGTCCTTGAGGTGTCGCGCATCGATCGGCGCGCGCATGAGGACGCCCGAGGGCAGCGCGCGCTCGAGTTCATCGAGCAGTGCCGCAGCATTGAAAGGGGGAGCGAGGGTCAAGAGCGTTTCCTTATGTGGCCGATGAACGATGCCGGATCAGCCAACTTTAAGTCCGGCCGATTCCACGCCAGCCGCGCAGATCAGTTCGTCTTCATCGCCTGACCCGCCGCTTGCCCCAACCGCGCCCAGCAACTGGCCGCTCGGCGACAGAATCAGCACCGCGCCGGTCTGCGGCAAAAAGCGGCCATCGGCCGACGCTGCCAGCGTCACATAAAAATTCGGGTTGTCCTTCGCACGCTGGGCGAGCACACGGCTCGACGCGCCCATGCCCACCGCGCCCCAGGCCTTGCCTCGCGCAATCTCGAAGCGAAACATGCTGGCGCCATCTTCACGCGCAAACGCCTTGAGGTTGCCGCCTTCATCGAGCACCGCAATGCCCATCGGCTTGAAATTCTCGGCGCGGGCGCGGGCCAGTGCCCCGTCGATGATCTGCCGGGCTTGAGCAAGAGTGAGCATCTCCAAATCAGTTCTCCATGAGGGGCGCGCTAGGCGCGAAGTGGGGTGTCGAGGGTGAGCATCGGATAGTGGGCATTGCCACCGGCAAACTCGGGAAACTGGTGAAAGTCGGCACGCATCTCGCGAATGACTGGCGAGGCAAGCGCCGCACTCAGATCATCTGGCGAATCGAACATCAGCTTGTTCCGCTGCATGAAGTCGACCCGCATGCCGGGAAGGCCGCCGATCCAGTCCACGCGGGTGCAGATCTCGATCTCGCGCACATTTGGGAACTTTCGCATGATGGGCGGGTGATGGTCGATGTAGTGCCGGTGCCAGGCGCTGAGGTCGGCCGCCTGCCCGGGGTAGTGCACGAGATAACTGCAACGCGTCTCGCGTGGCAGCAGGTCGGAAGCGAGCGGCTCGATCGGAAGCGCACGTACCAGCATGATCTGTTGCTGGACCCGCATGCCGCGAAGCGCCTCGATGTCGCCCGCCGAGCCCAGCGCCTGCAGCCTGCCAGCCGGCCGAAGCGCGTCTTCCAGGGCCTCGATCCGGTTTGCATAGAGCTGGAGCGCAAGCGGTGGTCCCGGCTCATCATTGGGAAAGGCATGACGGGTGCCAGCGGGCGTGGGCACATGAATCAGCGCGCGCTCGAGCCCCGCGACCGACGCCACCACCAGGGCAATCTGTCGGAGCGAATCTGGCTCCAGCGTGACGGCAACGCCACCCGGCAAACGGAAATGGGCGAAGTAGCAAAACATGGGTCGGTACCTGCTTCGCTTTATACGCCAGTTCGCCCCGCACGGCGAGCATCAGGACGGATTGCCCGGGATCGCATCCTTCCCGGATCGGCGAACGCGACCTGTGCGGCCCGGACGCCTCATACGGCGAACACAACGTCGGCAGCCCGCGCGCCTCATAATCTGCCAATGCACATTCCTGGCGGACCCCTGCCGGTTGCCGGCGTAGTCGGCGCCGGTCTCCTCTCGCTTGCGCTCGCCATGGGCATCGGCCGGTTTGCTTTCACACCGCTGCTGCCGCTCATGCTGCGCGATGGCGATCTCAGCCCGATCGCTGGCGCCGAGTGGGCCATGGCGAACTATGTCGGCTACCTGGTGGGCGCACTCACGGCGGCGCGCGTCGCGAGCCAACCGCGCCGGGCGAGCCTGATCGGCCTGGCCGGCGTCGCACTGACCACGCTCGCCACCGGGCTCATCAGCGGCGCTGCGCTCGCGTTCGCAGGCCCCTTGCTGCGCGCGATCGCCGGCGTCTTCAGCGCATGGGTGCTGGTCGGTGCCAGTGGCTGGTGCCTGGTGGCGCTCGCACGCGCTGGGCGCCCCGCGCTCACCGCCTGGATCTACACCGGCGTGGGCTGCGGCATCGCGGTGGCCGGACTGCTCGCCTGGCTGGGCGGCGGTCAGTCGGCACGTTGGCTTTGGCTGCAACTCGGCCTCGTGGCGGCGTTGGGTGCGATGGTGGTCGCCGCGCTCGGCGCACCGGCCCGAGAGCCGGAGGCAGGCACGGTCGATCACGCCGCCGCCCTGCTCACGCCGCCCGCCCCCGGTGTCGGCAGATCCGATGCCGGGCTGATCATTTGCTACGGCGTCTTTGGCTATGGCTACATCGTGCTCGCCACCTTTTTGCCTGCAATGGCTCGCGGCAGCATCGATGACCCCATCGTATTCGGCCTCACCTGGCCGGTGTTCGGACTGGCAGCGGCCTTATCGGTCGCAGCGACGGCGCGCTGGGGCACTGCGCTGCCACGCGAACGCATCTGGGCCCTTGCGCAATCGGCCATGGCGCTCGGCACCGCCTTGCCGCTGGTTAGCCTTGCGCTGAGCGTGCTCATCGCCTCGGCCGTGCTGGTGGGAGGCACCTTCATGGTGGCCACCATGGCGGGATTGCAGCTTGCTCGGGAGCGCCATCCCGACAACCCCACGCCGCTCGTGGCACGCATGACGATCGCGTTTGCCTGCGGTCAGATCGCAGGACCACTGCTGATCCGATCAATCGGTGATACCGCCTTGATGGGGGTATCCGCGCTTCAATGGGCCAACCTGATGGCGACCCTCTTGCTGGCGGGTTCGGCCGCATGGCTCTGGCGGCTGTACTTCGCAAGGCAGCCGCTTCGAGCGGACACAAGCGCCTAACCGCTACACTGATCCTGATCCGACCAGCCAGTCCGCATGCCTATCACCGCGAAGCTTCTGTCCATGCAATGTCCTCCCCTGCTGCGAGCGGGCCTCGCAAGCCTCGCTCTCCTCCTCTGCCTGGGATCGAAGGCGCTCGCCGAGGATGCCGCGCGCTATCTCGCGGTCATCGACGCAGGCAGCAGCGGCTCGCGCCTTCATCTCTACGAACGTACAGCGGCCGAGCGCAGCGTGGCCGTTAAACAGTTGTTCGAAGCCAAGGCGGGCGAGGCCCTGTCCTCGTTTGAGCGTTCGCCTGGCGACGCTGGTCCCCGCGGCATCCAGCCACTGCTCGAACAACTGCTAGACAGGCTCGCCCTGTTGAACATCGAACGCAGCGCCGTGCATGTCCACGTGCTCGCCACCGCAGGCATGCGCCGCCTCGACGCCGACAATCCGGCTGCTGCCCAGGTGATCTACCAGAGCGTGCGACACACGCTCTCTTCGGCAGGCGTCACCGCGCGTCGCATCGAAACCCTGAGCGGTCATCTCGAAGGCGTCTATGCCTGGGTCGATGTCAACGACCTGAGCGGTGCGCTCGCGAGCACACCCGCGGGGGCAACCGTGGCCGTCATCGAGGTGGGGGGCGCGTCGGCGCAGCTTGCCTACTCGGGCGAGGCCCTGGCGGGCGCTCCGGTCACCGCAGTGCGGCTGAACGGACGCAGCCATCAGGTGGTCAGCCTCACTTGGCTCGGCCTGGGCCAGGATGAGGCGCGACGCGCCATGCTCAACGCGGCTCGCAGCCGGTCGAATGCCGACGAAGAACACTGCTACCCAGACAATCGCAAGGCCGCGGGCGGACTCAGTGCCTTCGACGCCGATGGCAGCCGCCACCTGGTCGCCCGGGGCCGTTTCAGTTTCGAACAATGCAGCGAGATGTATGACGCGGTCATACGTCCCTTCGACCTCCCGCCTCTTGCCACCGCAATCCGCCAGTCAAGGCGCCCCCTTGTCGGACTTGCGTCGGTTTATTTCTCGCTTGCCGATTGGCAGGTCATCGGTCAGCCAGGCACGCTGGCGAGCACGCTCCGCGGCCAGTGCGAAGGCGAAGATGCATATGGCGACAAAGTCATCGGCTTCATCCGGCGCGATCCGAAGAATCGCTTCGCGCAGACGGCCTGTGCCAACGGCACCTTCATCCATGCCCTGCTGTTCGGGCCGGCCGGTCTTCGCGTTGACCCTGCCCAGGTCAGCGCCGTGGCGCGTATCAACGGCCAGCCGCCCAGCTGGGCCCGCGGCTTCGCTTTGCTGGGACGCTGACCCCCTGGGGTGTCGTAAAGTGTCGGCGTCCGCCCCAGCCCGGAGATTTGCATGATTGTCGAACGCCCTGAAGACCTCACCGCGGCCGTCCTCTCCGAACTCGAACGGGCCGATGACGCGCGCTGGCGGACCATCATGCAGTCGGCCGTCCGCCACCTTCATGGCTTCGTTCGCGACACCGCGCTCACCGAGGCTGAGTTTCAGAAAATCTGCGCGGTCATCGCCCGGCTGGGCCAGCTGACCGGACCGTCACACAATGAGGTAGTGCTCGGGGCCGGCTCGCTCGGTATCTCGGCGCTGGTCTGCCTTCTCAACAACGGCGCTGGCGGCACCCAGCCCACCACCGCCAATCTGCTGGGCCCCTTCTGGCGTGAGCATTCTCCCCCCACGGCCAACGGCGCAAGCATTGTGCGAGGCCCGACTGCGGGCGAGCCGATTTTTGTGACGGGTTGGGTTCGTGACAACCAGGGCCAGCCCGTGGCAGGTGCTGAGGTCGACGTCTGGCACTCGTCATCGGAGGGCTTCTATGAAAACCAGGACCCCGCGCAGGCCGACATGAATCTGCGCGGCCGCTTCACGACTGACAGTAAGGGCGGCTTCCGCTTCCGAAGCATCAAGCCCGCAGGCTATCCGATTCCGGTGAGCGGCCCGGTAGGCGATCTGCTCCGTGCCCAGGGACGCCACAACCTGCGTCCCGCTCACATTCATTTTCTAATCCACAAACCCGGCTACAAGACCCAGTTCTCGCAGATCTACTCCAGCGACGACCCGAATCTGGACTCGGACGTGCAGTTTGCCGTCACGCGTTCGTTGATCGGCCACTACCAACGCCACGACGCCGAGCCCGCACCGGACAACGACGTGAGCGGACCCTGGTATTCGCTTGAACAGGTGTTCGTGATCGAACCGGGCGAGGCCCGCTGGCCGCGCGCGCCCATCACGGGCAAGGCCGAGGGCGAGCGCCCCCAGCTTCAGGTTCTGGAACGATGTTGAGACGAAGGCTGCCGCGCACGGTGCTTGAAATCGACGGGGCGGGAGTTGAAGATGCAGGGTCCCCGCTTCGCTCACCTGTTCGCTTACCCACTTCCTGGATCGGGAGCTCTGCCATGAGTCGCCGCAAACTGTTTGAAACCTCCGCCACCCTGAGTCTGGGCGCGCTTGCCGGATGCGCCCTGCCCGGTACCGCGAACCAGACCGCACGAACGCTGTTCGATGTGCCGGTCACAACGGTTCCCATTGCGGGCAGCACTCAGGTGTTTCCGGTTCGCCGCATTTATTGCATCGGTCGAAACTACGCAGCGCATGCACGCGAAATGGGATCAGACCCCACCCGCGAACCACCATTCTTTTTTCAGAAACCCACCGACGCCATCCAGAACGTGGCGCCGGGCACCGTGGCCGATCACCCCTACCCTCCGCTCACCAAGAATTACCACTACGAGGTCGAACTGGTGGCCGCCCTTCACCGAGGCGGGCGAAATGTACCGGTCGATCGCGCTCTCGAACTGGTTTTCGGTTATGCATTGGGCCTGGACATGACACGCCGCGATCTGCAGCGCGCCATGGGCGACGAGAAGAAGCCCTGGGAAATCGGCAAGAGCTTTGATCGGTCGGCGCCAATCGGCCCGATTCATCCGGTAAGCCAGACCGGCCACTACCGCCAGGGCACGATCTGGCTGAAGGTCAACGGGAAGATCCGCCAGAACGCCAACCTCAACCAGATGATCTGGAATGTAGCCGAGCAGGTGAGCCGTCTGTCCCAGGCGTTCGAGCTGTTTCCTGGTGACATCATTTATTCGGGTACCCCCGAAAACGTCGGGCCGGTGGTGCGCGGCGATGTCATCGACTGCCATATCGACGGACTCCCCGACCTGAGCGTGCGGATCGTCTGATGCGGGCACGCCTTCGTGTCGCGCTGGTTGGCGTAAGCCACTGGCACGCGCCCCGCTATGCCGAAGCACTGCGGGCGCGCGGCGCGCTGATCTGCGGCGCCTCCGACACCGACCCCGTCGCCGGCGAGTCCGCCGCGACGCGCCTGGGCGTTGAATTCATCGCGCCCACCGAGGCACTGATCGAGCGACTGCGCCCAGACTTCGCGGTGGTATTGCCGCGGCATGATCACGCGGCCGACGAAATCGCACGCGTCGCTGCACTGCGTGTTCCGATGCTGGTGGAAAAACCGATGGGTCGCCACGCGGGGGAAGCCGAACGGGCCGCCGCCGCGATCGAGGCCGCCGGCATCTTCGCAAGCGTCTGCCTGCCCAATCGATACATGGCCATCTGGGACGAAGTTCGTTCACTCATCGCGGCCGGAGCGTTGGGCGAACTTCGGCACGCGCATTTCCGGACCATCAACGGCCCGGCGTCGCGCTATCGCGATTCAGGGGTGGGCTGGATGCTTGAGCCGGCTGCAAGCGGTGGGGGCGCTCTGCGCAATCTCGGCGTGCATGGCGCAGACGCTGTTCTTGGCCTCGCCGCCGACCAGCCACTTCGGTTGTTGAGCGCGCACTGCAGCCGCTTCGATGCCAGCCTCGGCATTGAAGGGTTCGCCGCTGCAAGTCTCGCGGGTGCCAATGGTTTTCATGCGTCGCTCGAGGCAGGCTACAGCTATGCCAACCTGCAGGAGGGGGGCGACTATGAGTGGCGGATCGCCACGTCGGGCGCCTACCTTCGCGAAAGCAACGGCAGGCTCTGGGTGCATAGACGGGGCGGCTCGCTTGAAACGCGCGAGGTCGATACGCCGCATCGGCTTTATCAGACCATGACGCGCGCTGCCCTCGATGCCTTCGAAGCCGATGCAGCCCCGCCCGTGCCGGTTGGGGCCTGTGTCGCTGCGGTGCGCCTGCAGGATCGGATCTACGCAGCGGCAGGCGGCTGACCCACACTGCCCGGCAACACTTACGGGCGTTCCCGGCACTCGATCAGGCTGCGCAGGCGCTGCCCGTCTGCGTCCGTGTTGTCGGGCGCGAGCCAGCGCTCGAAGCCCTCGCGCAGTTGAGGCCACTCGCGATCAACGACCGAGTACCACGCGGTGTCGCGCGAGCGCCCTTTGTAGATCACCGCCTGCCGGAAGATGCCCTCAAAGCTGAATCCCAGCCGCAATGCAGTCGCACGAGACCGGGCATTGAGACTGTCGCACTTCCACTCGTAGCGCCGATAACCAAGGTCCTCGAAGACGTAGCGCATCATGAGGTATTGCGCCTCGGTCGATGCGCGGGTGCGCTGAAGCGCTGGCGAGAAATTGACATGACCCACTTCGATCACGCCGTGCGCGGGATCGATCCGCATCAATGACAGCGTGCCCGTAGCGGCCTCGTCTCGACGATCAACAACCGACCAGTGCAAGGGATCAACGCTCTGCGCCATGCTGGAGAGCAATTCGAGAAAGGCCGCTTCGGTAGCCGGCCTGTCATGAAAAAGATAGGCCCAATGCCGGCCGTCGGGCGCGCTCGAATGCGCGCTCCAGAGGGCTGATCCGTGCCGATCGACATCGACCGGCTCGAGCCGGCAGAACCGTCCCTCAATCACCCGACGTTGCGGCGGTAGAGCGCCAGTCCATCCGGGCACGGCGGGCCCAACCGGCAGACCGTGCTCGTCTGTCATCACGCGCCTCATGAAGCGCGGTTTACTGCGACAGCCCCTTGTCGACCATCCATTTCTGAATCATCGCGGCGATCTGATCGGAGTTGGTGTCCATCATCAGCATGTGCGAGTTGCCGCGAATGCCGAGTTTGGGCAGATCGATGCGGGTAACGTCGGTGCCCTGCTTCCGAAGGGCATCCTCATAAGCATTGACCGCCGGCATGATCCGCTGCCAGAGGGAATGCCGCTCGAGATAATCGCCCCACACGAACAGATGCGGCACGCCTTTGAGCGGTGACAGATCGGTGCGCTGCGGATTGGGCGCGCCCGAGGGCTCGATCGCAATCACGCCCTTCACCAGACCCGGCGCCTTGAGCGCTGCGTTGAAGGTGAAGTTGCCGCCCTGGCTGTGCACCACGATCACGCAGGGGCACACCTTCTGGACATATTGGTCGTAGGCCGCCTGCGAAGCCGCATCATTGGTTGCCCAGCGCGGAATGCCCTGTTTGCCGAACTGGTCAAACGCTTTCACCGGGAACAGCGTACCCTCGGGAAAAACCGTCCGCCGGGCGGGGTCGGTGTTGTAGCCGGTGCCCTCCGGCCCGAGACGGAACAGTTCCCACGCCTCTTTTTTGGTTCGAAAGAACGGCTCGGTCTTGAAGATTTCGGGGTAACGAGCCCAGGACGCACGACCACGCTCCACTGCATCGCTCACGTAAACATCGTGGCCCGCCTTGAGAAAGAACTGCTGCCAGCCCGGATTGCCGTCGGGCTTGGTTTCCCAGGTCACGCCCGACAGTCCGCCGCCATGCCACATCAGCATCGGATAGCGACCCTTGCGGCTCACCTCGTGAAGCTTCACGAACTGCACATACATCTGCTCGACTTCGAAGTCGCCGTTGGGATCGACTTTGAAGGGTGCCGCGCCGGCGGTGAACACGATCTCCTTGGTCGGCAGTCCAGAGAGCGTGACCTGCCGGCCGCCGATATGAAAGCTGCCCACTTCCTTCACCGCGTAGTGGTCGGTGGCGTGGTGATGATGCGCGCATCCGCCCAGCGCAAGTGCGCTCAATGCGACGGCGATGCCAATCAGTCGTGTGCTCATGCTGCTGTCTCCTGTTTTTGATTTGATGTGATGACCGGCAGACGGCCCGGCCAGTGTGGAGCCCGGCGCACAGGACCATGAGCATCCTCGTCAAGGCGCAGCCCTCCACCTCGGGCACAATATCACGCTGACCCGACACAAAGGACCCCAGATGGCCCGGAAAGTGATGCTGCAACACCCGCCGACTGGCCTTATTCGCAGCGGTTACTACGGCTTCAGCTGGACCTACCTTTTCTTTGGCTGGTGGGTGCCCCTGTTCAGGGGCGAACTGGGTGTGGCGGCGCTCCATCTCCTGTTCACCATCTTCAGTTTCGGTATCTGGCAGCTGATCGTTGCATTCCTCTACAACCGCCAGTTCATGATCCGGATGCTCGAAAAGGGCTATGTGCTCGCCGACCGCGAAGACGTCATGGCGGGCGCCCGCGTGGCCCTTGGCATAGGCACACCGGCCGGCTGATCACCGCCGGATTTGTTACCCTTCGGCTCGCCCAAACCCTTTGCAGCCGTCGGAGCGGACCGTATGAGCGCCATGGTCGTTTTTGCCACCACCGTTTTTCTGTCGGCGTTTCTGCTGTTCCAGATCCAGCCGATCGTGGCAAAGATGATCTTGCCGTGGTTCGGCGGGTCATCATCGGTCTGGAGCACCTGCATCGTTTTTTTTCAGAGCGTGCTGCTGCTGGGTTATGGCTATGTGCACTGGCTCCATGAAAAGGTCTCGCGGGCACGTCAACCGCTGGTTCACGCCGCCCTGCTGGTGATATCACTGGTCACCTTGCCGGTTGCCGCCGACGCTTCCTGGAAAGGCATGACGCTCGACTATCCGTCGCTCGCGGTCCTTGCAGTGCTCGCGGTGGCGTGTGGTGCACCCTACCTCCTGCTCTCCACCACCGGGCCGCTGATGCAGGCGTGGTATGCACGGGTCGGTATCGCCAGTGGCGATGGCTCACGCGCCTATCGCCTCTACGCGCTCTCCAATCTCGCCTCCATGCTTGCGCTTCTCACCTACCCGGTGCTGATCGAGCCCGCGCTTGCACTCGAAGCCCAGGCCAACAGCTGGTCAATCGCCTATGTAGTGTTTGTGGCCGCGGCGCTCGGCACCGCGTGGCTCACCTGGCGGGCGGGCGACGGTACAGCATCAGCCGCAGCGAGCGCTCAGGCCGCAGTGCCTGACGACGCCCCTCGGCCCGGCGCGGGCGAGCTTCTGATCTGGGTGGGTCTGTCGGCCACCGCATCGATTCTGCTGCTGTCCATGACCCGCCACCTGACGCAAGACATTGCGCCGGTGCCGTTCCTGTGGGTGCTCCCCTTGAGCATCTACCTCCTCAGTTTCATCCTCTGTTTTGATGCGCCGCGTTATTACGTGCGCAAGCTCTTTCTGCCGCTTCTTCCGCTGGCGTTCGTCCACGCTGTTCTATCTGATGCTCTCGATCGGCGGCGCGCTGGGCGGCACACTGGTTGGTCTGATTGCGCCCACCATCTTCAACGCCTACTACGAACTCCCGATCGGACTGTTCCTCTGCGCAACGCTCACGCTCGCGGTGTTATGGCGCGAGCTGTCGAAAGTGTGGCGCGTCGCCCTCCTGATTCTGGTCGCGCTCTATGGGCTACGACTCACCACCCTCTCGATCGCCTATGTCGAGGGCTTTCGTGCCGTGGTGCGCAACTTCTACAGTCAGACCCGGGTGGAAGACGTCAAGGACGAACACTTCGGCATGCGGCGCGTGATGCTGCACGGCCGAATCAACCACGGCGAGCAATACCTCGACGAAAAATTGCGGCGCGTCCCCACTGCCTACTTCTGCGAGCGTTCCGGCATCGGGCGGGTTTTTCGCAGTCTCCCTCAGGATCGGCCCCGAAAGCTGGGCGTGCTCGGGCTGGGTACTGGCACGCTCGCGGTCTACGGTCGCCCGGGCGACGAGATGCGCATCTACGAAATCAACGAACAGGTGCTCGATCTCGCCAAAAGCGAGTTCACGTTTCTGTCGGATTCTCCAGCGAAAATTGTTTCGATTTTGGGCGATGGCCGTCTGATGCTGGAGCGCGAACCCGATCAGCAGTTTGATGTGCTCGCCATGGATGCTTTCTCCGGCGATTCAGTGCCCACGCACCTGGCTACGATCGAAGCCATCAAGGTGTACCTGCGGCACATGCGCCCCGATGGCTACCTGATCTTCAACATCACCAACCACTATCTTGACCTGCGCCCGGTGATGGCCGCGGCCGCAGCAGAGCTTGGCAAGGTGGCGCTTGCCTATCAGGTCACCAAGGTCACCGACGACGAGCTCTGCCGACCGTCACACTTCGCGATTCTGGTCGATCCCAGCCGGCTCGAAAGCCTGCCCGAGTTGCTCCGGGATTTCACGCGGCTTGAACCACGCCCGGGATTCAAGGCCTGGACCGATAATTTCTCCAACCTGCTCAGCATTCTCAAAAAACTGTAAGCCTGCCGAGGCTTTTTCCAGGCCCGGCCCGCTACTGCCAGAACGTCACGCTGAGCTCGGCACTTCGATTGGCGGGCTCATACACCGTGTCGGTCCCGGCTGATACGAAGTTAGAGCGCTCGACTGCCCGCCATTGCACGCGAAGGCTCGCGCGAGTCTCGCCCCATTGCCAGGGTTGCTCCAGCGACAGCATCAGACCCCGGCGCTGGGTGTTGGTGACGTTCTGATACTGCGCACCCGCCTGTGCCAGCATCGACCGCTGCCAGCCTGTGAGCAGAAGCGCCGCGCGCAACTGCATCACGTTCGCCTGCTGCTCGTCGGCGATCTCCCAGGAGCCACCCAGCCAAAGCGACAGGTTGAACCGCTCATAGCCCATCTTGCCCGCCGTGGAGCGCCCGCGCAGGTCGGTCCATTCGGTGGTGAGCCCGAATTCCGGGCGCGGGATCCAGGCGGCAGAAGGTCGATTGCCGGGGTGCACAAAAAACGCCGATCCGATACGCGGCAGCCCATTGATGTCTCCGCTGACCGGGCTCGAGTAGTTGGCGACGCCCACCGACACCTCGCCTTCAAGCATCCAGGGCCGATCGGCAGCCTGAAACGGTCGATCGGCACGCAGCGCTAGCGCGGGACCGGTAATTTGCATGGCAGACTCGGCGTAGCGGTACCAGCTCGCGCCGACGCCCCAGCGGGAGAGGCCAAACGGTGCCTCCGATGGGGCATCGCCGGTCCCCGACAACGGCTGGGTCGAAGGCTCACCCGGAGGCGATGGGCCATCGTCCGCCCACGTACTGCCACTAAAGCCTAGGCCCAGAACAAAGGCCAATTGGCACAGGAATCGACCACCTGTCAGCGGCGAGGCACGCATGTTTGACTTTCGCGCGATGGAATTCGGGAACGTTGGATCGTAGGCACAACCAGGCGATCCCGACTTGATTCAGCCGAAATACCCTGCCGATAAAAACCTGTCGATGATAACCTCGTGCCATTAATGGGGTGCGTCAGACAGCCGGCACTTCTTTTAACCTCTTTGCATGGCGTAAATCCCTTATGACCGTCATCACGGCATCAGGCGATAGATTCCTCGCGAAACCACGCGGGCGTACCCGACTGGTGGCCGCGATGCTAGGGATCGTGCTGACTGGGGCCGGTCATGCTCTCGCGGCGCTCGAGATCAAGCACCCCGCCCACCAGCCCCAGCAAGCGCCACTCGGTGCGCAGCACTTGCGGGCTATTTCGCAGCCATCCAACCGCGACTATGCAGTGCTGGTCCGGCGCGAACCTGCGGGTCAACTGAAAGTGAGACTGACAGGCACCCACACCCTCGAATCCGAATACCAGTTCAGCGACAACGGCCGAGGCCCCACGCTTCGTGAGCGCTGGACAATTGGCCACACGGGTATCCCGATTGAATACCGGGCGGAAGGCTACTCCACCTTCGGCGCAACGATCGACGAGCGTTTTTCAATCAGCCACGATCAAAGACTGCAATGGCGTTCGCGCATCGACCACGGCGATGAAATCGCCACGCGCACCACGCTGCTGCTGCCCCTCGAACCGGGCCCTGCGTTCATTGCCCAGATTGCCGCCGCGCTGCTCGGCAGCCCGAACAAGCGAGCCATGCTCCGTGGTGGGGGCGAGGCCTCCGCAGAAGTCTTGCAGACAATGACGGTTCCCGCGGCCGATCAGCACATGACCGTGATGCTCGTTGCTGTCACCGGCATCGATTCCGACCCCTGGCTGGTGTGGCTCGAAGATCGGCCGGGGCTACCACTCTTTGCTCTGATTGATTCGCGTATTCAGGTTGTAGCCGCTCGCCATCAGAGCCTGATCACGGATCTGCTCGCCACCCAGACGCGTGCGGAGGATGAACGTCTGACTGCCTTGCAAAAGCGGCTTGCGATCCCACTTGATGGCGTCACGCTGATACGAAACGTCCGCTGGTTCGACCCGATAGCCGGACAGCTCAAGGGCCCCGCCGACATCTGGCTGCAGGACGGCCTGATTGCGTCGATCACCCGGGCGGGAAACGCCCGCATCCTGCCCAATCACCTGATTGATGGCAGCGCCCAGACCATGATCCCGGGGCTGATCGACACGCATGTTCACTATGCGGCCGATCAGGGGCTCTCGCGGCTCGCAGCGGGCGTCACCATGGTTCGCGATATGGGCAGCAACAACGAACTGCTGCGCGCGACTCGTGTCAGGATCGATCGCGGCGAGATCGCCGGCCCCCTGATTGTTCCCACCGGTTTTATCGAAGGCCGTTCGCGATTTTCAAGCCGCAACGGCTTCGTAGTCGACAGCCTGGAGGAAGCGCGCGCTGCCATTCGTTGGTATGCGGGCCACGGCTATCAGACGCTCAAGCTCTACAGCTCCATTCGCCCGGAGTGGGTGTCGCCCATCATTCGCGACGCAAAGCGCCGGGGTCTGCGGATCACAGGCCACGTGCCTGCGTTCATGCGCGCCGAAGACGCCTTGGAGGCCGGGTTCGATGAGCTTGCGCACATCAATCAGGTCCTGCTGAACTTCGTCGCGCGGCCCGACGACGATACCCGCACCCTGGTTCGCTTTACCCGGGTAGGAGAAGAGTCCGGCCGCTTCGAGCCGTCGGGCGCTGAGGCGCGACGCTTTATTGCCCAGCTTCTCGCCCACCGAACGATCGTCGACCCCACCCTGGTGGCGTTCGAGTCCATGTTCACGCAACGCCAGGGTGAGCCCAACCCCAGCCTAGCTGCCATCGCCGACCATCTGCCGGCCCAGTGGCAGCGTGAGCTTCGGGCAGCAGACTTCGATCTGGAGGGACCGAGACTCGGCGCCTTTCGCGTTGCATTCGACAAGATGCTCGCCATGACCCGTGCAATGCACGAGGCGGGTGTGCCGCTAATCACTGGCACCGACTCCCCGCACGGAACCTCATTACACCGCGAGCTAGAGCTCTACGTAAAGGCTGGCATCTCACCGGCCGCAGCGCTTCGCGCGGCCACGATCGATGCTGCACGAGCGCTCGGTGAGAACCACCGTCGCGGCGGCATCGAACCCGGACGGATTGCCGACCTGGTGCTCATTGCAGGCGACCCGACCACCCGGATCGACGACCTGCGCCGGGCCACCCTGGTGATTCGGGGAACCACCGCCTGGCAGCCGGCGCGGCTCTACCGCGCACTCGGCATCCGGCCGTTCGCGAATTCGCTGGCGGTTGACGGGAACCCTGGCGACGACTAGCGGCGGGTATCATGAAGGGCTGCGCAGAATGCCCCCGCCCGCCCGATGTCTTCAGATTCCGATCACCCTCACATCCGCTCGTTTTCCGGTCGACGCGGGCATTTCACCTCGGGTCAGCGAAGCGCCTACGACGCGCTCCTTCCCCAGTTCGGCATTCCCTACTCTGCTGAACCCCTCGCCGCGTCGACGATTTTTGGGCGAGACGGCCCGCTGGTGCTCGAGATCGGATTCGGCATGGGTGAATCAACCGCCGCCATCGCACTGGCTCAACCCGAGCGGAATTTCCTCGGCGTGGAGGTCTACCCTGCCGGGGTGGGATCGCTCCTCAGGAAAATTGACGAGGCAGGACTCACCAATCTGCGCATCATTCAACACGATGCAATCGATGTGCTCACGCACATGATTTCGCCCGCGAGCCTTGCCGCGGTGCACGTGTTCTTTCCCGACCCCTGGCCCAAGGCGCGCCATCACAAACGTCGCCTGATCCGGCCCGAGGTCGTCGCGCTGATCGCAAGCCGGCTTGCGCCGGGCGGGGTACTTCACTGCGCAACCGACTGGGCCCACTACGCGCTTCAAATGCTGCAGGTGCTTTCACACGAACCCCTGCTCGAAAACACCGCGGGCGAGGTTCGGCTGTCCGAGGATATCGCCGAAGCGCGCGGGTTCGCCGAGCGCCCCGCCTACCGACCGCCCACCAAGTTCGAGCGCCGGGGTCTGGCGCTTGGGCACGGCGTCTGGGATCTCGTCATGACACGGCGTTTGCTTCGTTGAGGCCTGCGCCCAATCCCATTCATGTTCCGGGCTACGGGCAGGGCCGGACCATCGCCAACCTTGCCGCGCAGATCGGGCGCCGCTTCGGCTCACCCGCTCGGCGACCCGCTCTAGCCCGGCTTGCGAACCCGGCGCTCGGGCGCGTCATCGACGAGGCGCAGCACATCGTTCTGCTGCTGCTCGATGGCGTTGGCTGCGCGCAGATCAACCAGCTGAGCCCCTCGGGACCGCTTGCCCGATCGCGCCTGTGCGAGATCGAGTCCACCTTTCCGTCCAGCACGGCCCCGGCGATCACTACCTTCGCCTCGGGCCAACCGCCCGCCGGGCATGCGGTGACTGGCTGGCACCTCTGGTCGCCATTCCACCATGCCGTCGTGCGGCCGCTTCCTCTCGACTTCTGGGGCATGCCCGGACAGGTCGAGCCCGGTGACCTGTTTCAGTGGTCGGCCCTCAGTCGCGACATGCGGGCCCACTGCACGGTGCTGCAACCGTCGTGGATCGCCGACTCCGCCTTCACCCGGCATGCGTTCGCCGGGTCAACCCGGCGTGGTTACGCGAAGCTGGGCGAGGTCCGGCAGCTAATTGTCGAGGCCCTGGCCACCCCGGCACCCGAGGGGCACTATGTCTATGTTTATTTGCCGCACTTCGACATAACTGCACATGAGTCCGGCAGTGCCAGCGAGCCCGCTTACCAGGCCCTGAAGGCGTTTGACGCACTCTTTACCGACATCGCTACCGACCTGCTTGGCACCGACACCCTGCTGGTTGCCACGGCAGATCACGGTTTCATTGATGTACCCCCCGAACAGATCCTCAGAATGGAGTCGTTCCCCCATCTGGCAAACATGCTCTCATCGCCCCTCTCGGGCGAGCCCCGCGTGGCGTTCTGCCAGGTACGGCCGGGGCTCGAAGCCGCCTTCGCCCGCGAGGTATCGGCCACCCTGGGCGATGCCTTTGACTGTCATGAGAGCCGTGTGCTGATCGAGGCTGGCTGCTTCGGGCCCGCAGCGCCAAGCCAGTCCCTGCTGCGCGACCGGATCGGCACATACACCCTCATCGGCCGTGATCGATTCTGCCTCACCCAGTCGCTACCGGGCGAGACGCCACCCGCCTTCGTCGGCATGCACGGCGGCACGCATGCTGACGAAATCAATGTTCCAGTGGCCGCGGTGGCTGACGGCAGCCACCTCCCATCGGCCACCGGCCGGAGAAATATCCATGTTTGAACTGCTGGTTGCGCTGCCGCTACTCGTGAAGGCTCTGATCCTGGGCGTGGTGGAAGGGCTGACCGAATTTCTGCCGATTTCGAGTACCGGTCATCTGATCCTGGCATCCAGCCTGCTGGGTTTTCACGGCGAGAAAGCCAAGCTGTTCAGCGTGGCCATTCAGACCGGTGCAATGGTTGCAGTCATCGTCTACTTCCGGGCCCGAATCGGCGCAACGCTCATCGGCTTCGGGCGCGATCCGCGCGCCACCCGCTTTGCCGTCAACGTGCTGATCGCGTTCCTGCCCGCAGCGGTGCTCGGGCTGCTGTTTGCAAAAACCATCAAACAGCACCTGTTCTCGCCGGTGCCGGTGGCCACTGCCTTCATCGTGGGCGGGCTGATCATCATGTGGGCCGAGAGACGAGCGGCGCGCGCCACCGCGCCTGCGCGGGTGAGCGACATTGATCGGCTCGCACCTGTTGACGCGCTGAAACTGGGTCTGGCTCAGGCGGCAGCGCTCATCCCCGGCACCAGCCGCTCGGGCGCCACCATCATCGGCGGCATGCTGTTCGGGCTGTCCCGGCAGGTGGCCACCGAATTTTCTTTCTATCTCGCAATTCCTACCCTGATTGGCGCGGGCGCCTACGACACCTGGAAACACCGCGCACTGCTCGATGCCGCCGATCTGCCGCTCTTCGCCGTGGGCTTGATCGTGTCGTTTGCGAGTGCGCTCGCGTGCGTGCACTGGCTCATGCGCTTTGTCGCCACGCACAGCTTTGTGGTGTTTGCCTGGTATCGGATTGTGTTTGGCGGCGTGGTGCTGATCACCGCCTGGACTGGCGTGGTGAGCTGGGCCGACTGAGCGAAGACTGCGCGAAGACTGGCGGGAGGCCTCAACGCCGCGAGGCCTCCAGGCAGGAAGGCACGTTAGCGGTGCCAGTGGCCGCGGCCGTGCCCATAACCATGCCCGTGGTGATGATGCGGACGGCCATGGGTGATCACCAACACCGGCGCGCTCCGATAGATCACAGCCGGCGGCGCGCTGTAGGTGTAGGCAGCCCCGTAGACTGGGTGAGTGCCATAGACCGGCGGGTAGTAGGGGCCCGGCGCGGTATAGACCACCTGCGGCTGATAGGCATAAGGGTGATAAACCACCGGCGGCGCAACCCGCACCACCGGGTCGTGTGCGCTCTGCGCAGCGCCCGCTAGCGCGCCGATCACACCGCCCGCGATCGCGCCGTCACGGCCACCGATCGCCTGGCCCAGCAGCGCGCCGGCGCCCGCACCCACCACCGCCCCCAGAACCGAATCATTTGCCTGCGCCACCGGCGGCAGCGCCAACGCAAGCAAACAGACACTGAACGCAATCTGGAATCGGGACTTCATGATCGATACTCCTGGGGATCTGACGGTTAGAACAGCCCGACAGTACCGGGAACGGTCAACCTTCAACTAGACCATCTCTGCAAGAGTTGTAAGCAATCATGTAGACTTAATGACTTGCCAGTCAGTAATAGACTGGGCCGTCTACATCGCCACCCCGCCATGGCCAACCCCTCGTCCTACCCATCCGCTGCGTCCCCCCGCTGGGAGCGCCGCAAGGAAAGTCGTCCGGCCGAGCTGCTAGAAGCCGCTCTTGATTGCTTCGTCGAGCGCGGCTATGCCGCCACGCGCCTGGAAGACGTTGCGTCCCGCGCAGGCGTGAGCAAGGGCACGCTCTACCTCTACTACGACGGCAAGGACGATCTGTTCAAGGCGGTGATCCGAAGCAACGCCCTGCCGCTCATCGAAGCCTTCCGGCAGGACATCGAGCGCTCCACGCTTGCCAGCGCTGAACTGTTGGGCCGGTTCTTCCACGACTGGTGGCACCAGGTCGGCGAAACCCGACTCGCAGGTATTGCCAAACTGATCGTGGGCGAAGCGGGAAATTTTCCCGACATCACCCGTTTCTTTCTCGAAGAGGTCACGCTTCCCACCTGGCAATTGCTTGGCTTGATCCTCAACCGGGGCATCGCATCGGGCGAGTTCCGTCCGGTTGATGTCGAGGCGGCCACCGTTCTCTGGATGTCGCCGCTCATCCTGAAAGCGATCTGGATGCGTTCGATTGCACCAAGCTGCGCCGAAATCGAGGTCGTGCCCACCGAGCGCTTCCTCAGAACCCATACCGAACTGGTACTGGCAGCGCTCAAGCCCATCGGGGCGGCATCGTGAGCCGAACCCGCACACTGGGGCTGATCATCGTCGGGCTTGGCATCGCAGCGGGCGCAATGGTTTGGTGGCAGCGCTCGCAGCACAACCCGGTTGCGCCGCCACCCAAGCCGCCGGCGGCGAGCACCGTGCGTGCGCTCGAATTCTCGGCGGCCGAAGTGATCAAACTCGAGCCGGTCGCGCTCACTCGCGTGGTGCCCATCACCGGGACGCTCACCGCCACGATCCAGACCATCGTCAAATCACGGGTCTCGGGCGATATCAGCGAGATCACGGTGCGCGAGGGCATGTCGGTGAAGGCGGGGGAACGCGTGGCCAGCATCGACCCTACCGAGTTCCAGTTGCGGGTGAGCGAACGCGAAGCAGCGCTTCGGTCGGCGCAGGCGCAACTCGAGCAGGCGCGCCGTACGCTCGCAAACAACCAGGCACTGCTCGAGAAAAATTTCATCTCGCAGAACGCCTTTGACAATGCCCGCTGGAGCGTGGATGTGGCGAGCGCAGCGCGCGACAGCGCGCAGTCGCTCCTCGACCAGGCGCGAAAGTCGCTCGCCGATACCCGCATTACTGCTCCGATGTCGGGCCTGGTGTCGCAACGCTTTGTGCAGCCGGGCGAAAAGGTCTCGCCTGACAATCGGATTCTGTCGATCGTCGATCTGTCGCGCCTGGAGGTGGAGGCGCAGGTGCCCGCCGGAGAAGCAGGGAGCCTGCGAACCGGTCAGCGGGTCACGATGCGCGTTGAGGGCGTCCCGGAGGCCTTCGGCGGTAGAGTGCTTCGGATCAACCCCGCCACGCAGGCGGGCACCCGCGCAATCGCGGTCTACATCGGCCTCGATCGGGGCGATGAGCGCCTGCGCGCAGGTCTGTTCGCCCAGGGCTCGCTGATCCTCGAAACCCGGGAAGGCGTCATTGCAGTCCCTCCGGCTGCGGTTCGGGATGCAGCAGGCCGACGGTTTGTCTACCTGATCGAAGGCGAGGTCATTGCCGAACGAGAAGTCCGGCTGGGCCTTCTTGACGATGCGGCCCGCGCACCGGCTGGCGGACTGGGTTTGGTCGAGGTGGTGTCTGGGCTTTCTGCCGGCGATCGGGTGATCGCGATCAACGTCGGCCTGCTCAGACCCGGCGCGCCCGCGCGCGTCGGCGCCCGCTGACCGCAGTCACCAGACACCGCTCCGATGTGGCTCACCCGCGTCTCGGTCAACCACCCTGTCTTTGCGACGATGATGATGCTCGCATTCGTCGTGCTCGGGCTCTTTTCCTACAAGCGCCTCGCGGTGGATCAGTTCCCCGACATTCAGCTGCCCGTGGTGGTGGTAAGCACCGAATATCCGGGCGCCTCGCCTGAAGTGGTCGAGGTCGATGTCTCGCGAAAGATCGAGGAACAGGTCAATACGATCAGCGGCGTCAATGAACTGTTCTCACGCTCGTACGAAGGCTCGTCGGTCGTCATCATTCAGTTTGATCTCTCCGTCGACCCGGCTCAGGCCGCCCAGGATGTCCGGGAAAAAATCGCGCTCGTACGGCCCAGCTTCCGGCCCGAAGTCAAGGAGTCG
The DNA here is from genome assembly GCA_009921765.1 of Betaproteobacteria bacterium. The sequence continues at coordinate 13,303 of RFXC01000001.1, read as the reverse complement.
CTTGTCACCCGGGTCAACCCGGAAGACAACCCGGTCATCTCGGTGGCACTGCAGTCCGACACCCGCAGTGCGCGCGAACTCACCACACTCGCCGAACAGATCGTCAAGCGAAGGCTGGAAAACGTTCGTGGCGTAGGACGCGTGACCGTGGTCGGCGGGGTGCGCCGCGAAGTCCTGATCCAACTCCGCCCGGCCGACATAGAGGCGTTCCGGGTGGGCGTCGACCAGGTCATTTCCGCGCTTCGCACCGAGAATCAGGAACTGCCTGCCGGCACGCTGATCGCAAGCGATCGCGAACAGGTGGTACAGATCCGCGCGCGCATGCGCTCCGTGGAGGAGTTCGAGCGGATCATCGTCGGTCGCCGCGGCAATCAGCCGATCCGCCTCGCGCAGATCGCCGATATCGTCGACAGCGAACAGGAGCGCGAAACCAGCTCGCTCGTCAATGGCGCACGCGCGGTATCGATCGACGTGGTGAAAGCGCAGGGCGAGAACACCATCGCGGTGGTCGACGGCGTCAGAAAAACCGCCGAGGCGCTCGGCAACGGCCAGCTGCCGCCCGATGTGAAGCTCGTGGTGGTGCGCGATGCCTCCACGTCCATTCGCAACTCGGTCTCGAGCGTCCAGCGTAACATCGTCGAGGGTGCGCTACTCACTGTTTTGATCGTGTTTCTCTTTCTGTCGTCCTGGCGTTCAACGGTCATCACCGGGCTCACGCTCCCGATCTCTCTGATCGGCACCTTCCTGGTGATGTACGCCATGGGCTTCACCATCAACCTCGTGACGCTCCTCGCGCTGTCGATCTGTGTGGGCCTGCTGATTGATGACGCAATCGTGGTGCGCGAAAACATCGTGCGTCACCAGGCAATGGGCGAGGACCATCGCACCGCATCGCTCAAGGGAACCGCCGAAATCGGACTGGCTGTCACAGCTACCACGCTCACCATCGTGGCGGTGTTTCTCCCGATCGGATTCATGGGCGGCATCATCGGCCGCTTCTTCAAGGAGTTCGGTGTCACGGTTGCCTTCGCCGTGCTCCTGTCGATGTTCGTCTCGTTCACGCTGGACCCCATGCTGTCATCGATCTGGCATGACCCTGATGCGCACGGCCCCCGGGGCCGCGGTCCGATCGCCTGGTTGCTGCGCCGTTTTCAGGCGCTCATGCAAAGTCTGGAGCGCGGCTATGTGGCGCTGCTCCACTGGGGACTGGCCCACCGCGCGCTTACCATGACGCTCGCACTGGTCGCCTTCTTCTCCGCGTTTCCTCTGGTAAGCAAGGTCGGCAAGGAGTTCGTTCCCCAGGCCGACAACAACGAGTTCTACGTCCAGTTCTACACACCGGCCGGATCGCCGCTTTCCTTCACCGAGCAGCGCCTGAAAATGGTGGAGGCGGCGCTGCGCGAATTCGAGGGTGTGACGCTCACCTACGGCACGATCAACACCGGCGTCGCGCTCGGGCGAAACTACGCAAGCGTGTTCGCGCGCCTGGTCGACCGGTCAGAGCGCAACCTGTCGGTTCAGCAAATGCGGGCCCCGGTGCGAGAGCGCCTGAGGACCATCCCCGGTGTCACCCTCACCGATCTCGGCAACCTCAACACCGTGGGATCAGGCAAGCCCATCCAGATCAGTGTTCAGGGACAGAACATCGGCGAGCTCGAACGAATCGGCCAGCAGGTTCAGGAAGCGATGCGGGCCGTCAACGCTCAGCTCAAGCGCGAGGCAATCGTCGAAATCGACAGCAGCTCCAAGCCCGCCAAGCCCACCGTCACCGTCGAGATCGACCGTGCACTCGCGTCCGACCTGGGGCTGAGCGTCGCCCGCTTGTCGCAGTCACTGCGGCCGCTCATCGCGGGCGAATCGGCCACCACCTGGCGCGCACCCGACGACGAAAATTATGATGTCCGAGTTCGGCTTCCCGCCGCCGGTCGAAGCTCGATTGCCGACCTTTCCCGTTTGACTCTCGCCTCGTCTCTCCCCGATGCCGACGGACAACCCCGCATGATTCCCCTGCGTCAGGTGGCCGAACTCACCCCGGGCTTCGGCCCCACGCAGATCAACCGCAAGGCACTGACCCGCGAAGTGCTGATCTCGGCCAATGCGGACGGCATCGCGGCTGGCACTGCGGGAGCGCTCCTGCAGCCCTATCTGGAACGCATCGTGCTGCAACCGGGCTACCGGCTTGCCACGGGCGGGGGCAACAAGGACATGACCGAGTCGTTCAGCTACGCGCTGCAATCACTGGTGCTGGCGGTGGTGTTCATCTACATGATCCTCGCCTCACAGTTCGGCAGCTTTATTCAGCCGGTCGCGATCATGGCGTCGTTGCCGCTCTCGCTTCTGGGGGTGGCGATCGCACTCATCGCCTGGCGCTCAACCCTGAATATTTTTTCGATGATCGGCTTCATCATGCTGATGGGCCTGGTCACCAAAAACGCGATTCTGCTGGTTGACTTCGCCAACCGGGCACGCCGCGAGGGCATGGCGCGCACCACCGCCTTGCTGCGGGCGGCCGAAGTGCGCCTGCGCCCCATCCTCATGACCACACTCGCCATGGTGTTCGGCATGCTGCCGCTTGCGGTAGGCGTGGGCGAAGGCTCCGAGCAGCGGGCACCCCTCGCGCATGCCGTGATCGGCGGCGTCATCGCGTCCACGCTCCTCACCCTGCTGGTCGTTCCGGTCTTCTATTCGCTTCTGGATGATCTGGGAGGGTGGCGCAGCCGCCAAAAACCGGCTCCGGAGGTGCCCAGCGTACCGGGTCGTTGATACACTAGATCTCCCGCCCGTCTCACCTCATCCGATTCGCCATGAATTTTGAACTTGCACGCCACAACATGGTCGAGCAGCAGATCCGCCCCTGGGATGTGCTGGATCCAGCCGTTCTCGAGACCCTCTCGGCGATTCACCGTGAAGACTTCGTCCCGCCAGCCTACCGTTCGCTCGCGTTCACCGATATGGAAGTGCCGCTGGATGTGAGCGGCGTCAAGACCGGCGAGGTGATGCTTGCGCCCAAGGTGGAGGCGCGCCTTCTGCAGGCGGCGCGTCCGCAGCCCACCGATTCGGTTCTTGAAATCGGAACCGGCTCGGGCTATATGGCTGCGCTCCTCGCCAGCCACGCGCAACGCGTACTCAGCTGCGAAGTCCGCGCCGACCTGGCAGCGTTTGCGCGCGACAACCTCTCCCGTACCGGCTTCAACCAGGTCACTGTCAAGCACGGCAACGGGCTCGATGAACTCAAGGGTTCAGCGCAGTTCAACCTGATCGTGCTGTCGGGGTCGGTTCCGTTTGTCCCCGACATCGTGCTGCAGGCACTGAGCACGGGTGGTCGCGTGGTCGCTATCGTTGGCGACGCCCCGGTCATGACGGCGCAACTCATTACCCGCACGTCAGACAACCGATTTACTGCTGAACCGCTGTTTGAAACCATCGCACGCCCGCTGGTCGGTTTTCCCCAGAAAGAGCGCTTCGTATTTTGAAACCGCGGCGCAAGCCCCGTCAGCCGCGGCTCCGGAGACCCCTCGCCATGACATCCCGCGCGTCCGTCCATTCACTTCTGCTCGTCGCACTTGCAACACTGCCCGGCCTTGCCGGGGCGGTGGACCTGGTGCAGGCCTACCGGCTCGCGCTCGCCAATGATTCGCAGGTTGCAAGCGCGCGTCTGCAGCTCGGCGCCGTCCGCGAGAAGCTGCCCCAGGCTGAAGCGGCATTCCGCCCACAGGTCAACAGCGCCGCCACGTTGCAACAGCAGTACGGCGAAATTTTCCCTGCGAAGGGCAACCAGTACAGCACCGATTTCACGAACCAGAACTACTCGGTATCGCTCACCTACCCGATCTATCGGGCGCAAAATGCTGAAGTGCTCGAGCAGAGCAAGCTGCAGATCTCGGTTGCCGAGGCTCAACTGGCCGCGGCGTCCCAGGATCTGGTGCTGCGGGTCTCGCAGGCCTACTTCGACGTGCTCGCCTCCCAAGACAACCTCGCCACCATCGGCGCACAAAAGCGAGCCATTACCGAGCAGCTGGCAGCAGCCAAGCGCAACTTCGAGGTCGGAACCGCCACCATCACCGACCAGCAGGAAGCCCAGGCCCGGTTCGACCTCGCCGTTGCCCAGGAACTCGCCGCGCTCAACGATCTCGAGGTCAAGCGCGCAGCGCTCGCCCTGCTGGTGGGTCGACAGGTGGGAACCCTCTCCATGCTCAAGCCTGGCATCCAGTTGAGCGCGCCACAGCCAACACAGGAATCGCAGTGGACCAGCGCCGCGCGCGAGGCCAACTACTCGGTCCAGCAAGCCAGGCTCAACGCCGAAATCGCCAAGCGTGAAATCGAGCGTCAACGCGTGGCGAACAACGTCACCGTGGACCTCGTCACATCCGTGGCACACGGGCGAAGCGCCAACTTCAACCAGGTGGGAACCAACTCCCTGATTGGCGGATTGGGCGTTCAGGTGGCCAAGCCCCTCTACACCGGCGGGCTGATTGAGTCACGCATCAAGGAAGCCCTCGCGAGCCACGAACGCACACAATCCGATCTCGAAACCGCCCGCCGTCAGGCCGAACTCGCCGCTCGTCAGGCTTTCTATGGCGTCAACAGCGGGCTTGCTCAGATCCGCGCCCTGGAAGCGGCAGAGCGGTCAAGCCAGCTCGCACTTGATTCAAATCTGCTCGGCTATCAGGTGGGTGTTCGGATCAACATTGATGTGCTGAACGCGCAGCAACAACTCTTCACCACCCGACGTGATCTCGCCCGCGCGCGCTACGACACGCTCCTGAACAGCCTGCGGCTCAAGACCACCAACGGCTCATTGGGCGAGGCGGATCTCACGACCGTCAACACCATGCTGGTCGCGGGCGCGCCGGAAGGAAAGTGAGCGCCGTCGCGACCTTGCCCGACAAGACCGGCTCATCCCGATGAAAGTCAGGCCGATCGTCGTCACCCTCACCAGTATCCCTCCCCGCTTCGAGAATCTGTCGCGAAAACTCGCCTCGCTCGAGCGACAAACGGTCAAGCCCGATTTCATCGAGCTCTATCTCGCGAAAACCTACCGACGCTTCCCCGGCCCGCGCCCAGCGCTCCCACCTCTGCCGGCAAGCGTGCGAGTGATCGAGGTCGAGCATGACCTCGGCCCTGCCACCAAGGTGCTGCCTGCCTGCCAGCGCTGGCAGAACGAAGACGTCGACCTCCTGCTCTGTGACGACGACCGGTCCGAGGACCCAGACTGGGTCGAGCGATTCGCCCGGGTGCGCCATGCGCGGCCCGACGACATCATCTGCGAAGCAGGCTGGTTCGTTGACAGCTTTTCGCCGCAACCCCGTACCGAGATCGATTCGCCGCGCGTTCAGGTGTCACCCCGTCTTGGCAAGAACCTCGCTTACCGCCTGAAGCGCCTGCTCACGCTGCAGCTCTACACCCCCAGGATTCATATCTATTCGCAATCGGGCTATGTCGACGTCTTCATGGGCGTCTACGGCGCGATGATGTCGCCACGCGTTTTTCATTCCGATGCCTGGGCCATCCCGGACATTCTCTGGACTGTTGATGATGTGTGGCTCTCCGGCATGGCCCGCGCAAATGGCATCAAGGTCTGGGTCAATGCCGTCGCCCGCACCATGCCGCGCGACAGCCGCTTTGACCGAACCTCAGCGCTCAAAGATCACGTTGAGCAGGGCGTCGATCGCGACGGTGCCAACCGGATGTGCATCGACTACCTGCGCGATCGCTACGGCATCTGGCGCTGAGGCTTGCGCAGCACCGCGGTCATGTTCTCGGAGGCAAAATCGCGGCGCCGGAAATACACCAGGTACACCAGCGTGTTCAACGCCCACCGGAAAACCCGGCCCAGCAGCTTTCGCAGCACGCGGACAGGGCTCGAGCTGTAGAGCACCTGCGCCTGCCCACCCGCAAACAGCAGTTCGGCGGATACCGCCCGGGCCAGGTACTCCACCTTGCCGCTGCCCAGCACGGTGACATGCGTGATGTCGCTGTTCTGGTGGATGAGGCCAAAGGGTGAGTCGCCATTGGGGAAACGCGCGATGAACACGCCCCCGGGTCTGAGCACCCGCATCACCTGCAGCAGCCAATCGCGCAGCTGATCCTGCGGGATATGCTCAAGCACATCGAAGGCCACCACCAGGTCTGCGCTTTCGTCTGCAAAGCCTGTAAGCCCCTGCCCACACTCGGCGTTGAACCCTGCCTCGCGCGCGAGGCGAACCAGATCCGGATTCACCTCCAGCCCGCAGATCCGCCACTGCCGGTTTCGCCCATACGCAAGGAAAGCGCCGCTTCCGAAACCCACCTCGAGCACATCCGACCCGGGGCCGAAATCGCGCCGGGCACGATGCACCTCGGCATCGAAATACCTTGAGTCCGCTTTCTTGAGACGGGCGAAGTTCTCGGCGCTCCACTGTTTCCAATCGAGGTAACCGGAATCGAATGCGGCGGGCGTTGCCGGCGTGGCTGGCGGGATCGTGTCCGGGGGCATGGGCGGGTCGCCGGTCGAAAATGGAACTCGGAATTCTAGGCGTTGCGCGACGCATGCGAAGCCGCCGATCGAAAACCAGTTCGCGCTTCGATCACCGGCGCGATGGCATCGAGCGTACGCGCGGTGGCCCCGCGATGCCGCGCAGCAAACGCCAGCGCGGCGACCGACATGGCCTGTCTGCGGGCGGGTTCGCCGAGCAAACGCATGCTCTCGCCCAGGGCTCCAGCAGCATCCGCCACCCGCAGCGCGGCACCGGCCGCCACGGCGTCCTGGCTGATCTCCTCAAAGTTGAAGGTATGCGGGCCCAGCACAACCGGGCAGCCCACAGCGCAGGCCTCGATCAGGTTCTGGCCCCCGAGCGGCGCAAGCGACCCGCCGATAATCGCCACGTCGGCGAGCGCATACCAGGCAAACATCTCGCCCATCGAGTCACCGATGACCAGATCAGCGTGAGCCAACTCCGGCCCGGCGCTCTCGAACGCCGAGCGTCGCTTCACCTGCCAGCCCTGCTCGCGCGCAAGTTGGGCGACTGCATCAAATCGTTGGGGATGACGGGGGACAAGCACCAAAAGTGGCCGCCCCGAATCCGGCGCCGGCTCGCCAAGGGCGCGCCAGGCGGCCAGCAGCATCGCTTCTTCACCGTCGCGGGTACTCGCAGCCAAAACTACGCCCCGCAAAGGTTCGCGAGAGAGCAAGCGCTCACGCCAAAGCGCACCCCGGGCCAACATTTGGGCGGGTGCGTCAATATCAAACTTGAGGTTACCGATCGCTGGAACAGCCTCGCGCCCCAGTTGCCCGAGGCGCTTCGCATCGGATTGGGTCTGCGCCAGCACCTGATCAAGGCTCCGCAACGCAGGGCCGATCAGGGCGCGCCAGCGCAGGCCCTTACGAAGCGACCGCTCTGACAAACGCGCATTCGCAAGCACCACCGGGACCGAGGCACTGCGGGCAGAAGCCACCAGATTGGGCCAGAGTTCGGTCTCCATGATGAGCCCCAGCACCGGTCGGGCCCGCGACAGCATGCGGCGTGTGGCGCCCGGATAGTCCCACGGCAGCCAGGCCTGGCGCAGCCGCCCGGCTGTCACCAGATCCGCGAACGCGGCCGCGCCGGTCTCGCGACCGGTCGGCGTCATATGGGTGAGCAGGACCCTGATGTCAGGCCAGCGGTCAAGCATGGCCCGAATCAGCGGCTCGGCTGCACGGGTTTCTCCCACCGATACCGCATGCACCCAGACCAGCCGAGTCCCAGGCTCGGTCACCGGACAGCGGCCGAAACGCTCGCCGACCGCAGCGAGGTAGCCTCTCTGGCGCAGTCCGCGCACCGCAAACCAGAGCAGCAGCGCGGGCGTGACGAGCCACCAGGCCACGCAGTAAAGGACACGCGCTAGGCGCTCGCCAAAGGTGATTCGCGCAATTGAGATCATGCTGGGGCCGGATGCTATGCTCTGGGCGCACCCTGGGCAAGCACAGTGCCCGTCCCGCGCGGGCCGACGCTGTCGCCCCGGTTTCTCCGGCTCCGGTTCGCTGTGCAGTCAGCCTGCGCAGTCCGATTGATCAAGCGCGTGCAATGCCGCTCAGTCCCAACCCCGAAGTCATCGTCTTCAACCTGAAAGAGCGCTACACCGGCGTCTCGGCCACGGTCAACGCACTCGTGCCACGCCAGATGGCGCAGTGGCCGCTAGGCTACTGTGGTACCACGCTCTCGAACGGGGTCCAGGGCATGAGGCTACTCGAGGCGATCCGGCTCTCACGTCGCCCGCCGCCGGGCCGGCCGTTTCGCATCTGGCATGTGCGCCGTGACCACGAAATGATGGCGGGCCTGTGGGCCCGCGACGTGCTGAGGCTCCCGATCCGCCTGGTGTTCACTTCGGCCGCTCAACATCGACACGGCTGGTTTCCGCGCTGGCTGATCTCCAGAATGAACGCGGTGATTTCCACCACCGACAAGGCGGCGAGCTTTGTGCCCAACACGACCGCAGTGGTCGCCCACGGCATTGACCTCACCCGGTTCAGCCCGCCACCCGACAAGCTCGCCGCGTGGGCCGACAGCGGACTGCCAGGCCGCTACGGCATCGGTGTGTTCGGACGCGTTCGACCCGACAAGGGCACCGATGTTTTTGTCGAGGCGATGATCACGGTACTGCCACGATTTCCCGAGGCCACCGCCGTCATCGCCGGCCTGGCCCAACCGCAACACCAAGCCTTCGAACAAGCCCTCCGTCAGAAGATCGCAGCCGCCGGTCTCTCGCAGCGGATCGTATTCCTTGGCGAGATCCCCGCATCGCAGGTCGCTGACTGGTACCGACGCTGCCTCATTTGTGTGGCGTGTCCGCGCTATGAGCCGTTTGGTCTCACGCCCTTCGAAGCCGCCGCCACGGGATGCGCCCTGATCTGCTCGCGAACCGGGGCGTTTGAGGCGCTGGTGCAGCCCGGTCGCAATGGTCTGCTGGTAGATCCAGGCGATGCAAACGGGCTTGCCCATGCGGCTTCAACCCTGCTTGCCGATCCATCCGCCACGGCCGCGTTGGGCCGTCATGCCCTCGACCGTGTACAGGCGAATTTCACACTCGAGCGCGAAGCCGACGGCATTGGTGAAGTCTACCGACAGCTTTTCGCCGAGGCCTGAGCGCATCCATGACGCGCACATCCGAGTCCCTCGCTTCGTCGTCGTCGACGTTGGCAACCACCGCATCGAATGCCGACCTCTCGCAGCTCGATCGCGTCACGGTCATCGTCGTCACCTTTGAAAGCGCGCACTGCCTGCCAACGCTCAGCCGGCTGCTCAAGGCCTGTCCCCACGTCATCCTGGTCGACAACGGCAGCGGCGATGGCAGCGCCTCAATTGCACAGAGCATGCTGCCACACGCGCAAGTCATCGCCCTGGAGCGAAATCTGGGATTTGGCTCGGCCAACAATCGCGCACTCGATCGGGTGGCCACGCCGTTTGCCTTCCTTCTCAATCCCGATTGCGAGATCGAAGTCGAGGACCTGGCCATCCTGGTGCAGGAGGCCATGCGCTTTCCCGACGCGGCCATCGTCGCGCCCCAGTTGACCAATGCACGGGGCGAGCCCGACCTCAGTTACCGCTGGCCAAGCACGCACTGGGTGTCCCGGGGTCCGGGTGCGTCCGCGCCCCTCTGCGTGGGCTTTGTGTGCGGCGCCGCCATGCTGTTCGTGATGGACAACATGCGCGGGGCCGACCGCTTCGACGAACGATTTTTTCTGTACTACGAGGATGATGATCTGTGCCTGCGGATTTTCGAGCGGCGGCGCGCCATCATCCTCGTTCCGCGGGTGACCGCGGTGCATCGATCGCGTGGCTCGGTGGGCGGCCGGCAGCGGCTGCGCGCCGAATACCTGCGCGGCTATCATCATGCGCAGTCAAAACTCATCTTTGCCGAGAAGCACATCGGCCTGGCATCGGCGAAGCGCCTGCGCACCCGCACACTGGCGCTCGCCTTGGCGGGCTGGCCGCTCAGACTCATCGCTTTCTCGCCCCGAATGCTCGCCCGACTAAGCGGACGGATCACAGGCCTGACCCGCTGGAGACCCCATGACTGATTCCAGAAGCAGCCGGCCAACACTTTGCATCGGGATTCTGGCCATGAACGAGGCGCGCCGTATTGGCGCCTGTGTGGCGAGTGCGTCGTTCGCAGATCAGGTGCTCGTGATTGACTCGGGGAGCACTGACGACACTCGCGATATCGCGGCTGCCGCCGGCGCCGAAGTCCATGTCTACTCGCAATGGGAGGGCTTTGCCACCCAGCGAAACCGACTGCTCGCGCACGTGCGCACCCGCTTTATTTTTTTTCTGGATGCCGACGAAGTGATTCCGCCAGCGCTTCGCGACGAAATCCTTCAGATGATCGAAAGCGACCAGCCGATCCGCGGCGCCATCCTCTGGAACCAGGTGGCCTACGGCCGACCACTGAGCGCGATGAAATCAACCGGGGGGATCGAGCGGCTTTTTCGTACCGACACGCTGATCCGCTTTGAAGGCGTGGTGCACGAGGGCGCAGTGCTGAGCGACCCCTCGCCGCCGCTCGTCACCCTGCGTCACCGCCTTCTGCATTACTCGCGAGAGACGGTCTACGACAGCCTGCTCAAGCTTGCGCAGTATGTTCAGCTCGGTGCAGCCAAGCGCGCTGCAGCGGGCAAGACCGGCGGGCTGCTGCGGGGGTTGGGCTCAGCGCTCGCCATCTTCATCCGGCTCTATTTTTTCCGACGCGGTTTTCTCTGCGGCGCTGAAGGATTTCTGTTCTGTTTCTTCATTGCGCTCGAGTGCTTTTTTCGCTATGCCGCGCTCAAGTATGATGGGGCGATTCTAAGTGGCACGGTCAAGCGCTGAGCATGCGCGTGCTGGCGCCTGCCGACCCCACCCCGTGCAACCCCCTCTCTCATGAAACTGTCGCGAGTCCTTCAATTCATCCACCAGGGCAGCTTGCGGGTGCACTTCAGCCAGCACGGCGAAGATGTGATGCTGCACAAGCTATTCGGGCGCAAGCGCTCCACCGGGTTCTACATCGATATCGGCGCGCACCACCCTTTCCGGCAGTCCAACACGGCTTACCTGTGGCTGATGGGCTGGAATGGCGTCAACGTCGATGCCAGCCAGGCGGCAATCAATCTGTTCAGGCGGGTACGGCCGCGCGACGTCAATCTGTGGACCGCCGTGGTTGACGAAGCAACCGCCGAAAGCCAGACCCACATCACGCTCCACTCCAACATGGCGCTCGACCTCGGTGCCACGTGCGACCCGGAACTCGCCAGGCAGCGCGGCACCACGCGAACCGAGCAGGTACCCTGCACTTCAATCACCGCGATCATCAACCGCTATGGTGCGGCCGGCGGCGCAGATCTCGACCTGCTCAACATCGATATCGAAGGCTTTGATGAACGCGCCATTGCGTCCATCGATCAATGGCAGGTTCGGCCACGCGTCCTCTGCATCGAGATGGCGCAAAAGGATATTCGCGCGCTTCTCGACTCGCCTACCTGTCACACCCTGGAGCGTGCCGGATACCTGCTCACCGACCGGATGGGTCAGTCGGCGATCTTCCAGCGACAAGACGGCTGACGTGTCTGCACTGCAGCCCCGACTCCGGTCTGCGCAAGCCGCAGCAGGTGCCGCATTTGTCCTCCTCGCGCTCTCGACCCTCAACTCGAAAATCGCGGGTTCGCTGTGGGGCATCACGTTCATCGTCACCGCCATCCTGGCGGCCCGGGCGCGCCCGTGGCCTGCTGCTGATGCGCTCGATCGAATCGCCCGCCTGTGGGTCATTGCAACCACGCTCGGCCTCACCTGCTGGATCGCGAGCGCCGCCTTCTGGGATGAACTCTATCCCCAGCATTCAGCTGAAATCAACGCGGGCCTCCGATTGGTGACCGGGGCGCTGGCCGCCTACTGGCTTACCCGCGTGGTGCGCTTCACGCCCAGCGCAAGGGCGAGCCACGCACTCACCCTCGCACTTTCGATCGCCTGTGTGGTTGCGCTCCTCGTGATGCAACTTATCCAGGAACGGGACTACCTGCCCATTCATGCCATCGCCTGGGCCTCAGGCATCGGACTCATCATCGTGCTCCTGGTGGCACGTGCTGCTGACAGCAACCAATCCGCGCGCAGCCGTGCAGTGGCGGCGCTGGGCGTTTTAGCCGGCGCACTGGCCATCCTGGGTAGCCAGTCGCGCGGCGTCTACCCCGTGATCGTCTGGTGCATCGCCGTGCTGCTCGCGAGCTGGTACCGCCGTAGCGCAAGCCGTGCGCGTGTGCTGATTGCAAGCGCGTTGAGCGGACTTGCCATCGCAATCGGCCTTGCAGTCGCTATCGCCCATCCCTCCGATCCGCTTCGCCTGCGAGAAGCGATCACCAGCGTTCAGCAGGTGCGGGATACGCAGCAATACAACACCCCCACCGGCGCGCGACTCTATCTCTTTACCCTCGCCTGGCAAACCTTCAAGGACTCGCCCTGGGTTGGCGTCGGTGCGCAGAATCGGCTCGCACTGATCCGTGGAAGCGGCCTGGGTGAGTCAGAGGCGAAGGCGGCAGCGCTCTGGCACGTGCGGGATCTGGGGCACGTCCACAACGCATATCTGCATCACGGCATGGACGGCGGGCTGATCTCGCTCCTCGGGTTCCTGCTCCCGCTGGGCGCGCTCGCGCTCATGGCGATCCGGCTGAGGTCTCAACACCCCGCATCCGCCCTGCAGATGTGGGGCATCCTGTTTGTTCACTCGGTGAGCAACCTGACCAGCGTGAATTTCGCCCACAACTACTATGCGCTGATGCTGGTGATCAGCGTAGCCCTGGTGCTGGTTCAGGCGAGACTGGCAGGGTCCAGGTTGCCGCGCCCCCGATGAGGTTTCCGATGGAATACGCCGAACCCAAACGCCTTGTCCGCAAGCTCTACAAAGCGCTGTCGCGTCTGGTGCTTGCCCGCCCCGATCGGGCAGGGCACGCATTGCCGTCGGTCATCTCCTCTGCAGGAAGTGACCATCCGCCTTCCGAGCACCTGGTTGACCTGGCGCTCAAAGCTGCCGCGCTCGCCGCGCGCACCCCGATCACCGGCTTTCGCCCCGAGCTTGCCGACAGCGTGCTCTACAACCGTTACCCAGGCGAGCACTACCGGTTGCTGAAAGCGCTTGTCACCTTGCTTGAGCCCGAGTCCATTGTCGAGATCGGCACGTTCACCGGCATGGGATCGTTTGCCCTCGCCCAAGCTGCGCGGGGGAGCCTGCACACCTTCGATGTGGTGCCCTGGCGCAATTTCGAGAGTCACCTCCGCGACAGCGACTTCGCAGGCGGCAGGCTGATCCAGCACCTTGCCGATCT